>JAEEOJ010000091.1 GCA_016284175.1 Lachnospiraceae bacterium | reverse complement strand
ATATTGTCGGAATTGACGGTGATACAAAGCTTTCCGATGCCATTAAGATAATGCTAGACGGTTCAAACAGCCGTTATCCCGTGTATATTGACAGCCTTGACCATATTATCGGTATCATTCACTTAAAAGATGCGTTAAGATACCAGTCAAACTTTAAAGACAGAGACGGCGCCATCAGAAGATATCCTAAACTTTTAAGAGAAGCCAGATTTGTATCCGAGACAAGAAAAATAGATGATCTTTTCAAGAAAATGAAAGACGACAAACTGCAGATGGTTATCGTAATCGACGAATACGGTCAGACGAGTGGACTTGTAGCGATGGAAGATATCCTGGAAGAAATTGTCGGAAATATTCTTGACGAATACGACAAAGAAGAGACTTTTGTCGAGTCAAAAGGTGAGAAAAGTTATGAAATCGACGGACTGACTCCGCTCGAGGAATTAAGTGATATTCTGGGCATCGATTTGGAGAGCGAAGATGAGGATATTGAAACCATAAACGGTTTCCTCACAAACAAGCTCGGATATGTACCGGAAAATGATGATAAATCGGTCATTGAATATGGCGGTTATTCGTTTAAAATACTTGAAGTTGAGAATCATATAATCAAATCTGTTTTTGTTACAAAAATAACTAACGAAGATGCAAATAATAACGCTGATTTTGTTGAAAAACAGGCATCAAAATGATATAATATGTTGTTGATTTTTACGTAACAGGAGGAACTTATGTCCGGACATTCAAAATTTGCCAATATTAAACACAAAAAAGAAAAGAATGATGCAGCCAAAGGAAAGATTTTTACGATTATCGGACGTGAAATTGCGGTTGCCGTTAAAGAAGGCGGTCCCGATCCCGCAAACAACTATAAACTTGCAACAGTTATAGCTAAAGCCAAGGCAAACAACATGCCTAACGATACAATCGACAGAGGTATCAAAAAAGCTGCAGGCGAAGGCGCAAGCGTTACATACGAACAGTGTACTTACGAAGGATACGGACCTAACGGTATCGCAATCATCGTTAAATGCCTTACAGACAACAAGAATAGAACAGCAAGTAATGTTCGTTCCGCATTTACCAAAGGACAGGGTAACATCGGAACACAGGGCTGTGTATCATACATGTTTGATGAGTGTGGTCAGATTATTATCGACAAGGAAGAATGTGATATGGATGCTGACGACCTTATGATGATTGCTCTTGATGCAGGTGCTGACGATTTCAGCGATGAAGAAGACAGCTATGAAATCATTACATCACCTGATGCAATCAATGATGTTATCAAGGCTATGGAAGAAAACAATATTCCCATGGCACAGGCTGAAGTAACAATGCTCCCGCAGAACTACGTTAAGCTTGATGACGAAACAGCAATCAAGAATCTTCAGAGAACTCTTGATTTGCTTGATGAAGATGATGACGTCCAGAACGTTTATACTAACTGGGACGAAGAATAAACCAAACTATTTAAGAACTACGAGGAATAAGAAAAAATGAGCGATTACAGTATTGAGACAAAATGTATTCAGTCGGGCTGGAAGCCCACTAAAGGTGAAGCAAGAATTTTACCCATTTATCAGTCAACTACATTTAAGTATGATACATCTGAGCAGATGGGTGATTTATTCGATTTAAAGGCTTCAGGATATTTTTACACCAGACTTCAGAACCCTACAAATGATTTCGTTGCAGCAAAGATTTGCGATATGGAAGGCGGCGCAGCAGCAATGCTTACATCTTCAGGTCAGGCAGCCAACTTCTATTCGGTATTTAACATTGCAGAAGCAGGAGATCACATTATTATCAGTTCTGCACTCTACGGTGGTACATTTAACCTTTTAACTACCACAATCGCTAAGATGGGTATTGAAACAACTGTTGTAGATCCCGAGATTTCTCTTGAGGATTTAAGAAAAGAATTCAAGCCCAATACAAAGTGCTTACTTGCCGAATCTATTTCAAATCCTTCACTTGTTGTACTTGATTTTGAAAAATTCGTTACAGCAGCACATGAAGCAGGCGTACCTGTAATTGTTGACAATACATTTCCTACACCTGTTAACTGCAGACCTTTTGAATACGGAGTTGATATTGTTACACATTCAACCACAAAGTACATGGACGGACATGCAGTATCTGTCGGTGGATGTATCGTAGATTCCGGTAACTTTGACTGGACTAAATATCCCGATAAATTCCCCGGATTATGCTTCCCTGATGAATCATATCACGGAACAAATTATACAGAGCAGTTCGGTAAAGCTGCATTTATCGTAAAAGCTACAGCAACTCTTATGAGAGATTTAGGTTCAATCCAGTCTCCTCAGAACGCTTTCTACGTAAACTTAGGTCTTGAAACACTTCACCTTCGTATGCAGAGACACTGTGAAAACGCTCTGGCAGTTGCTAAATGGCTTAAAGCACAGGATAAGGTTGCCTGGGTTAACTATCCCGGACTTGAAGGTGATATTTACTACGAGAGAGCAAAGAAGTATATGCCTAACGGTACCTGCGGTGTTCTTACATTCGGTATCAAGGGTGGAAGAGAAGCCAGCATTAAGTTCATGGATGCTTTAAAGCTTGTTGCAATTGTTACACATGTTGCTGATACACGTTCATGCGTTCTTCATCCTGCATCACATACTCACAGACAGATGACAGATGAGCAGCTTCTTGAAGCAGGCGTAAAACCTGATTTAATCAGATTCTCTGTAGGTATTGAAAACGTTAACGATATAATCGCCGATCTCGAACAGGCATTTAAGGAAATTTAGTATGGATATTCTTTCGATAGTAGTTCCCTGCTATAACGAAGAAGAGATGCTTCCGATAACTTTTGAGAGTTTAAGGAACAAGCTCGCTGAGCTTATCGAAAAAGGTAAGATTTCTCCCGAATCATTTCTTCTTTTCGTTGATGACGGAAGTAAAGACAGGACATGGGAATTAATTGAGAACGAAAACAAAATACACAAAGAAGTCAGAGGACTTAAACTTGCGGGCAATGTAGGCCATCAGTTTGCATTGACCGCCGGTCTTATTTTTGCAAAAGACATCTGCGATATATCAATTTCAATTGATGCAGATCTTCAGGATGACATTGATGTTTTCGAAGAGATGGTAGATAAATTCCATGAAGGAAACGATATTGTATACGGTGTCAGAAATAAAAGAAAGACCGATTCAATCTTTAAAAGAGTTACAGCCCAGACTTTTTACAGGGTTATGAACTTTTTCGGAGCAAAAACGATTTACAATCATGCAGACTTCAGACTGATGTCTAAAAGAGCGCTTGAACAGTTTTCGAAATACTCTGAAGAAAATCTTTACTTAAGAGGTATTGTTCCCCTTATCGGCTATAAGACAGAATGTGTTTATTACGACAGAAAAGTCAGAGTAGCAGGTAAGAGCAAATATCCTTTAAGAAAGATGCTTGCTCTTGCAATTGAAGGTATTACATCCTTTAGTGTTAAGCCGATCAGATACATCGTTCTTTTAGGGTTTATAAGCGTATTCTTAAGTATTGCTGCATTTGTTTATGCGCTTGTTTCTTACTTCTTAAAGACAGTTGAACCCGGCTGGACATCTTTGATTGTAAGTATCTGGTTCTTAGGCGGCGTACAGTTAATTTCGATTGGCCTTATAGGCGAATATATCGGCAAAATATACATGGAAGTCAAAAGACGTCCTAGATATAACATTGAGAAGTATACTTCTTAATATTTGGGTTTTGGAAGGTTAATTTATGGTTACAAAGAAAAACATATATCATTATATTCTTTATGTGATATTTGCTTTAATCTTTTTTTGTGCCATTGGGCTTTATTCGATAAGTATGGTCGGATCGGCTGAAGGTAGTGCAATAGTTCTGATTCTTATTAGATACGGAATTGTATTTATTGTGGCCGTTTTGCTTGTGCTTATCTTTAAATTTGTAGTTCCTAAAATACCTGAAAAATACCAGATTAAAGATTTGCCGGTTATATCAAAATCTTACGAAGCAGTAGGCATCATAACTCTTATTATGCTTATGATATTCGTAAGAGTAATGTTTATAACATCGCAGTTTGGTGTTGAAATCGAGAATGCTTATTATGATTATGCACTCGGAAGTACAGTACGTGTTCCCGGAACGGCTTATGTGGATTATGCTTATGCATCAATCTGCAGTCTTTTATGCAAGATAAGTTCAACACCTTATCCGATTTATGCATTAAACATTCTGCTTCAGGCAGGAATAATTGCTTTTGCATATTTTATGTTAAAGCGTTCACTCCGCATGAGATACGCGTTACTTATGGCAATGCTTTTATCTTTTATGCCTTATTCGATAAAAGCATCGATGAATATCTCTCCGGATACGCTTCTAGCATTTCTTTATGTGGCATATCTTTATTATCTTTCATGGATAATTTACTTAAACAAAAAATCGCATATTATCGACGGTTATCAGATGCTTTATATCGTTGCACTCGGTGTATTCTCCGGATTTGTTGCAATGTGGGATATTTTAGGAGTTTCCCTTCTGGTTTTAACCGTCAGCATGCTTTTGCTTACATGTAAAAAATATACAGAAACCGTATTCCAGAATAAATTTATTCAGTCGGGAATATTTATTGTTTCCTTTGCGGGATCTCTGTTCTTGTTCTTAAGTCTCTTTTATAATAACGGACTTAATCAAATGGATAATGTATTGAATTACATTTATTCATTTATTCCCAGAGGACTGTCTCTTACATATGAAGCTCCGATGGAAACCAGACCCGAAGGTATTGCGATATTTATATTTGTTGCAATCGCAATTTTTGCTTTTATCAGAAACGAATTTGACAAAGGCCTTCCTTCGGTAATCCTTCTGGATTTTATCTGTGTATTTACTTTTGTTAAGTTTAATACCAGCGAATATTCGTATATTCTTAATTTCTTTTTCATGTTAATAACAGTTATCGGATTGTTTGAACTTCCTAGCTTTGCTTTAAGCGTTGAGGATATTTCAAATGCTGAAAAAGAAAGAGAAGCTCTGAAATACAAGAGTAATGATGACAACGAAGAAGAAAGATACAACAGTTACAAACCCGCTTATCAGGGTAAGTCTTCAACAACTTACGTAAAAGAAGAAGACGAAGAAAAGGATTTAAAGGCAGTTGCCATTGCTTCGGGTAAAGTTGAAAATAAAAAGCCTGAAGAGAAACAGCCTGAAAAAACTTTACCCGCTGTGGTTGAAAAACCTGCAGTTCAGACAACATTACCTGAACGTATACCTATTACCAATACTGAAACTGCAGTAAAAGAGGAGGTTACAGACAATATGAGAAGCACTGCTACAGGCCTTACCCTTGTGGAAACCGTTCCTGATCGAAGCAATTCGGGATTTATCAAGAATCCTCTTCCCGGTCCTAAACCTCATGTTGCCAGAGAACTTACTTACGATTATGACTTTAAAGACGAAGACCTCGATTTTGATATAACAGATATGAAGGGCAAAGATTATTATGACATCTAACGGTAATCGCAAAAGAAGAACTTCATCCGCCTCTTCCGGAAGCGGCTCCGGTAAAAGAAGTTCTTCCGCACGCACTTCTAAAAATAATACACGTAAGAAAAATACATCAAACCAGGAATATGAATTTGACTACGTAAAAGTACTTATTTACTTCGGTATATTTGTGCTTTTTGCAGTTATGTTTTTGTTCTCCCTCGGAATTTTCGACGGAGGAGTCGGTCTTTTTATAACCAAAATCTTAAAAGGCCTCTTTGGTTTCGGAGCGTATGTTCTGCCGATTGTCGGGATACTTACGACGGTTTACTGTATCGTTAAAGATACTACCAAGAAAACCGTATTCAATGTTATCTCGGCAGTTCTTTTTGTGGCCTGCATTGGTATGATTGCACATCTTTTCGCTTATAAAAATATAAGTGAAGCATCTTTTACCGAGTCCATGAAAATCTTTTTCTTAAACGGAAAAGGTGGCGGAGTAATATTCGGTTTTCTTGCCTATATTATTGATATAAGCTGTGGCAGAGCCCTTGTATGGATACTTTCAATCGTTTTAATGATTGCAAGTATCGTTGTTATGTTCGGTAAGTATATTGTCAGATATTCTAAGATTTTATATGCGAAATATCATGACCTTGACGATCCCGATCCCGAGGCGGAGAGAGAATATACAGAACGTGAAATCAGAAGAATGCGTGAAAAAGAAGCAGCACGCAAGAAAAAGATTTCATATAAAATTACCGAAGATCCCGAAGAAGACGTTCATGCAGGAAAGAACAAGGTAATTGATGTCAGCCCTTCTGATATAAAACCTATATCCGAGGATATTCTTTATGCCAATAACGAAAAAGTAAAATATAAAGAAAACAAAGGTGAATCGGGCGATATTCATCAGATTCATGCTAAAGATATCAAAAAAAATCCTAATAATGATGAAATCAGACCTATAAATGTTTATGCAAATGATTCATCCGTTAAATCAAGACCTGTAAATAATGATATTTCGCCTGTAAATACTGTTAAGGAGCCGGAACCTGCAGAAACTCTTCCTGTAGTAAAAATGACACCCGGTGCAGTATCCATGATTGAAAATAATAATCAGTCACAGGGTGCAATTTCTGCAGATCCTACTCTTGATTTGTATAAAGAAAAGAAGAATAATGCACCTGCTAAGCCTTATAAATTCCCTCCTGTTACGCTTTTAAGCAAAGGTAGCAGATCATCGAAGAATAAAGGCGATGACATTATTGAAACAGCCAATAAACTTAAAGAAACACTTTCAACTTTCGGTGTAGAGGTTTCTATCGATCCCGATAACTGTTCAAAAGGTCCTGCAGTTACCAGATATGAACTTACTCCCGCTCCGGGCGTAAAGGTAAGCAGAATTGTTTCTTTATCCGATGATATCAAATTAAGTCTCGGTGCGGCAGATATTAGAATAGAAGCTCCCATACCCGGTAAGAGTGCTGTCGGTATCGAAGTTCCCAATTCAGAAAGTTCTGCAGTTCCTTTCAGAGATCTTATTGAATCATCTGATTTTCATAATTCAAAATCCAATCTGGCATTTGCTGTCGGTAAGGATTTATCAGGTCAGGTTGTTATATCCGATATTGCTAAGATGCCTCATCTGCTTATTGCAGGTGCTACAGGCTCGGGTAAATCGGTTTGTATCAATACAATTATCATGAGTATTTTATATAAAGCTCATCCTGAAGATGTAAAGCTTATACTCATTGACCCTAAAGTTGTTGAATTAAGTGTATATAACGGTATTCCACATCTTTTATTACCTGTTGTGACAGATCCGAAACAAGCAAGTGCTTCGCTTCACTGGGGCGTAAGCGAGATGGAAGACAGATATAAAAAATTTGCAGATGCCGGTGTCAGAGATTTAAAGGGCTATAATGAAAAAGCTGCAGAAGATCCGACTGTTTCAAAACTTCCTCAGGTAGTTATTATTGTAGACGAGCTTGCAGATCTAATGATGGTTGCAGGCAAGGAAGTTGAAGAATCAATCTGCCGCCTGGCTCAGCTTGCAAGAGCTGCAGGTATTCATTTAATCATAGCCACCCAGAGACCTTCTGTAGATGTTATTACAGGTCTTATTAAGGCAAATATGCCCAGCCGTATTGCTTTTAGCGTATCTTCAGGTATTGATTCAAGAACAATTCTTGATTCAAACGGTGCAGAAAAACTTCTCGGTAAAGGTGATATGCTTTTCTTCCCGCAGGGAATGAACAAGCCCTCCAGAGTACAGGGATGTTTTGTTTCGGATAACGAAGTTCTTGATGTGGTTGATTTCATCAAAAACCAGAATATTAAAGGTTATGATGAAAGAATAATGGAAACTGTTAAGAATAACGGTGTAAGCGGTACCGTGGCTGCTCCCGGCGGAGACCTGGATGAACTTTTCGGACAGGCCGGAATGTTTATTATCGGCAAAGAAAAAGCTTCAATCGGTGCATTGCAGAGAGCCTTTAAGATTGGCTTTAACAGAGCGGCCAGAATTATGGATCAGCTTGAAGCCAAAGGAGTTGTAGGTCCCGAAGAAGGTACCAAACCAAGAAAGATTCTGATGGATGAGGCAGATTTTACTGCCATGATTAATTCCCAGGAATAGAAATACAAGTAAAAGGAGACGATTATGAAATCTGATATTGAAATTGCTCAAAGCGCTACAATGAAACCCATTACAGAGGTTGCAAAGCTTCTTTCAATCCCTGAAGATGATTTGGAATTATATGGAAAATATAAGGCAAAATTATCTGATGAGTATATCGACTCCGTAAAAGATAATAAAGACGGTAAGCTTGTTCTTGTAACAGCTATTAACCCTACACCTGCAGGTGAAGGAAAAACAACTACAACAGTTGGTCTTGGCCAGGCGTTAGGCCTTATGGGGAAGAAAGCAGTTATCGCTTTAAGAGAGCCCTCACTCGGACCCTGCTTTGGTATTAAGGGCGGAGCCGCAGGCGGTGGAATGGCCCAGGTTGTTCCCATGGAAGATTTAAACCTTCATTTTACGGGAGACTTCCATGCAATTACATCTGCAAACAACTTACTTGCTGCTTTACTTGATAATCATATTCAGCAGGGCAATCAGCTTGGTATCGATACAAGAAGTGTTGTTTGGAAAAGATGTCTTGATATGAATGACCGTGCTTTAAGAAATATCGTAATCGGTCTCGGCGCTAAAGCTGATGGTGTAGTAAGAGAAGATCATTTCGTTATTACCGTTGCTTCCGAAATTATGGCAATCCTTTGCCTTGCAAGTGACATGGAAGACCTTAAAGAAAGACTCGGTAAGATTGTTGTTGCTTACAATTTTGCAGGAGAACCCGTTATTGCTAAAGATTTAGGCGGTGTAGGCTCAATGGCAGCATTACTTAAAGATGCTTTAAAGCCTAATCTTATTCAGACACTTGAAAATACGCCCGCTATTGTTCACGGCGGACCTTTTGCCAATATTGCACACGGATGTAACTCTGTAAGAGCCACTAAGACAGCATTAAAGATTGCAGATTACTGTATCACTGAGGCGGGCTTCGGTGCAGATCTCGGTGCTGAGAAGTTTCTTGATATTAAATGTCGTATGGCAGGTCTTAAACCTGATGCAATTGTGCTTGTTGCAACTGTCAGAGCTCTTAAGTATAACGGTGGTGTTCCTAAGGATCAGTTGTCGACAGAAAACCTTGATGCATTAAAGAAAGGTATTGTAAACCTCGAGAAACACATCGAGAATCTTCAGAAATATGATGTTCCCGTTGTTGTTACCCTTAACTCATTTATTACCGATACAAAGGCTGAAACAGATTTCGTAAAAGACTTCTGCATAGAAAGAGGCTGCAGCTTCGCACTTTCCGAAGTTTGGGAAAAAGGTGGAGAAGGCGGTGTAGAACTTGCCAAGACTCTTCTTGAAACCCTTGAAACTAAAGAAAGTCATTACCATCCTTTATACAAGGACGAACTTTCTCTTGAAGAAAAGATTGAAACAATCGCAAAAGAGATTTATGGTGCAGACGGTGTAAATTATTCATCTACTGCCAAGAAGCAGCTTGAGAAATTAACAAAACTCGGCTTCTCAAATATGCCTGTATGTATCGCAAAGACACAATATTCACTTTCTGACGATCCTACATTACTCGGACGTCCTACAGGTTATAACATCGAAGTAAGAGAATGCTATGTATCGGCAGGCGCAGGCTTTGTAGTTGTTATAACAGGTCAGATTATGACAATGCCCGGTCTTCCCAAGGCTCCCGCAGCTTTAGGAATCGATGTTGTAGACGGAAAGATTACAGGTCTGTTCTAAAGATAAACTTGACATTTATTTAAAATTTTAATATTCTCGGAGGAAAAAATGGCTGAATTAATCGACGGAAAACTTATATCAGCTCAGATTAAAGACGAGTGTAAAGATAAAGTTGCACTTCTAAAAGAAAAAGGTATTGAAGTTACACTTGCTGTTATTCAGGTTGGAGAAGATCCTGCCAGCAGCGTATATGTAAACAACAAAAAGAAAGCCTGCGAATATATCGGTGCCAATTCTTTATCATATAATCTTAAAGAAGATTCAACTCAGGAAGAACTTTTAAAACTTATCGACGATCTCAACAATGATGATAAGGTTAACGGTATTCTTGTTCAGCTTCCTTTACCTAAACATTTTGATGAAGATGAAGTTATAAGAAGAATTAATCCCGATAAGGACGTTGACGGATTCCATCCTATTAACGTCGGAAGACTTTCGATCGGTGAGAAAGGATTCGTTTCCTGTACTCCCGCAGGTATCATTCAGCTTTTAAAGAGAAGTAATGTTGAAATTGAAGGCAAGGAATGTGTTATTATCGGCAGAAGCAATATCGTAGGAAAACCTATGTCAATGCTTATGTTAAGAGAAAATGCTACGGTTACAATCTGCCATTCAAGAACAAAGAATTTAAGTGAAGTTACAAAGAGAGCTGATATCTTAATTGTTGCAATCGGCAAGCCTAAAATGATTGATGCTTCATACGTAAAAGAAGGTGCTGTAGTAATCGATGTAGGTATTCACAGACCTGACCCCGACAGCAAAAAGCTTTGCGGAGACGTTGATTTTGACAGCGTAGAGCCTGTTGCAGGTAAGATTACACCTGTTCCCGGCGGTGTAGGTCCCATGACCATAGCAATGTTAATGAGTAATCTTGTAAATTCAGTAGAGTAAGGAAAAAAATATGAAATGTCCTAACTGCGGTTCACACTTGGAAGAAGGCAATCTTTTCTGCGAAGTGTGCGGTGAAGAAATTAATATAGTTCCCGAATACGATCCCGAAGTCGATCTTTCTGTCGATATTGATGGTGTTTTTGATCATACCAAAGAAATTGATGTAGTAGAGGTTAAAAAACAGAAAAAGCCTCCCAAATCAAGAAGCGAATATTATGAGAAAAACAAGCATGTTTCCAGAGAACAGGTAATAGATTCCGTTGAGGACTGGGATGAAGAAGATCCCAACGAAGTTGGCGCAATCAAAGATTTGATTTTGTCTGTTGTAGATTTCTGGAACAGAAACATCTTTACAAAAATTGTTGTATTCATTGTTATTCTGATGTTTATTGCATGTGTTTTCGGATGTGTATTTCTTGTAAGAAAATTAATAGACAGACAGTCTATTGATTATTTGATCGAACAAGCTGAAACATCTTACAGAAACAAGGATTACGAAACTGCAATCGATTATTATGAAAAGGCAATTGAAAAAGATCCTGACAATACAGATATTAAATTTGCCGTTTCAAACTGCTATTTATATGATGGTCAGGACAATAACGCAATCTTTATCCTAAAAGAAATAGCAAACGAAAATCCTAATCTTGCTACCGACACTTACGAAAGAATATTCAATATTTATTACGAAAATCAGGACTGGAAAGGTATAAATGACCTTCTTTTATCATGTAATGATGAAGCAATTGTTACCAAATTCCAGGAATACCTTTGCAAAAAACCTGAATTTTCCTATAAAGAAGGCGAATATGACGAAACACTTTATCTTGAACTTAAGAGTGCGATAAACGGTTTTGTTTATTATACAATGGACGGTTCCGACCCTGACGAAAACTCACTTCTTTATACCGAGCCTATTTATCTTGAATCCGGCGAATATGACATTAAAGCGGTATTTGTTAACGAGTACGGTGTAATCAGTGAAATGAATGAGGCTAAATACAATATCAAGGTTAAAATTCCTCTTGCGCCTCAGGTTTCAATCGAATCAGGTTCTTATAATGTGCCTATTCTTATTAAGGTTGATTCCGATGTTGACTGTGAGACATATTATGTATGTTACAGAGCCAATGTGGATGAGGAAGACAGAGTAGATCCCGATATGTATGCTACTCTTTACGAATATCCTCTTATAATGCCCATGGGTCCTTCGGAATTCAGATTTATATCATATAACGAAGACGGTATACCCAGTACTATTATTACCAGAAAATATAATGTCAGAATTGATGATGCCACAGTATCATGGGCTGAAGCAGCTAACATTGCAACCGTTTACAGATATTCTCTCGGCGGTCTGGTCGATACCGACGGAAAGGCCACAACCGCTCAGGGTAAATTTGAATATATTATTGAAGATGCTCTTAATCTTAAGGGAACTATCTATTATGTAATAAACGAATATTACGTAGATACCGCAAATGACGACCTAAGAACATTAACCGGAATGAGATTTGCAGTAAACGTAAACGATCCCAACGATTACGGAACTCTTGAAATAAATGCTAAAGGCGATTATTACATTATAAAAGAAAGAAGTGTGAACCTCGAGAACTAAGGTTTACGGAAAGGAAAGGAAAAGTAATGTACAGTATTTTAGAAGCCAAGGAACTTGTGGCAGATTCGATATATGAATTTGTCGTAAAAGCTCCGAACGTAGCGGCAAATTGCGAACCCGGTCAGTTCGTAATCGTCAGAACGGATGAGGACTCAGAGAGAATCCCTCTTACAATCTGCGATTATGACAGAGAGAAAGAAACAATCACCATCGTTGTTCAGTTGATAGGTGCCTCCACATATAAGATGAAATATCTTAAAACCGGAGATGCATTCTGCGATTTTGTAGGCCCTCTCGGAAGACCTTCGGAATTAATCGATACTCCCATTGATGAGTTAAAGCAGAAAAAGATTCTTTTTGTTGCCGGAGGTTTGGGAACTGCTCCCGTATATCCTCAGGTTAAATGGCTTCATGAGCACGGTGTTGCTGCCGACGTTATAATCGGTGCAAAGACCAAGGATCTTCTTATCATGGAAGATGAAATGGAAGCCGTTGCAGGTACTTTATACATTACTACCGATGACGGAAGTTATAAGAGACAGGGTATGGTTACAAAAGTAATCGAAGACCTTTACGCAGAAGGAAAGAAATATGATCTCTGCATCACAATCGGTCCCATGATTATGATGAAATTTGTCTGCCTCTTAACAAAGAAACTTGAACTTAAGACCATCGTTTCCATGAACCCTATTATGGTAGACGGAACAGGTATGTGCGGTGCCTGCAGACTTACAGTTGGCGACAGCGTTAAATTTGCTTGTGTTGACGGACCTGAATTTGACGGACATCTCGTTAATTTCGATGAAGCAATGAAGAGAACACAAATTTACAAGACTGCGGAAGGCAGAGCATATCTTAAAGCAAAAGAAGGCGATACGCACCACGGAGGATGCGGTCATTGCGGAGGTGATAAATAATGGACGTATTAAAGAAAGTTCCCATCAGAGAGCAGGATCCCAAGGTAAGAGCTACAAATTTTGAGGAAGTCTGCCTCGGTTACAATAAAGAAGAAGCAATGGAAGAAGCATCCAGATGTCTTAACTGTAAGAACGCTCAGTGCGTAAAAGGATGCCCCGTATCCATTTCAATTCCTGACTTCATAAAAGAAGTAAAAGAAGGCAATTTTAAGGAAGCTTATGATGTTATTTCCAAATCATCATCACTTCCCGCTGTCTGTGGACGTGTTTGTCCTCAGGAAAGCCAGTGCGAAGGCAAGTGTATCAGAGGTATTAAGGGTGAACCCGTATCCATCGGCAAACTTGAACGTTTCGTTGCTGACTGGGCTTTTGAAAACGGTGTAAAGCCTTCAGTTAATGCTGAAAAGAAGAATAAAAAGGTTGCAGTTATCGGTTCCGGCCCTTCAGGTTTATCCTGTGCAGGCGACCTTGCCAAAATGGGCTATGACGTAACTGTATTTGAAGCATTACATGAACTCGGAGGTGTACTTGTTTATGGTATTCCCGAATTCAGACTTCCCAAAGAGAAGGTTGTTAAGAAAGAAATCGAAAACGTAAAAGCTTTAGGCGTTAAATTTGAGAAAAATACAATCATCGGTAAATCTTTTACGATTGATGAACTTATTGACAAGTACGGATTTGAAGCTGTATTTATCGGTTCAGGTGCAGGACTTCCCAAGTTTATGGGTATTCCCGGAGAGAACGCTAACGGTGTATTTTCAGCTAACGAATATCTTACACGTTCAAACCTCATGAAGGCTTTCAAGGATTCTGAAACTCCTATCATGATTGGTAAGAAAGTTGTTGTAGTAGGCGGCGGAAACGTTGCTATGGATGCAGCAAGAACAGCACTTAGACTTGGAAGTGAAGTACATATCGTTTACAGAAGAAGTGAAGAAGAACTTCCTGCCAGAGTTGAAGAAGTACATCATGCAAAAGAAGAAGGAATTATCTTTAACCTTCTTACAAATCCTGTTGAAATTCTTTCCGATGAAAACGGATGGGTTTCAGGTATTAAATGTATTAAGATGGAACTCGGTGAGCCTGATGAAAGCGGCAGAAGAAGCCCTGTAGAAATCCCCGGTTCCGAATTTGAAATCGAATGTGATGCAGTAATCATGTCACTCGGTACATCACCCAATCCTCTTATTTCATCCACTACCCAAGGACTTGAAATTAACAGAAGAAAATGTATCGTTGTCAAAGAAGAAAACGGTGAAACCTCCAAGGACGGAGTTTTCGCAGGCGGTGATGCGGTTACAGGAGCAGCTACAGTTATTCTTGCAATGGGTGCAGGAAGAACGGCAGCTAAGGGAATTGATGAATATCTTACAGCGAAAGGAAACTAAAAATGCCTTTTTGTCCTAAATGTAAAGCAGAATACAGAGAAGGTTTTGTAATGTGTGCGGACTGTAAAGTTCCGCTTGTTGAATCACTTGAAACAAAACATCCCGTAAAAATTGACGATCAACCTGATTCATCTATTTTTATGAGCTTTGACGAATACGAAAAATTAACCTCAGAAGATGAATTCGGTTCTGTTGAAACAGAGATTAAAGAAGCTGATCCGGAAGATTTATTGCAGGATGCATCATTTGCGGCTCAGGCTGACAGAAAGCCTTCTCCCGAAGAAGTTGAAAAAATCAGAGCAGAACTAATCAGACGTCAGATGGCAGAAAAGCAGGAAGCTGAATATGTATCCAAAAAGGATAAAGCAGGAGAATATTTATCAACCGGTATAATGCTCATTGTTATGGGTGCGTTAGGATGTATATTTATCGGTCTTATGGCAGGAGGAGTACTTCCTTTTAAACCCCGAGGACTTGTATCATATATAATTGATGCATGCATGTTCCTTTTCTTTGCGATGTTTATTTACTTCGGTATTCATTCGCTTACAAGATATAAGGATTACAAAGTCAAAGCCGTTGAAGAGAATAGTGAAAACGCCGAATTTGAAGAATGGTTTAAAAAGACCATCACTATGAGTTTTATCGATTCGGATCTTGAAATAACGGATGACGAACAGACCAATTTCTTTAAGAGAAACGCTAAGATTAAATATCTTATTTCTCAGAATTTCCCGTCTGTAAGTGAAAGCCTTGCAGATCTTATGATAGACAAATATTACGAGGATATATTTTAATGAATGTAACCGTAATTTGTGTCGGTAAAATTAAAGAAAAATTTTTCAGGGAAGCCGTTTCGGAGTATTCAAAACGGCTTTCAAAATTTTGTAAATTGAACATTATCGAAGTTGACGATGAGGAAGCCGGACAGAATTTAAGCGAGGCTTCCGAGACTTTGGTAAAAGATAAAGAAGGAGAGAGAATTCTTAAGAAAATACCTTCATCTGCTTACGTAATCACGCTTGAAATCGAAGGAAAGAAATATGATTCTCTTTCTTTTTCAAAAACAATCGAAAAACTCTGTATTAACGGAAACAGCAATATATGTTTTATAATCGGAGGTTCTCTGGGATTGTCCGATTCGGTTAAAAAGATTTCTAACGAAAAACTTTCATTTTCCGATATGACTTTTCCACATCAGCTGATGAGAGTAGTGCTGCTTGAACAGATTTACAGAGGTTTTAAGATAATTAATAACGAGCCATATCATAAATAAGGCAAAGGAAACATAAATGTCAGACAAGAAGAAAATTGCCAAAGGAATAGTGGTTCAGGGCTCAATTCTTGCGATAGCCGGAATTCTCTGCAGAGTAATCGGTATTGCCAGAAGAGTACCCCTGACAAATATTATCGGAGATATCGGAAACGGTTATTATGCAGCCGCTTACGAGTTTTATTCGATAATTCTTATTCTTTCCTCATATTCTCTGCCTGCAGCTGTAAGTAAGCTTATAGCACAGAGACAGAGCCGTGGACAGTATAAGAAAATGCAGAAAGTATTTCAGGGTGCTTTGCTTTTTGCTATTATTTCCGGTGGATTTTTTAGTTTAATCGTATTTATATTTGCTGATTTCTTCTCGACTACAATTATGGGTGAGGCCATGAGTACAATGGCTATGAGAGTACTTGCTCCCACTATTTTCGTAGTTGCTTTAATGGCAGTATTCAGAGGTTATTTCCAGGGACTTGGAATCATGCATTTTACAGCATTTTCGCAGGTTCTTGAGCAGATAATTCTTGTTATCGTTTCTTTATCTGCAGCCAAGATTTTATTCGGAGTAGGTACTAAATACGGCAATCTCATGATGAATGAGAATTATGCTTCCGCTTTGGGTGCTGCGGGTGCCACAATTGGATGTGGTGTCGGTGCTTTAGCCGGACTTCTTTTGATGATATATTTTTACATGCATAACAAAAATGCCATTGAAAGAAGAGTAATTGCAGATACTTCAAAGAACAGAGATACATTCCTTGATGTGCTTATTCTTATTTTAAGAACAGCCATTCCCATGATTCTCTGCTCAGTTATGTACAATATCTGTGGTGTTGTGGACCAGTCGGTGTTTAACCATCATATGATTAAAGTCGGTGAGAGTGATTTAAAATCTTTCTACTGGGGCGTTTATTCCGGTAAATATAAACTTATGATTACACTTCCGATTGCACTTGCCAATGCAATGTGTTCGGCTATTATTCCGTCTCTTACAGGAAGTATTGAAAATAAGGATTATGTTTCAGCAAGAAGCAAAATGGCAACTGTTATCAGAGTTACCATGATAATTTCCATTCCTGCAGCATTCGGTCTTGCTATACTTGGCAAACCTATTATTTCACTTTTATTCAAAGGTGAAATCGATCTTGCGGCAATAATGCTTTTGTACGGATCAATCAGT
>JAEEOJ010000006.1 GCA_016284175.1 Lachnospiraceae bacterium | reverse complement strand
AAAAATACAAAGCATACAACGAAGACTGTGTCGGAATTATATCGATTGAAGATACCGTTTTAAATCATCCTCTGATGGTAAGTGTTTATGATGAGGATTTTTATCTCACACATGATTTAAATAAAAACTCCAACAGCTACGGAGTTCCTTTTCTGACGCTTTCATCAGACCTGGCGAGAGATACTGGAAACAATATTATTTACGGTCATAATATCCGTATTAACGAGCGAGATGTTTTCGCAGATCTTGTCTTTTATGAGGATATCGATTTTTATAAAGAGCATTCTCTAATCAAACTGGTGACGGATGAAGGGACCGATTACTACATTATTTTCGCTTATTATTTGATAGACACTGAGGACAATGAATTTGTTTACTGGGATAAGACTGCGTGGGAAAGCGAGTCGGATTATCTTACTTACATGGCGGAGGTGGATAAAAGAAACTGGCTTGAGACTGAAATCCCCTGTAGTATAAATGATAAATATCTGACCCTTTCTTCCTGCAGCGTTGAGCTGGCCCATTCGGGAACTAACAGAATGGTTGTAATGGCAAGGAAGCTAAAGCAGGAAGAAGATTACAGAAACTATTCAGTTGGAGCATCCTTAAAAAACAACCCGCTTTTGCCTGAGAAATTGAGATAAGGAGAAACAATATAACTAAATTATGTAAAAAGATACTATTACAACAATGTGTTTTGCTGTAAAATTAACATGTGAATTATGTTGCAAAATCGACTAAAGAGCATTAAAATTTTAATTAAGAATAAATGCAAATAATTGTTAGGAGGGAAAGAATATGCCTAATATTATGCCGATTTCGGAACTGAGAAATTATACAAATGTTGTTAATAGTGTAAAATATGGAAGCCGTGTGTACTTAACGAAAAACGGACATGGTTATATCGCAATGATTAATATGAAGGAACTTGATGAAATGGAAAAAGAGCTAGCCTTGTATCGGTTAAAAATGGAAATGGAAAAGGGTGAAAAGTCAATTCTCGAAGAGGGAACAATTTCATCAGACGACTTAAAGAAAGAACTTGGTCTTTAGTAAATGAACAAACTTGAATTTGCGCCCCTTGTAAAAAAGAAACTAATTATTCTGAAAAAGTTACTGTAGTTCAAATGTTTAATGAAAAAGAAGATTTTATATTGAAGCTATTTGGTATATCGGGAAGGACTCAAGAATCAATAGAATACTGGGGCGAATAAAAACGAAAGAAAAAGGTCCGAAGAATATATTTCTTCGGGCCTTTTCGTGTTAGAATAGGAATGTGTGAAAATTTCGAATTAGGAGCGCAAATGGTAAACATCAGAAAAGCAAAAACAGAAGATCTCGCACTCCTCGAAGAACTGTACAGAGAACTCGAAGAGGATGCGGTTCTTTATCAGCCCGAGCATTTTGTATTCAGTCCTGCGGGTACGCGTAGTGAACAGATGAAAGACTTCTTAGACAGTGATACCCAGGCAATGTTTGTGGCAGAAGATGATGGCGAGGTAATTGGATTTGCGCACGTTGTACTCATAAAAGCAAAAAAAGTTCCGTGCTTAAAGCCCGAAACTTCCCTGTATCTTCAGGACCTTGTGGTTACCGCAGAATACAGAAGCAGGGGAATCGGAACGATTCTTTTAAACGAAGCAAAGAAATACGGTAAAGATAACGGAGCCGATTTTTTCAGAACCCAGGTCTTTCCGCAGAATACCGACGGAATGAGATTTTATGAGAGAAACGGTTTTTCGACCAAAATGATAACGATAGAATGTCCGTTTTAAAAGTATAAGGGGGTAAAAAATGGGTTTATTCAAAAAGAAAAAAGAAGATGAAGTATTGCAGCAGGATTTAAATAACAAAGAAACACACCCGGGAATGGTATTTTTGATTTTTCTGCTGATGGAAGAAAAGTGCGAACTTCCCGATCAGGAAACCATGTGCGCAATAATGAATAAGCACCTTGGCGAAACCGACTGCTTTGCATACAGTGAAAGCAGTGCAGGATTTGCGGCAAAGAGGTACAGTATTCATTTTGAAAAGGAAAACAAAGATGCGCCTCCGATGCTTATGTTGACAAACTGCTTTGAAATACCAAATCCGATTTTAAACGATCTTGAACGCTCTCAGACATGGGACTGTCCCGAAGCTGAAAAAATACTGGACTCCTGCAAATACCAGGTAGTTGCAAACGATATGCTGGGCGCATGCCTTCCGTATAACGAACGTGCGGAAATGCTCGTCGATTATGTTGAAGCGCTGGTTGAAATGTTCCCGACCTGCAAGGCAGTTGTTTTCGACAACTCGAAGAAAATGTTTACGAGAGACAAGATATTAAACTGTACGGTTCCCAGGGAACAAAGATTCCTTTATTATGCCGTAAATGTCAGGTTCTTTAATATACAGGGTACTGAAGACAGGATGGTTGATACTCTTGGAATGAGCACATTGTTCCTGCCTGATTTACAGTATCATTTCCACGGACTTAATCCCGATGATGTTGTTAACCACGCATATAATCTTTTAATCTACATCTTCGATAACGACAATCCGATTAAGCCGGGCGACCATATAGACGGATTAAAAGACGGAACAATGAGCAGAGATGTTCAGTGGTATGTTCGGTATGAAAACTCTCTGATTCAGCCGGTAAGGGAAGTAATAGATATTAACACGGGCGAGTTTGCATCAGGAACAAGAAATTAGAAAAATGGTTTATTTAAAAGAAGTAACAAAAGAAAATATAGACGAAGTACTGGAATTAAGTGTCAGGGAAGACCAGAAAAGCTTTGTTTCAACTACTGCGGAATCCTTAGCACAGGCTTATGCATACAAAGAAACCGCATTTCCGTTTGCCGTTTATAACGACGATACCATGGTCGGTTTTATTATGATGGGCTACTATGAAGTGAAAAATTACTACACGCTCTGGAAATTCCTGATTGATAAAAAATATCAGCACATGGGCTATGGCAGAGAGGCTTTGATGCAGGGTATTTCTTTTATGAGGGATAAATTTAACATAAAAGAAATCTACACGGGGGTAGCGCCCGGAAACAGCGTGGCCAAGGGACTTTATCAGTCGATTGGGTTTGAAGATACAGGACAGATCGAATTCAACATGGAAGAGATGTGTCTTAAACTTTAGGAGATCAAATGAAAGCGTTTATCGTTTACTGTCATCCATCGGATGATTCTTTTACAAGAAACATGAGGGATGCGTTTATAAAAGGTATCACGGATTCGGGAAATGAATACGTTTTATCCGACCTCTACAAAATGGATTTCAAATCCGACATTACCGAAGCGGAATATTTAAGGGATGCATATTACAGGAATACTCCCGAAGTTGCATCCGATGTTCTGGAGGAACACAAAAAGATAAATTCATCTGATGTGATAGTTTTTATCTATCCCGTTTTTTGGACAGAAGCGCCTGCAAAACTCGTAGGATGGTTTGACCGCGTATGGTCTTACGGATTTGCATACGGCGATAAAAAGATGAAACTTTTGGACAAAGGTCTCATTATGTGTTCTGCGGGAAATCCGATGGAAAGACTTGAAAAATTCGGCCTTTTAAATAGCATGAAAAAAGTCATGTTCGGCGACAGACTCATTAACAGAGTTACGAAAACTGAATTTGTTGTTTTTGAAAATACATCAAGAGAAAAGCCGGAACGTGAATCATTTTGGGATGAGAATTTAAAGAAGGCTTATGAGCTTGGCAAAACCCTTTTTGATAAAAAGGAAGAAGAGTTTTCGCTGGAAGATAAATATTTTACCGCGATTGAAAATTCAGAATCCGGAGAAGTTTCCGGCGATACGGTTTTTTCGTATCATCAAAAAGGAAATGCTATCTGGGCCGAGTATTCGGGTGGCAGTATCGTAAAAGGTTTTCTCCTTGGAACAATGGATGAAAATCACAATCTTCATTTCACATATCAGCACATCAATGCGAATGGCGAAATAAAATCAGGTTCCTGCAATTCCAGACCACAGGCAGAAAACGGAAAACTTCGTTTTTATGAGAGCTGGAAGTGGGATAATGGCGAAGAAGGAACTTCAATAATAGAGGAAATATAAATGAAATTAATAATAGTTCGCCACGGCGATCCCGATTATGAGCATGACTCTCTGACAGAGCTTGGATGGAAAGAGGCCGAGGCGCTCTCCGAAAGAATGAAAAACGTAAAAGCGGATGAATGTTATGTGTCACCGCTTGGCCGCGCGAAGGATACCGCGAGCCTCAGCTTAAAAAAGATGAATATGGAGGCGACGGAGCTTGAGTGGCTCAGGGAATTTGCGCCGATAGTAAAGCGTCCCGAGAAAACAGGAGTTGCATGGGACTGGCTTCCTCAGGACTGGACGAGGATGCCTTACGCATTTGATTTTGATAAATGGACGGATTATCCTGCGCTTGAAGAAGCAAAGGTACGTGAGGAAGTTGACTGGATTTATTCAGAGTTTGATGCATTCTTAGAAAAGCATGGTTATAAAAAAGAGGGCAAACTTTTTAAGGTGCTTAATCCTAATAGCGATGTAATTGTATTCTTCTGCCACTTCGGCCTGGAGTGCATTTTATTATCGTATCTTTTAAATTTGCCACCCTTTGTTTTATGGCATTCAACGATTGCGGCACCTACTTCGATAACGACTGTAGCAACCGAGGAAAGAAGAGAAGGCATAGCACAATTCAGAATGCAGGCATTCGGCGATACCTCGCATCTTTATGTGGCGGGAATGGAGCCCGCTGTTTCGGGAAGATTCAGAGAACTGTTTACCAACGAAAACGAAAGACTGGACTAAATTATGGAAAAGAAAGATAAAACACTGGCATGGGTAGGTCTTATTATCGGCCTTATCGGAATATTCTCGGCACTCTTCGGAGTGGTGACATTTAACCGCTATGTGGTAATGCTGATTCCGCTTATCCCCAGAATGATTACTATAATCTTTAGCTACTGGATTATAGCTGCGGTTCCGATTCTGGTAATGATTTTTTCAAAAGACAAAGTCTCCGACCTCGGTTTTACGAAAGAAAAAATCGGCCTTCAGATTTTAATCGGCGTCCTTTTAGGGATAGGAATGTCGCTTGTTCTGACACTTGTTCCCCATCTTGCAGGTTTCGGTGATTATGTTGACAACGGCCAAAGATACAAATACCTCTGGCAGTTTATGTACGAATTTTTTTACTGCACGGCAGCAGTAGCAGCAGTCGAAGAACTCTGTTTCCGTGGATTTGTCTTTTCAAAGATTAAAAAAATCAGCGATAAAGATATCGTTGCGATAATAGTTTCATCCGTATTGTTCGGACTTTTCCACATCGCTTCGTTTAACATAGCCCAGCTTATAATTACAACGCTTCTCGGACTTTTCTGGTGCATCTTAAGAAAGTATATCAAGAACTGCACGACGCTCTCACTTATCATCTGCCACGGAATTTACGATGCGATGATAACCGTAT
>JAEEOJ010000090.1 GCA_016284175.1 Lachnospiraceae bacterium | reverse complement strand
AGCTCCAGGTCAGCAAGTCCGATGAAGTCGGTTCGTACCACCTTATGAAAGCACAGAACCCAGTATATATCTGTACGGTTGAATTCAGGTAAAAATATGAACATTAAAAGAGTAATGATAGCGGCGCCTAAGAGTGGTTCGGGCAAGACCGGAATCACCTGTGCACTATTGAAAACCCTCAAGAACAAAGGAATAAAGACGGTTTCTTTTAAATGCGGTCCCGATTACATTGATCCGATGTATCATAGGAATGCTCTCGGCATACCATCATACAATCTGGACACATTTTTTACCGGTGAAAAGACAACGCGAAGCCTTTTTGCAAGAAACGCTTCGGGCTTTGATTTTGCTGTTTTCGAAGGAGTGATGGGACTATTCGACGGAGTCGGCGGAGTGAAATCTGAAGGCTCATCATACAATCTCGCAGAAGTTACAAAGACTCCGATAATTCTTGTAATTGATGCCAAAGGCATGGGAAGATCCGTTATTCCGGAAATTTCAGGCTTTAAATCCTATGATAAAAAAGACCTGATTAAAGGTGTTATCTTAAACAGGACTTCAGAATCCATGTTTAATATCTTAAAGCCCATGATAGAAGAAGAGTGCGGTATTTCAGCGCTCGGCTTTATTCCCGATATGAAGGATCACGCTTTTTCAAGCAGACATTTAGGATTAGTAACTCCTGAAGATACGGATAATTATGATGAGGTTTTGGAAGAGCTGACAGGATATTTTGAGAAGAATGTTTCTTTTGAAGAACTGGAAAAAACAGCATCTTTTGCAGAAGAGATAGAAGACTGCACTTTTGAAAAAACAAATAAAGAGGTAGAATCACCAGTTATTGCTGTTGCAAAAGACGAGGCTTTCTGTTTCTTTTATGAGGATAACTTAACAGAACTTAAAAACGAAGGCGCTAATTTAGTTTTCTTCTCGCCCATTCATGATGAGAAGATTCCTGAAAATGCGGACGGCCTGTATCTTCCCGGCGGTTATCCCGAGCTTCATCTGGAAGAACTGAGTCAGAACACTTCTATGCTCGAATCTGTCAGAAACGCATACAACAATAAAATGCCCATTTTCGCAGAGTGCGGCGGTTTTATGTATCTTCAGAAAAGCATAGAAGATAAGGATGGAAAGGTTTACATAACTTCAAATATCTTTGACGGAGATCTTAAATATAAAGGCAGACCCGTAAGATTCGGATATGTTTCTTTGAAAGAAAAAAGCCCGAATTTCCTTAAAGAGGGCGAAGAGATAAGAGGCCACGAATTCCATTATTACGACTGCGACGATAACGGATGCGACGTAATCTGCACCAAACCCTTTACAGGTAAAACATATGAAGCGGTTAAGACTAACGAAAACATCTGGGCGGGATTTCCTCATCTGTATTTCCCGTCGAACCCTTCGTTTGCCGTGAATTTCGTGAAAAAGTGTGCCGAATTCCACAGAAAATAAAAAAAGTCTTTCAATTTGCTTCGATAATGATATAATTCTAAAGGTTAATTTTAGAAAGACTTTGGATAGATGAAAAAAGTATTTGAATTTTTGAAAAAAGAAATAATGCTGACGGTGGCCGTACTCGCTGCCGTCGTTTCTTTGTTTATTACGCCTCCCACAAAGGCGCTTATTAAAGAGATTGACTGGCATACGCTCGGCACTCTTTTTATGATGTTATGCGTCCTCGAAGGTTTTAAACAGGAGAATATTTTTGAGCCGGTAATTAATTTCAGCAAAAAGTTTAAGATTATGGCAACACTTTCGCTGTTCTTGATTTTCGGCGTTTTCTTTACATCGATGTTTGTAACGAACGACGTATCGCTTATTATCTTTGTGCCGCTTACGATTCTTTTGTTTAGAAAAGGCGACAAAGAAAAATACATCTTACCCGTCATTTCCATGGAAAACATCGCGGCCATCAGAGGCTCGCTTTTAATGCCTTTCGGCAGTCCGCAAAACCTGTTCTTATTCGGACAATCGAATACAAGTGTTTGGAACTTCATGCTTCATATGTCGCCTCTTTGCGTGGGTTCAGGCATTCTTTTGATTATCTTTGTACTTGTTTTATACAGAAAGAACGTAAAAGAAGAGTTTAAAACCGTTGAGATAGAAGAGAAAAAAGAGCCTGTCAGCACTAAGATTAAGATTAGAAAAATCGCTTACCTTGTGCTTTTTGCGATGATTATTCTAACCATTGTAACGAGAACAAAATACTGGCCGATAGCAGTTGCTATCGTTATAATTGTGATAGCGGCCGTAAATATAAAGCTTTTCGTTCAGGTTGACTATGTGCTTATCTTTACGTTCCTCTGCTTCTTTGTTTTCTCATCGTCGATTGCGGCAAATCCGAAGATATCGGATGTTCTAAACAAAGCAGTTGCAGGAAACGAATACTGGTGGGCAATCGGATTAAGCCAGATAATATCAAATGTTCCCGCATCGATAGTACTTTACCCTTTTACGAAGAATTTTGCAGGACTAATTTACGGTGCAGATACCGCAGGCCTTGTGTCACTTATAGGATCGCTCGCATCGGTTATCAATTACAGAATTTATGTGAGAGAATATCCCGACAAAGGCTTTAAATTCATCAAAACATTCACGCTTGTAAGCTGGGCATTTTTCATCATAGTTGTGATTCCGGGATTTTTCCTAAGCAGATGGAAGTTTTTCTAAGAGGGGTTAAAAATGAAAGTCAGAAGAGCAGAAAACAAAGATATTGAAAAGATACTTGATTTGCTTATCCAGGTTGACATGGTGCATCATAACGGAAGACCGGACATTTTCAAAGGTCCTGTGACAAAGTATAACGCCGAGCAGCTTGAAGATATCATAAAAGACGATAACAGACCTGTATTTGTATGCGTGGATGATGATGACAAGGTACTCGGACACGCATTCTGCATGCACCAGCAGATTCAGGATCATAAACTTTTAACCGACATAAAGACGCTTTACATCGACGATATCTGCGTGGATGAAAGAGCAAGAGGCAAGGGCGTCGGAAGAAAGCTGTATGAACACGTAAAAGAATATGCCAAAGAAAAAGGCTTTTACAATATTACCTTAAATGTCTGGGAGTGCAATCCCACGGCAATTAAATTTTATGAGAGCATGGGCTTAAAGCCCCAAAAGATAGGAATGGAAACCATTTTGTAAATCAGAGCCAGGCACGCAGGCGAGCCAGGCACTGCCGAAATTAAAAACTCCTGCAAGTGACTTGCAGGAGTTGGAAGGTAGAAAATGAAATGAAAAAATTTATGATTTGTTAAAAGGTTTCGTGTCTCTCTTTGTTATTACAGTTATTATATTAATTTGTAAATATGAATACTGTTTGACAAAAATGTATTAAATTTGTAAACAATTATGTATTAAATTGTGAACAAATTAACAATCTTGTTCATAATTTACTGAGAATTTTCTATACAAACTTCGACCATATCGGCCAGTTCTTTCCTGTAATCATCGTTTAAATCCAGGGTTTTAAGCACTCTTTTTACGTGCTCAAAGTCTTTGGCGTTAACATATTCGCTTCTACGAAGGATCATTCCAAATTCCGCAACAGCCGCCGCAAACATAAAATCATCGGAAGGAACACCTGTGACATCTTTTTTGCCGATGCTGTATTCAAGTAAGTTTGAAACATCACCTGCAGGGGCTTTGTAACGGATTTTAAGGGTTAACCATTCGTCGGAATTCTTTGCTGTATCAGTAAGAGAACTTGTCTGATATTTAAGACCTGCTCCTTCAAATGTATTCTTGGCAGGTACGATTTCATAAAGAACTGTGACCGAATGACCTGCGCCGATTTCGCCGGCATCTTTTGTATCATCTTCAAAATCTTCTGTATTAAGCATTCTGTCTTCATATCCTAAAAGACGGTATTCTTTAACATATGCAGGGTTAAATTCAACCTGGAGCTTCACATCCTTTGCAACGGTCACCATATTAGCGCCGAATTCTTCAACGA
>JAEEOJ010000089.1 GCA_016284175.1 Lachnospiraceae bacterium | reverse complement strand
AAAGTTCGTATCATGACGGACGACAAAGGCATCAAGCTTGCGATGAAGAACTTCCTTAACATGAACGAAAAACAGATAGCCGAAGCGCTTACTGATTCCCTTCAGGGTAACATGCGTGAGATTATCGGTACCGTTTCACTTAAGGAACTCTGTAACGACCGTAAAAAATTCGGTGATGAAGTTCAGACAAAAGCTCAGATTGACATGAACAACCTCGGTATCGAGATTATTTCATGTAACATCCAGAGAATCGAAGATAAGAACGACCTCATCAATGCCCTTGGTCAGGACAACATGTCACAGATTCAGAAGAGCGCTTCAATTGCACGTGCTCAGGCTGAAAAAGACGTAGCAATCGAGCAGGCTAAAGCAAAACAGCTTGCAAACGAAGCAAACGTTAACGCTGAAACAGATATCGCCGAGAGAAATAACCAGCTCGCAATTAAGCAGGCTGAACTTAAGAGAGAAGCCGACATTAAGAAGGCTGAAGCAGATGCAGCATATCGTATTCAGGAAGAGGAACAGCGTAAATCAATCGAAGTAGCTTCCGCAAACGCAGACATTGCTAAGCAGGAAAGAGAGATTGAACTTAAACAGAAAGAAGCTTCCGTTAAGGAGCAGGAACTTGCTGCTACAATCAGAAAGAAAGCTGATGCTGACAAATACGAAGCACAGCAGATGGCTGACGTTGAACTCTACAGAAAACAGCAGGAAGCAGAAGCTATGCGTGCACAGGCTGATGCAGCCAAGTATGCAGCAGAGCAGGAAGCTGAAGCTATCAGAGTAAAAGGTATCGCAGAAGCTGAAGCAATCAGAGCTAAAGCAATCGCTGAAGCTGAAGGTATTGAAAAGAAAGCTCTTGCTCAGGCAAAGATGAAAGAGGCTTCAATCCTTGAAATGTACTTCTCAGTACTTCCTCAGATCGCAGAGAACGTTGCAAAACCTCTCGCAAGCGTAGACAAGATCACCATGTACGGCGAAGGCAATTCTGCTAAGATGGTATCAGATATTGTTAATTCAACAACTCAGATTTCTGAGGGACTTACACAGGGCCTTGGAATCGATATCAAGACACTTCTTTCCGGAGCACTCGGTGGAGTAGCATACTCCGCAGCAACCAATGCAAATGCAAAAGCAAAGGCTGACGATGCTGCAGTTAAAGAAGATAACTTCAAAGAAGTAGAAACAGAAGAGTAATCTTCCGAACTTAAAGTAAATTAATTAATCGGGACTTCGAAAGAGGTCCCGATTTTATTTGCTCTTTCCTTGAAAATATGATGGACAAAGAGTAAAATAATAATATATTTTTTATTAGATTAGGGAGCGTTTTTATGAAGAGGTTTTCTAAGATTTTAAGTCTATTTTTATCATTCCTGATGGTGTTATCTGTCATTTCTTTTCCGACACTTAATGCAAACGCAGACGGTTCAGCCGGAACGCTGGACGACTTTGTAGAACGTTGCTATACGGTAACGCTTGGCAGAGGTTCGGATCCTGACGGATTTGCAGACTGGAAAGGCCAGCTTTTAAACGGCAAAGCAGTCGGAATTGAAATAGCTTATGGCTTTTTGTTCAGTAAGGAATATACAAATAAAAATAAAGATAATGATGCTTATCTTAAAGATCTTTATATGCTTTTTATGGGCAGAGAACCCGATCCGAGTGGCTATAATGACTGGATGGGTAAGTTGAACAGCGGTGTTTCAAGACTTGAAGTATTTGCAGGCTTTGCCAACTCTCAGGAATTTTATAATATATGTGAAAGTTATGGTATTACTGCAGGAAGATACGTAATCGGATATGACAGACAATCAATTAATAACGTAAATCTTTACGTTGAAAGAATGTATAAAATCTGCCTTGAAAGAATCGGAGATAAAGGCGGTCAGGCAGACTGGGTTGAAAAGCTTTTAAAGAAGCAGATTACCGGTACAGAATGTGCGAGACGATTTATATTCAGCCAGGAATATAAGAATAAAGGCTTGAGTGATGAAGAGTTTGTAGAAAACCTTTATCTTGCAATGATGGGAAGACCCTATGATGAAGGCGGAAAAGCCGACTGGCTCAATGCTTTGGCAAGCGGCAAAACAAGAGATCAGGTTTTTGAAGGATTTGCAAATTCAGCCGAATTCGCTCAAATCTGTGCTACATATAAGATTGATAAAGGTTCTTATAAAGCAACTGATATAGGTAATACGAATCAGAATAATAACAATAATAATAACAATAATCAGAACCAAAATCAGGCAGCAAATGCTGTAGTTAATTATTCTAACACTGGTAATTGTACTATAAAGGATATGTCTGCCTCTGTTCCTGCTAAACCAAACTACAAGGTTGGCGATGTCATTAAATTTGGTAAATACGAGCAGGATGGCAATAAGTCGAATGGTAAAGAAGATATCGAATGGGTGGTTGCTTATGTTAAAGACTGGGATGTAATTGTAGTTTCAAAATATGCACTTGATTACCAGCCGTATAACACTAAAGATGCAAATACCTCATGGGAAAACTGTTCATTAAGAAAATGGCTAAATAATGATTTTTATAATGCTGCATTTTCCAAAGCAGAACAAAAACAGATTCCTACTGTTCCTGTTATTAATGAATACAAAAATGGTGAATGGCAGTATACTCAGGATAAACTTTTCTTAATGTGCAGAAGTGATATTTATTTTACACAATTCAGCGAGAGATATTATTCAGGAGTCAATCAGGGATACGGTAATAAGTTTATTTGCGAACCCACAAAATATTGCATTAGTCAGGGAGCCGAAGTAACTTCTATTACTCAGACTGATTATAATAATTATTACAATCAGTATTATTCAAGCAATGTTGTAGGTAAGAAAGGAACAGAATACTGGATCCGCAGTGATTATGGCCAGAATGATAATAAATGCTGGTATGCCGGCGCAGACGGTTTCTATGGCGATAATCATATGAAGAAAGTAAACAATAAGCTTGCAGTTCGTCCTGTAATGTATCTTTCATATCATAAAATAAATGAGCCTGACGAAGATGCAGAACCTGAACTTCCTAAGAATATTAAAGCTGGCGATACTTTCTTTTATGGCAGATATGAACAGGATAATAATGAATATGACGGAAAAGAACCGATAGAATGGATAGTACTTGAAACCGATGGTCACAGAGCCTTGGTTGTTTCAAGATATGTCCTTGACTGTAAGAAAGCTTATTATTCCACATCGGGTGATGTTTGGTGGTATAATAATGCGCTTCAGTCCTGGCTTAATAATGAGTTCATTAATGATGCATTTACATATAAGGAAAGACAACATATTCCTGATGTTAAAGTAGATGTGAAACTTCCATTCTGGGCACATGAAGATGAGTATCACAACCTGGAAGATCAGATATTCTGTTTATCGAATGCAGAATTAAAGAAGTATTGTGGCGATTATCAGATGTATTTCAGCAAATACAATGAAGGCTTTAATGAGAATTTCCTTGCGAGCCCTACGCCTTATGCGATAAAACAGGGCGTTCAGACAATTACAATTACTGAAGAAGTTTATAATAACAGCTCTATATACAACCCTGACACAGGTACTCGTACTACTTCTTACAAAGATTTTTATTCAAGAAATGTAGTCGGCAGAGTATGTGCGTCCTATTGGAAACGTGAGAATTGCGCTACTCTGACGGCATCTAATGTCGGAACCAATGTTAATCCGGACGGCAGAGAGGGCGTTGACTTCTTTGGTGACGACTTTGATTATATCGGTACTCGCCCGGCAATGTACATTGATTATTGATTATAAATGACAATGGTTAACTCTTTTATGATTGATTGACTTGAAACAGTTATCAAAGTGGCAGGAATTTACGCCTGCCACTTTTTTTGACATTTAATTGCCCTCAAATAGGCTTCGTGTTATAATATTATGAACAAAAAAATGAGAAATTGGAGACATCATGGAAATACTTTACAAAAGCACTAGGGATTCATCTAAGTCTGTAAGTGCTTCTTATGCAATTATAAAAGGTATTGCTGAAGACGGCGGATTATTTATGCCGGATCAGTTTCCTTCACTGGAAATAAGCCTTGAAGAACTTTCAAAGCTTGACTATAAAGGCGTTGCTTATGAGGTAATGAAACTGTTCTTTACGGATTTTACCGAAGAAGAGTTACGTTACTGTATTGAGCATGCATACGATTCTAAATTTGATACAGAAGAAATAGTACCTATGTCATTTGTTGACGGCGCTTATTATCTTGAATTATTCCACGGCTCGACCATAGCTTTCAAAGATATGGCTTTATCAATTTTGCCTTATCTTATGAAGACAGCAGCCAAGAAAAATAATATAAACGAAAAGATTGTTATCTTAACTGCTACAAGCGGCGATACCGGTAAAGCAGCGCTTGCAGGATTTGCGGGTGTCGAAGGCGTTAAGATTGTTGTCTTTTATCCGAAGGGCGGTGTTTCGGCCATTCAGGAAAAGCAGATGGTAACACAGGTCGGTGACAATGTTAAGGTTGTCGGTATTACAGGTAACTTTGATGATGCGCAGACAGGTGTTAAAAACATCTTCGGCGATAAGGAATTTAACGAAAAGATTAATAAAGCGGGCTACAGATTTTCATCTGCAAACTCTATTAACATCGGTCGTCTTATTCCTCAGGTTGCATATTATGTATATGCATACGCCAATCTTTTAAAGAACGGAAAGATTGAAGAGGGCGACTTGATTAATTTCGTTGTTCCTACAGGAAACTTCGGAAATATCCTTGCAGGTTATTTTGCAAAGAGAATCGGTATTCCCGTAAACAAACTTATCTGTGCTTCAAATGAAAACAAAGTTTTATACGATTTCTTTGAGTCAAAAGTTTATGACAGAAACAGAGATTTCATCCTTACTACATCGCCTTCAATGGATATTCTGATTTCGTCCAATTTTGAAAGACTTATTTATTTATCATGCGGATGTAATTCCGACAAGAATATTCAGTTTATGAATGATCTTAAAGAAAAAGGCGTTTATACCGTAACCGATGAAATGAAGCAGTTTATCGACGAATCTTTTATCGGCGGATTTGCTTCCGAAGATATGGTTTCGAAACGCATAAAGAATGTATTCGACAAAACCGGCTATGTACTTGATACACATACGGCCGTTGCAAGTGCGGTATATGAGAATTATGAGAATTCAACCAAGGATGATACAACTTCGGTAATCGTTTCAACTGCATCGCCTTACAAGTTTACCAGAGCAGTGCTTTCATCAATTGACGGTATTAAACATGATGAAGATGATTTTGTACTGGTTGATAAGTTAAACGAGCTTTCGGGTATCGATATTCCCAAGGCTGTAAACGATATCAGAAACGCGCCTGTTCTTCATAACACTGTCTGTGATAAAGAAGACATGAAGAAGGAAGTAGAAAACTTTCTTGTATTATAATTTTGAATAAAACTAAAATGAGGGAAATATGGACCGTAAGAAACATATTCTTATCGTCGATGACGTAACTACAAATTTAAAAGTGGCTGCTGATGTGTTAAAAGATCACTATCAGCTTTCCATGGCCAAATCCGGTCAGCAGGCGCTTGATTTCTTAAAGAAAGCAAAGCCCGATCTGATTCTTTTGGATGTCAGAATGCCCGGAATGGATGGCTATGAAACACTTGAACATATTAAGTCTAATTCTGAGACCGCAAATATTCCTGTTGTATTTCTGACTGTAGACGATCAGAGAGAAAGCGAAATAAAAGGTCTTAAAATGGGCGCCATGGACTTTATTTTAAAGCCTTTCGAGCCTGAAATCATGCTTTCGAGAATTGAGAAAATTCTTCAGATTGAAGATTTAAGAAGAAATCTTTCCAATTCTGCCAAGAAAGATCCTCTTACAGGACTCTGGAACAGAAAGTTCATGGAAGACGATATTGAAAAATACTTCCTTACAAAGAATAAAGGCGTGTTCCTTCTTTGTGATATAGATAATTTCAAATTCGTTAATGATACTTACGGACATGTATTCGGAGATAATGTACTCTGCAATTTTGCAAAGATTTTAAAGAGCACGGTTGGTCCGAGAGATATGGCAGGACGTATAGGCGGCGATGAATTCGCTGTATTCTTAAAAGGCGAATATACCGATGATGAAATCAATTCATACTGCGATATTCTTATGAAAGCCGTACACAACGATATGAAGGATCCGACAGAACTTTCTTATAATCCTTCGATTTCGATAGGTATTTCTGTATCTCCTGATGACGGTATTGATTTTAATACGATTTATCACAGAGCCGATAAAGCTCTTTACTACGTAAAACAGAACGGTAAGGATTCTTATCATTATTACAAACAGAGAGAAGAATATCTTAACAACACCATTGAAAACTTCAACAGCGAACAGGATCTTTCAAGACTTGAAGGATTCATGAAAGAGAAGAGTTATGAGAATGGTGCTTTAAGAGTTGAATACGAAGGATTTAAGAATATCGTTCATTTCGTACAAAGAACGATCGCAAGGTCCAATCAGACAGTATGGATGATTCTTTTCACATTGACTCATTCAGGTCCGGAGAAACTTTCTACAGAGCAGCTTGAAGAAGCAATGCAGCAGGTTGAAAGAGCAATTGTTGTTTCTCTTAGAATGGGAGATGTTACAACGCAGTATTCGTCCTTCCAGTATGTAACGCTTCTTATGAATGCCAATGAGGAAGATTCGAGAGGAATTGCCCAGAGAATTATACTTACATGGCAGGAATTGTCTGAAGATAAGTACATGACTCTTACATATGATTTAAAGAATATAGTTCCCAAGTAAAATAGAAAACGACTCAGTGATGAGTCGTTTATCTTTTATCTTTTATACATCGGAATGTATTTCTGATCTTCCATGATAGGTTTGTATGCAGGTCTTATAATCTTTCCGTTATTTGAAAGCTCTTCAAGTCTGTGTGCTGACCAGCCTACGATTCTTGCAATTGCAAACATAGGAGTGAAGAGTTCTGAAGGAAGACCGAGCATGTCATATACAAATCCGGAATAGAAGTCTACGTTTATGCAGACGCCCTTGTACATCTTTCTCTCAGAAGCGATGATTTTAGGAGCAAGCTCTTCAACTTTGGAGTAAAGGCCGAATTCTTTTTCAAGGCCTTTTTCTTTTGATAGCATTTCCACATAACTCTTAAATACCTGTGCACGAGGGTCGCTGGTTGAATAAATCGCATGTCCGACACCGTAGATAAGACCCTGATGATCGAATGCTTCTTTGTGAAGAATCTTTCTTAAGTATTCACTGATCTGTTCTTCATCTTCCCAGTCGGCAACTTCTTTTTTCATTTCTTCAAACATCTGAACAACCTTGATGTTTGCTCCGCCGTGACGAGGCCCTTTAAGTGATCCGATTGCAGCTGCTATAGCAGAGTAAGTATCGGTTAAAGTTGAAGTTACAACGTGAGTTGTGAAGGTTGAATTGTTACCGCCGCCGTGCTCCATATGAAGTACAAGCGCAAGGTCTAAAAGCTTTGCTTCAAGCGGTGTATACTTGCTGTCGGCTCTTAATAGTGATAGTATATTTTCAGCTGTAGAAAGCTTAGGATTCGGTCTGTGAATAAAGAGCGAATTGCCGTCATGATAATGGCTGTAAGCCTGGTATCCGTAGATGGCAAATTCAGGGAAAAGCGCAATTAACTGAAGGCACTGTCTTAAAACATTCGGTAATGAAGTGTCGTCTGCACGATCGTCGTATGAATATAATGTTAGAACGCTTCTGGCAAGTGTATTCATCATATCTTTACTGGGAGCCTTCATGATAATATCACGAACGAAACCCGTAGGAAGAGAACGGTAATCCGCAAGGATCTCCTTAAAAGATTCGAGCTGACTGTTGGTAGGCAGTTCACCGAAAAGAAGAAGATAAGTGATTTCTTCAAATCCAAATCTGTCTTCCTCTGTAAATCCTTTTACGAGGTCTTTTACATTGTAACCTCTGTAAAAGAGTTCTCCGGGTAAAGGAATCTGCTCGCCGTCAACGATTTTATTTGCACGTACATCTGATATATGAGTTAGTCCCGTGAGGACACCGCGGCCGTTTAAATCTCTTAAACCGCGCTTAACATCATATTGTACGAATAATTCATTATCAATTATGCTTTTTTCGAAAGACTTGTCTGCAAGATTTATAATTTCGGGTGTAATTTCACTGTGTTTACTTGACATTTAGGCAATCCTCCTTTTTAACTAGTAGCACGTTTGGTAAACATAACTTGAAAACGCGGTATTATTACTATAGCATATATAAAAATATAATTCAAAAGTATTCATCAAAGTTAACAAAAAGTTTACATAAGAGAGAAAAATATGAGATTAATCGACTGTATCAGAGAAGAAATGAAAAATGCGGGATATGACTGGTATTTAACGAAAGACTGCGACCCGCACATGAGTGAATATGTGAATGATTATTACAAATTCAGGAGTTTAATTTCCGGTTTTACGGGTTCAAACGGAACTCTGGCCATCGGTCTTGAGAAAGCATACCTTTTTACGGACGGCAGATATTTTATCCAGGCTGAAAAAGAACTTGAGGGAAGCGGAATTGAACTTATGAAACTTTCCACACCCGGGTTCCCTTCCATAAAAGAATTTGTAAACAACCTCATAAAAGAAGGACTGACCATTGCCTGCCCTTCAGAGATCTTTTCATACAAAGAAATCCTTGATTATGGATTTAATGCTTTTGATAACGATAACGCAGTTTTTCTTGATGCTTATTATAAATTCAAAGGAGAAGAATATCCAAAGCCTCAGATAGATGACACTGTAGAGTTTTTATCCGAAGAACTTACAGGCGAAAGTACTGAGAAGAAGATAGAAAAGATAAGAAAATACTTAATTGACAACGAGATTTTCTATTATTTCAGCGCTTCTTTGGACAGTAATATGTGGCTTTTAAACATCCGTGGAAATGCAATTAAGTATAATCCCATGGCTTTTAGTTATGTGATGGTTACACCACGTGAAGCTTGTGTATTTATCTTTGACAATGACGGAAAATACAGAAGAGAAGAAATTTTAAGTGATTCAAGAATTCATCTAAGCAAAAACTTTGATGAAACGATTGATCTTTTCAAAAAACAGCGCATTAACTGCTTTTTATATGAGCATTTTGAAAAGTTCCTAAAAAACCTTCCGGGTTCAAGAAGAGCATGCTTTGCTTTTGATAAAATGCCGGCTAAATTTGCACGTATTTTGGAGAATAAGGATTATCAGTTAATTAATTCAGACTGCAATGTTTCACGCCTTCAGGCAATGAAGAACGATACTGAGATTAATAACTTAAGAGAAGCATATGCAAAAGACAATAAAGTAGTCAGTGAATTCCAGAAATGGGTCAAGGAAAACGATGTTACAAACATGAATGAATACGACCTTATGAAGCGTCTGGATTCTATGAGACTTATAAATTGCGACTGCAGGGATTTGTCCTTTGATACGATTTCTGCTTCCGGATCTAATGCTGCTATGATGCATTACGAGTCTAAAGAAAATGACTGCTCAATGATACTAAAAGACAATCTTTATCTTTTTGATTCGGGAGGACAGTGGATCGGCGGAACAACAGATATTACAAGGACCGTTGCTATCGGAATTCCTTCATACGAAATGAAACATGATTACACCAAAGTTGCAAGAGGCATGCTTGCCCTTATGAATGCTGTATTTATTGAAGGTTGTAGCGGCCTCAATCTTGATATTCTTGCAAGAGAACCTATGTGGGAAGAAGGCGACGATTATAAATGCGGAACAGGTCATGGAGTAGGATATATGCTTTCTGTTCATGAAGGTCCTCATGCAATCAGATGGATGCAAAAGCCTGTCGGAAGAGAAGCTGTGTTAAGACCGGGAATGCTTGTTTCTGATGAACCCGGAATTTACAAAGAAGGCAAGTACGGTATCAGAATAGAGAATATCCTTCTTGTAAGAGAGAAGTGCGTGACCGAAGACGGAAGGTTTTTATGCTTTGAATGTTTGACATATGTACCTTTGGACGAAGATCTTCTTTTACGAGATGAAATGAGCGATAAGGAAATCATGTGGCTCGACCACTATCAGAACGCCTGTTTAAGCCGAAGCGTATAGTCAAAATCACTATATTTAGGGCAAAAACGTCTTTCAATTATACATATATGTAAAACTTTTGTTATATAAATATCAATTATAGGAAAGTCTATTGACTTTAAAAGCACATTTTTTTATACTATTTAGCGGTGTAATATTCCAAAGTAGCGATATGTTGGAGTTAAAAAATTTTAAATAAGGAGATATATTATGGCACTCGATTTAACAAAGTATGGTATTAATGCCGCAGAAATCGTACACAACCCTTCATATGAGTTTTTATATGAAGAAGAGATGAAGCCTGAACTTACAGGATTCGAAAAAGGAACAGAGACTGAACTCGGTACAGTTAATGTTATGACAGGTATTTATACCGGTCGTTCACCTAAAGACAAATACATTGTTATGGATGAGAACTCCAAAAACACTGTATGGTGGACAAGCGATGAATATAAGAACGACAACCATCCTATGAGCGAAGAGACATGGGAAGTTGTTAAGAAACTCGCTAAAGACGAACTTAACGGAAAGAGACTTTTCGTAATGGATGCATTCTGTGGTGCCAACAAAGACACAAGAATGGCAGTTCGTTTCATCATGGAAGTTGCTTGGCAGGCTCATTTCGTAAAGAACATGTTCATCCAGCCTACAGAGGAAGAACTTGCAAACTTCGAGCCTAACTTCGTTGTTTACACAGCTTCACTTGCAAAAGTTGACAACTACAAAGAACTCGGCCTTAACTCCGAGACATGTGTAGCATTCAATACAACAAGCCGTGAGCAGGTTATCTTAAACACATGGTACGGCGGTGAAATGAAGAAAGGTATGTTCTCTATGATGAACTACTATTTACCTCTTCAGGGAATCGCTTCTATGCACTGCTCAGCTAATACAGATATGGAAGGTAAGAACACTGCAATCTTCTTCGGTCTTTCCGGAACAGGTAAGACAACACTTTCCACAGATCCTAAGAGACTCCTTATCGGTGATGACGAGCACGGCTGGGATGACAACGGCGTATTCAACTTCGAAGGCGGATGCTACGCTAAGGTTATCAACCTTGACAAAGAATCTGAGCCCGATATCTACAACGCAATTAAGAGAAACGCTCTTCTTGAGAACGTTACAGTTGATGCAAACGGCAAGATTGATTTCGCTGACAAGTCCGTAACAGAGAACACACGTGTTTCTTATCCTATCGAGCACATTGAAAACATCGTTAAGAAAGTTAACGGTATTTCTGCAGGTCCCGATGCTAAGAACGTAATCTTCTTATCTGCTGATGCATTCGGAGTACTTCCTCCTGTATCAATCCTTACACCTGAACAGACACAGTACTACTTCTTATCAGGCTTCACAGCAAAGCTTGCAGGTACAGAGCGTGGTATCACTGAACCCACACCTACTTTCTCTGCTTGCTTCGGCCAGGCATTCCTTGAGCTTCATCCTACAAAGTACGGTGAAGAACTCGTTAAGAAGATGCAGAAGAGCGGCGCTAAGGCTTACCTTGTAAACACAGGTTGGAACGGCACAGGCAAGAGAATCTCCATTAAGGATACTCGTGGTATCATCGATGCAATCCTTAACGGCGACGTTAACAACGCACCTACAAAGAAGATTCCTATCTTTGATTTCGAAGTTCCTACAGAGCTTCCCGGTGTTGATCCTGCAATCCTTGATCCTCGTGATACATACGCTGATGCTTCCGAGTGGGATGCAAAGGCTAAGGATCTTGCAGAAAGATTCATCAAGAACTTTGGCAAGTACACAACAAATGATGCCGGTAAGGCACTTGTTGCAGCTGGTCCTCAGTTATAATTTTCATACTTGTTTAACATACAAA
>JAEEOJ010000088.1 GCA_016284175.1 Lachnospiraceae bacterium | reverse complement strand
AAAAGTTCATCATGAACCTGGATAAGTATTTCCGAAGTAAGATTGTTCTTTTTAAGAGCGTCTCTTACATTAATCATCGCAATTTTCATGATATCAGCTGCAGTACCCTGGATAGGTGCATTCATGGCAACACGTTTGCCGAATTCTCTCTGCATAAACTGGGAAGCCTTTAATTCCGGAATAGGTCTTCTTCTTAAAAATGCAGTCAGTGAATAACCTTTTTCTTTTGCATTCTCAACGCAGTCATCAAGATATTTTCTGATGCCGGGATAACCTTCGAAATACTCTTTTATGTACTTTTCAGCATCTTTTCTCGTAATCTCAAGGTCCTGTCCCAAAGAGAAAGAAGACATACCGTAAATGATACCGAAATTAACAACCTTGGCTGCTCTTCTCTGAGAAGATGTAACTTCATCTATAGGAACATTGAATACCTTAGAAGCGGTTACCGCATGAATATCTTTATCTGAATTGAACGCATCAATCAAAGTTGTATCGTTAGATAAATGCGCAAGTATTCTAAGTTCGATCTGCGAATAATCGGCATCTGCAAAAATGCATCCGTCCTTTGGAATAAATACCTTTCTTAACTGTCTGCCAAGATCAGTTCTGACAGGAATATTCTGAAGATTGGGCTCAGCAGAGGAAATTCTTCCTGTGGCAGTCACGGTCTGAAGAAAATGAGAATGAATTCTTCCGTCAGAACCGATAGCCGATGCAAGTCCTACAGCATAAGTCGATTTTAATTTCGTAAGTGTTCTGTATTCGAGGATATTTGAGACAAAAGGATAATCAGCAGCGAGTTTTTCAAGCACATCCGCAGATGTTGAATAACCTGTCTTGGTCTTCTTTGAACTGGGCATATTCATCTTTTCAAAAAGAATAACGCCAAGCTGCTTAGGAGATAAGATATTAAACTCTTCTCCTGCTTCTTCGTATATCTTCTTTTCAAGAGCATCAATCGAAACGCTTAAATCTTCCTCATACTTCTTAAGGCCGGCTCTGTCAACAAGAATACCTGTCTTTTCCATTTCGAAAAGAACCAGCGATAAAGGAAGCTCGATATCAGTATAAAGCTTATACTGCTTTGTCTCATTTAATCTCTCGTCAAAATTCTTTTTTAGTTCTTTAAAGCCATATGCCACCAGAGCCTGTTCTTTAGCGTCAAGCGAGTCACTTCTGACAGTTATGCCCAGATAATCGCTTAAAAGGCTTTCGGCCGTATATGAGTTGTTTAACGGGTTTAAAAGATATGCTGCAAGATCAAGCGCATAGATATTCTTAACAATATCCTTGCTCTGCTTCTTAAAATCATCATCTTCAAGCATTTCAAATGCATCCGAAGCCTTGAAAACAATCAGCTTGTTATCTCCTTCAAACAATACCTTTCTGACAAACGGATTAATATTCATCATAAAAGATACTTTATAAAACTTATCGTTTATTCCGATAACTGAACCGAATGTACCTTTTACGAACGAAACAGATGCATTATTAACACCGTTAAGAAGGCTCATAAGCGCATCATTGTTTTCAATTTCGGTCACAGTTAAATTGTCCAGAGATACATCGTTTTTTATCTTGGACATATTATCTTCGAATTTCTTAAGATATGTTCTTAAGCCAAGTTCCTGAAGTATATTGTATCCGCCCTCGGAATATGTAAGTTCATTCTTAAGCTCGGAAAAATCAACGTCAATTGGTGCATTAGTCTCAATAGTCGCTAACTTAAGACATAAATAAGCCAGATCTTTATTATCTTTAAGAGAATTTCTGATTGAATCCTTCGAAATCTCTTCAACATTTTCATAAATACCGTCAAGCGAATGATATTTTATGATAAGTTCCGAAGCGGTCTTTTCGCCAACTTTTGGAACGCCCGGAATATTATCGGACGAATCACCCATCAGTGCCTTTAAGTGAATAAACTCTTGAGGCGTAACATTATATTTAGCAACTACATCCGCAGGATAATAATCTTCCACGGTTGTCTGACCTTTTATGGTCTTTGGAACACGAATTTTTATATGCTCATCTGCAATCTGAAGTAAATCCCTGTCACCTGATAAAAGAGATACTTCCATACCCATACCCTGAGCTCTTTTAGCCATTGTTCCCAAAAGGTCATCGGCTTCATAACCTTCAAGTTCAAGAGTCTTAATATTCATTTCTTTTACGAGGTTTTTAATATAAGGCACCTGTTCTCTTAATTCGTCAGGCATACCCTTTCTGGTGCCCTTGTAGGCCTCAAAAAGCTTATGTCTGAATGTCGGAGCATGCAGATCGAATGCTATCGCAAGATAATCGGGATTTTCTTCGTCTAAAAATCTAAAAAGAATATTTAAAAAACCGTAAACGGCGTTTGTATGAAGACCGTTTACGTTTGTTAAATCAGGCACTCCGTAAAATGCCCTGTTCATAATGCTGTTGCCGTCAATTAAAAGTAATTTTTCCATATTTTCCTAATAAGTAAACAGAGTTGAAAGAACCAGGCCAAGAGTAAATGCCACAGCAAAAATAACAATGCCGCATATAACGCCAAAGTATCTGTTAAACTTAGCCTTAGATAAAGCTTCATTTAATTTGTCGTTAAGCTCATGGTCGAGATTAAAGGATGTGGCAGTATCAAGTCTCTTAAGACCTTCGCTTACAAGATATTCGATGGAAAGCTCTTCCATGCACTCCTTGCAGCCTCTCACATGATTGACAAATTCAATGGTCGTTTTGGAATTTAATGAATCGTTTAAGAAATCTTTTATTCTTTTTTTGCACTCGTAACAATTCATAATATCTCCTTTGTCCACACCCTATAATTTTACAACAAAAACGCTTTTTTTACTACATAAAATATTCTTGAATATATCCCTTTTTTATGATAAACTATGTAATCGTGAAGCCTAGGAAACAGGCTTAAGCCGGCGTGTCGGAATGGCAGACGAGGCAGACTCAAAATCTGTTGTAGGCAACTACGTGCGGGTTCAAGTCCCGCCGCCGGCATACTCCCAAATAAGGGAGTTTTTTTATTCCTCATAAAAGAAAAAGTGCCGGACACACTTTCGTGCGTCTGACACTGTTTTCATTTCGTAGGAAGTTCAAAATAGAAAGTAACTCCGTCGTCACTGTTATAGCACCCGTAAGCCATCTTCAGGGAACTCATAATTGCTTTAACAACCGATAAGCCTATTCCTGTTCCTCCATAATCTCTGCTTCGTGCTGCATCGGCCTTATAAAACTTCTCCCATATTCTCTTTTGTTCTTCTTCGTTTAACTGTCTTCCTGTATTAAATACATTAATTCTGACTATATCATCATCCTTCTTTTCAAGGAAAACTTTAATCTTTTTTTCGCCTTCGCAATAGTGGAATGCATTTGAAAGATAATTCATAAAAACATCTTCCGTCTTAGGCTCATCCGCCCAGACAAAAATGCTATCGTCTTTATTATCAAATATAAATTCTACTTCATTCATATCAAATAAATATATGGCAGAGGCGATTTTATTATTAATCATTTCGACAATATCGAATCTTTCGATTTCGATAGGATTATTACCGTATTCAAGTTCTGAAAGCGACATAATTTCTTTTACGATATTATTCATTCTGCCGGCTTCATCTATGATTACGTCAAGATAATACTGTCTGCTTTCTTCATCTTCAATGATACCGTCCTTTAGGCCTTCGGTATAACTTTGAATCAGTGCTATAGGTGTTTTTAATTCGTGTGAAACATTCGCAAGGAATTCCTTACGCATTTCTTCGTTTCTGTTTTTTCTCTCAATATCTTGTAAAAGTTCGTTGTTGGCACTCTTGAGCTCGGAAATGGTCTTTTCAAGCTTATCTGACATTTCATTCATATTTTCGCCGAGAACGTCAACTTCATTGTTTCCTTCAGAATCGTACTTGGTTTCAAAATCCAGATTAGCCATTTTTGAGGATATTTCTGTTAGTCTGACAATAGGCTTGGTAATTCTGTCCGTAAAAATAATTATTAATACAATACCGACAAGAATCATAAATAAAGCAACATAAAAGATAAATCTGTTGGTAACCGCCACATTATCATCTACCGAAATGATTGCACATCTTATGATGTAAGATTCATTATTCTCAAGATGACCTTTCATTTCCAGATATTTATAATTCATAATCGGATCATTTATGATTTCTACAGAAGGTCTCTTTTTTCCGTCATTTTCAAAAGAAAAAGAGGGTTCTTTTATCATCTCGAGGTAATCGGGTTCATCTATTTTTACTGTGGTAATAATATTTCCGCTGTTATCCAAAATAACAACAGAAAGATCCGAAGCTTCGCAAAGAACAAGAAGTTCTTCATGAAAATCCGGATCCATAAGTTTATTGTCAATACTTGCGTTATTAATTATTTTATAAGCATTATTAATACTTTTTATTTTATTTTGAATATAAAACTGTTTGAAGAATAAAAGATTTGCAATCATACTAAGAAGAACGATTCCCGAAAGAATCATTATAAATATAAAAGCAAATTGTTTTTTAATCGAGTGTTTCAAACTTGTATCCTATTCCCCAAATGGTTTTTATATACCGGCCTTTACTTCCAAGCTTAGCCCTGATCTTTTTAACGTGAGTATCAATCGTACGGTCTTCGCCGTAATAGTCGTAATTCCAGACATTATTTAAAATATTCTCTCTGGGAAGAGCAATTCCCCGGTTTTGAAGGAAATATGCAAGTAGTTCAAATTCCTTAAAAGAAAAATCAACTTCTTTTCCGTCCACAGTAACGACATGCGTAAGTTTGTTCATTACAATACCGTCGCACTCAATAATATCTTCTGAAGAAATACCCTTGCATCTTCTTAAAATAGCTTCAACTCTGGCAACAAGAATCTTGGGTGAAAAAGGTTTTGATATATACTCATCCACGCCAAGCTGAAATCCTGTAAGTTCATCAGACTCATCACTCCTTGCTGTAAGCATAATGATGGGAACCTTTGATTCTTTTCTGATTTCCTTGCATACACCCCAGCCGTCGAGTTTGGGCATCATAATATCAAGAATTATCAAGTCTATATCTTTGTTACCGAAAAACTTTTCAAGCGCATCTTCGCCATCCTTGGCTTCGATAACGTCATAATCATTTTTTGTAAGAAAGTCGTTGATGATTTTTCGCATTCTCTGTTCATCGTCAACCACAAGTATTTTTGATTTTTTCATAGGTCCTCCGTAAAAGACATATTTTCTCCAATCTTATATTCTATACAAATATCGTGAAGAAAATGTGAAATAATCAATTAACCAATAATATAATACTAAAATTTGCTTCTTTTATAAAGTCAAAATAAAAAGCAGGGTCCGAAAACCCTGCTTTTTTTGTATGTTAAACAAGTATGAAAATTATAACTGAGGACCAGCTGCAACAAGTGCCTTACCGGCATCATTTGTTGTGTACTTGCCAAAGTTCTTGATGAATCTTTCTGCAAGATCCTTAGCCTTTGC
>JAEEOJ010000087.1 GCA_016284175.1 Lachnospiraceae bacterium | reverse complement strand
CTTGTTGAAGTAAACGAAAATGATGTTCTTGCAAATGTTCCTTTCGTTGAAGGGTGCGGTTTGTGGTTCGATCATCATTCAAGTGAATTCGAAAGAAATCAGTTGGAAGGCAAATACAAAGGCGAGAGCCGTGTGACTCCTTCCTGCGCCAGAATTATTTATGATTACTACGGCGGTCACGAAAGATTCGCTCATTTTGACGAAATGCTTGATGCCGTAGACAAAGTTGACTCGGCCAATCTTACGATTGACGATATTCAGAATCCCAAGGGCTGGATATTAATCGGATTTTTGATGGATCCCCGAACCGGCCTTGGCAGATGGAGAGATTTTACGATTTCCAATTATCAGCTGATGGAAAATCTGATGGAAGCATGTCGTACGATGAATACCGAAGAGATTCTTGCACTGCCAGATGTAAAAGAGCGTATCGATGTTTACTTCGAACAGGAAGCACTCTTTAAGAAAATGGTACTTGAGCATACCAGAGTCGAAGGTGATTTAATCATCTCCGATATGAGAAATGTGGATCCCATCTATTCGGGCAACCGTTTTATGATTTATTCAATGTATCCTGAGCAGAACATTTCCATGTGGATTGTAAACGGCAAAGGCGGAAAAGGCTGTTCATGCGCAGTCGGCTACAGCATTTTAAACAGAACATCCAAAGTTGACGTAGGTTCACTGATGCTTAAGTACGGTGGCGGCGGACACAAGGCCGTAGGTACCTGCCAGCTCTCCGATGAAGAAATGGATGCAAAGATTCCCGAGATTATCGATGCGATTATAAACTACAAAGAATAAAATCGCGATTTAATTTTAAAAACAAAAAAGCCTTCGGATTTCCGAAGGCTTTTATTATTACTGTTTGATTTCGTTCTGAGCCGCTACAAGATTCTCTACGCAGTAGATTGCACGAAGCTTGGGCTTTTCAATCTTACCGGTCGGGTTTCTCGGAATATCGGCAAAGATAATCTTTTTAGGTCTCTTGTATCTCGGAAGCTTGTGGCAGAACTCTTCCACTTCTTCTTCCGTAAGAGTAAATCCGTTCTTGATTTCAATGATAGCTGCGGTAACTTCACCGAGTCTCTTATCAGGAATACCGATCACAGCTACGTCCTTAATAGCGTTATGCTGTCTTAAGAAATCTTCGATCTGTACGGGATAAATATTTTCACCGCCGGAGATAACGACGTCTTTCTTTCTGTCTACTAAGAAGATGAAGCCGTCCTCGTCTTCCATAGCCATATCACCCGTAAAGAGCCAGCCGTCTGCAAGTACTTCTGCAGTTGACTTCGGATCGTTGTAGTAGCATTCCATAACGCCGGGTCCCTTAACAGCGAGTTCTCCGACATCGCCTCTTTTAACAGTGTTTCTGTTTTCGTCTACAATCTTAACTTCCCAGCCGTAGCCTGCCTTACCGATAGCGCCGACTTTGTTGATGTTTTCAACACCAAGATGTACGCAGCCCGGTCCGATTGATTCGGAAAGACCGTAGTTGGTATCGTACTGATGGTTCGGGAAAATCTTCTTCCATCTTGCAATAAGTGAAGGCGGAACAGGCTGTGCACCGATGTGCATCAGTCTCCAGTTTGAAAGATCGTAATCTTCAAGCTTTACTTCGCCCGAATCGATTGCATCAAGAATATCCTGAGCCCAGGGAACAAGGAGCCATACAATGGTACATTTCTCATTGCTTACAGCCTCTAAAATTGTTTTGGGCTTTGTACCTTTTAGGAGCACTGCCTTTGATCCGGATAAAAGTGAGCCGAACCAGTGCATCTTAGCACCCGTATGGTAAAGAGGAGGGATACAAAGGAATATATCGTCTCTAGTCTGACCGTGATGGTTCTGCTCTACCGCACATGAATGCATGAGTGAACGATGTTTATGAAGAATAGCTTTGGGGAAGCCTGTGGTGCCTGATGAGAAATAAATGGCAGCATAGTCATCATCCGTAAGCTTGATATCAGGTCTCTGGCTGGAGCAGTTTGCAACGAGTGATGTGTAATCCTCTGCAAAACTCGGGCAGTTATCGCCTACATAGAATAAAAGTCTGTTCTTTGAAATTGATTCTGCGATTTCTTCCACACGACCGATAAATTCGGGACCGAATACAAGAATATCAACCTCTGCAAGATTAAGACAGTATTCAATTTCATCGGGAGCGTATCTGAAGTTAAGAGGTACAGCGATAGCACCTGTTTTTAAAATACCAAAGTAAATGGGAAGCCACTCAAGGCAGTTCATCAAAAGAATCGCAACCTTATCGTTCTTCTTAACACCTCTGGAAATAAGCATATTTGCAAATCTGTTTGCTTTCTCTTCGAAAACACTCCAGGTAATTTCTCTTCTGTAATGTGTAACGGGATTAGGCTCAATCAGTTCATATTCCTTCCATGTCACACGTCTTACTTCTTTAATTTCAGGATTGATCTCAACGAGACATACGTCAGAACCGTACTGTTCGCTGTTTCTGTCCAGTAATTCTGTAATAGGCATAAAAATTCTCCTTAATACTTTCTTTTTCGCGACAGTCTTTATTATGCCACTTTAAAGCACGAAAGTAAAGACTTTTATGAAATAAAAAAAGCCCTTCTATCCCTGAAAGACTTTTTTTAGTAAACTTTGATTGTTTCGATTACAAGCATGGATTTGTAATCCACATTTGCCTTATCGATTTTTCTTCTTAAATCCATCTCATCTTTGCACTTCACCGCGGCTGTAATATCCGGTGTCATGTAGAATCTTCCCAAAAGTTTCTTCTCTGCCAGATACTCGTCGGTCCGTGTATTGTGAGCAATGTAATATTCACTAGCAGCAGCCATATCGAAAATCCCCTTCCTGTAATTAATGATTAGACTTGCTTAGATGATTACCAATTCCTCCGAAACAGGCTGTAATTTATATCCGCACTTATTACAGAATGAACTGTCGTACGGTAATGTGTTTCCGCAGTTGTCACACATTCTCAATCCCTGTGTTTTTAACTTGCGGTTGTTCCAGACTTTAGCATTATATTCAAGTTTCTTAATGGTATCTACTTTTTCCTTGTAAATCTCATCAATACTTTCGTTGTCTTTGTTGGATTCATAGAAAAGTTCTCCGAGCTGATAAATCATTCTTTTCTCGGAATCTTCCACCTGTTTTAATGATGCTTCAATCGACTTAACTTCAGCGGAAGCGGTATCCTTTTTAGCTCCGAATGCCATGTTTATTTCCCCCTGATCACTTTCTTATAATAATTATAACTCCTCATAAAAGAAAGTCAATTATGACGTTGACATAAAATGTAAACAAATTGTAACTTCCCTGTTAATTTACAGGGAAGCTACAATCCGTATCGGTTTTATTAGAAAAATACTATGCTTCAGCCTTTGCTTCTTTCTTTTCTTTGCCAAAAATTGCCTTTAATACAAAGAGCATTCCGATGGTAAGCACAACGCCTATTAAGAGGCTTAATACTACATTAAGTACGAAGTTTGTAACAAACAACTGAATCAGACCTGCAATTATGTATGTTACGAATGAAACAGCCGCTACAGAAAGTGCGTAAGGAAGCTGTGATGATACATGGTTTACATGCTGAATCTGTGCGCCTGCCGAAGCCATAATTGTTGTATCCGAAATAGGTGAGCAGTGATCGCCGCATACAGCACCTGCAAGACAAGCAGAGATACCGATGATAAAAAGTGTACTTTCAGGCGGGAACAAAGCAGTTACAATCGGAATCAGAATACCGAATGTACCCCATGAAGTACCCGTTGCAAATGCAAGGAAGCATGCAACTATGAAGATAACTGCGGGAAGGAATACATATAATCCGCCTGCAGCACCTTCCATAAGGCCGCTTACAAATTCTGCCGCACCAAGTGCACCGGTCATATTCTTAAGAGATACGGCAAGTGTAAGGATTAACATTGCGGGAACCATTGCCTTAAATCCCTTAGGAAGACATTCCATAGCATCCTTGAATTTGATTACTCTTCTTAAAAGCAGATAAGCAATAATAATTACAAGGGCAATAACAGCACCCCAGGGAAGTCCGATGGTTGAGTCCGTATCTGCGAAAGAATTGATAAAGTTAAATGCATTATCGGGAGCATCTTCACCTAAAAATGCAACAGGACCCCAGAAACCGCCGATGTAAATCATACCGACTACGCAGGTAATAATAAGAACTGCTACGGGAAGAATAAGATCTATAACTTTACCCTTCGAATTGGATTTTTCTTCATCCTTCTTGTCAAGTCCTCCGATATTTCCTTTTAAGGCTTCTTCCTCATATTTTTTCATGGGACCGAAATCGAATTTAAGAAGTACAAGTCCGATGATGAAAATAAATGTAAGAAGTGAATAATAGTTAAAGAAAATAGCCTTGCAGAAAAGCTGAATACCGTTAATTCCCGTATTCATATCTTTAGCTACACTCGAAACTGCCGCAGCCCATGAAGAAATGGGTGCAATCATACAAATAGGAGCCGCTGTGGCATCAATCAGATACGACAACTTGGCTCTTGAAATCTTTTTTGAATCGGTAATCGGTCTCATAACCGAGCCGACTGTAAGGCAGTTAAAATAATCGTCCACGAAAATTAAAACACCAAGAACAAAAGTTGAAATCTGTGCACCGACTCTTGTCTTAATATTCTTCTCTGCCCATCTTCCGAATGCTTCGGAACCGCCGGACATATTAATAAGTGCAACGATAATTCCTAAAAGAATAAGGAATAAGAAAATACCGGCATTATCCATTATGGCGGTGATAAGGCCGTCGTTAATAATGGTATCAATCGTTCCGATAGGATTAAATCCCGCTACGAACAAAGCACCGATAATAATGCCGACAAAAAGTGATGAATAAGCTTCTTTGGTGATAAGCGCCAAGACAATGGCTACCACGGGCGGAATAAGCGCCCAAAATTTACCGTACATTTCATAACCTCCCTAAATATCCGATTTTTGTTTACCGGAAGAAGTGTCCCCTCGACACTTTTTTGCTTGCCAATCTTTATTATATAATAAAATAATAAATATAAAAAGAACTAATTCTCCTTAATTTGCATAACTTTTATAACAAGTTCTCTCGTTCTTTCAACGCTTGCAAGATCAAGTTTTTCCCTCGTGGTATGAATATTTAATATATTGGGACCGACAGATACGGCATCGAGTTCTTTTTTCTTTTCAATGAGTATTCCACACTCCAAACCTGCGTGAACGCCTGTAACTACGGGATTTTGACCGTATTGGTCATTGTAGCATTCAACAAATCTTTTAGTAAGTTTCGAGTCAGGATTAAACTCCCAGCCGGGATAATCTCCTGTCAAAGCAAGCTTACAGCCCTTCTTCGCTAATATGGTTCCAAGTTTTTCTTTTATATCTTCTTTTTCTTTTGCCACGGAACTTCTTAAACAGAAATCCAGTTTAAAGCCTTCGTCATCAAGTCTCATAACACCTAAATTAAGACTTGTTTCAACCATATCTATGCCTGAGCACATTTTGATAACACCGTCGGGGATTTCTGTCAGAATCTCCGCAATCACTTCTGTCTTGTCAATGCAGAGCGTATCGCATGCAGACTCTTCGGTCACGGGTGTTACGATGATTTTTATTTCATCCTCGATGCCTTTATACTTATCATTTATCTTTTGGTCAAAATCATTGATTATATTTACAAAATCATCGGTATCGATGTCCGTATCAATGAGCATTGAAGCATATGCGGGAATTGCATTGTCTTTTTCGCCGCCGTAGATGCCTGCGAGATCGGTCTGGCCTTTTTTTACGAGCTCTTTTAGGAGTTCTCCGAGCACTATGCACGCATTCGCCCTGCCCTCATGGATGGAAGTACCCGAATGACCGCCTTTAAGGCCCTTAAATTCAACGGAATACATTGAGCCGTGTCTTTTTACGTCTCTTTTTACTTCAAGCAGAGAAAGCAGTCTTACACCGCCTGCGCAGGATGTTGTAATCACGCCCTCTTCTTCAGAATCGATGTTTATAAGATATTTACCGTTTATGTCAGATAAGTCGATGCCCATCGCACCGTCCATTCCGACCTCTTCGTTGACCGTAAAAATGCATTCAAGCGAAGGGTGCGATAATGAATCGTCTGTTAAAATATCAAGTGCCATTGCAACGGCTATTCCGTCATCTCCGCCAAGCGATGTGCCTTTTCCGTACAGATAGCCGTCCTTTTCTTCTAAGATAAGACCGTCTTTTTCAAGATCAAGTTCTACGCCCTCATCTTTTACGGCCACCATATCCATATGACCCTGAAGAATGATTCCGGGCTCGTTCTCGTAACCTTCGGACGCACTTTTCCAAATGATGACGTTTTTAAGATCATCCTGTCTGTACTTAAGACCGTTTTTATGAGCGAAATCTGCGAGATAGTCGCTAATTTTATCAATATTGTATGAACCGTGAGGTATCGCACATATTTCTTTAAAATATTTAAGGGTATTGTTCATTTTCTTTTTCCTTTTACTCAGCAATCTTAAAACTCATATATTCGTTTCTTAATTCATACGCAGGGATTACCGCACCTTCGGTTTCGTTAGCTGCTATAATCATTCCGATTAATCTGTCTTCCCCGTCAAAAAGACCTTCGCCGGACATTCCCGGAAGAACATCTCCCATAAAAAGTCCGACGTCTTCACTTAATTCATAGACAAATTCATCCGAAGAAAGCCATTTTCCTTCCGCGACATCCAGAGAAACATCATAAATATCTTTGGAATAATAAACGCTTCTGCTTAAAGGTATTGATTCATAATCACTTTTTGACATAATCTCGGGAGCTTTTGCGCCTTTAATATAAAAGTCCGAATCTTCCCTCATAGCCCTTATTATCGCAGCATCGGTATTAAGATAATAATACACGACTTCGGCATCGACCTTTCCCTTATTTCCAAACTCGATACTGACTTTGTTTTCTTCACTTACAAGGTGCTTGGATGTAACTATATCGATATAATCTTCGGTAGTATCAATGACGATTCCGCGACCGTTTTTAATACCCGCATAAACATTTACCTGGCAAAGATTCCTGTAACCTTTTTCCATGAGGCCTATTTCGTCTGCTGCATCTTTTATGAAAATCATTCCCACCGCAAATACCACTATAATGCTCATAAAAGAAACGATGCACAGTATTAAGTTTTTAACAAAATCACCACCTTTTTTCATATCACTCTCCAAAATAAACAAGTGCCGACGTCACACGCCGGCACTTTATAAACTTACTTTAAGAATCCTGCGACTATTTCTTTTTCAGCTTCTTCTTCGCTTAAGCCTAACGTCATAAGCTTGATTAACTGTTCGCCTGCAATCTTACCGATGGCAGCTTCGTGAATAAGTGAAGCTTCCACATTGTTGGCGGTAAGTGCGGGAAGTGCTTTAACGGATGCATTATCCATTATAATCGCATCACACTCACTGTGTCCGTGGCATTCGGCATTTCCGTTTATCTCGGATCTGAAGAACTGTGTGGATTCATTCTTTGCTACAGATCTTGATACGAGGTCTGCGCTTGAATTTACACCATCGAGATCTACGCTAAAATCAGTCTCAGCCTTCTGTTTGTCGTGCGTCATGATCTTTTCTTTTATGACAAGTTTTGCATCATCCATAAGCTTTGCTCTGGTCTCACGCTTGGTGGAATCGATACCCTCTATCTGAACGGTATCCATTTCCATGTAAGAGCCCTCGCGAAGAAGGATGTTGGTCTGAGGATTCATGATTCTCTCGCCCGTGCCTTCGCCCTGTCCGTAGTGTTTCTCGACATATTTAACTTTTGAATTTTTGCCTACATCAAAGGAATGAATGCCCGAATGCTCGCTCGCATCCTTTCCACCGTTATGAATACCGCAGCCTGCGATAATCGTAACGTCACAGTTTTCGCCGATAAAAAAGTCGTTGTAAACAGCTTCTTTTAAACCTGACTGTGCGATAATAACGGGAATATGAACACTTTCGTTGACTGTGTTGTCTTTTACGATAATGTCAATTCCGGGCTTGTCTGTTTTGGTAACAATATTAATATTTGCCGATACGTTTCTTCCGTAAAGCTCACCGTCTTTTCGGATGTTGTAAGCACCAACGGGGATTTCGTGAAGACCGGCAACCTGTTCGAGTAATTCTTTGGTAATTTTATCCATCTCGGCCTCCTACAATTTTTCTGTCAGTTTTTCACATGCCGGACCGTTCATTAATAGTCCGGGTAAAACTGCATCTCTCGTTCCCATATCTTTGATCTGTCCGTCCGCAAGAACGATAATCTTATCTGCAATATTAAGGATTCTCTCCTGATGCGAAATAATGATTATGCTTCCGCCTGCCTTCTCGTGAAGATGTTCAAAGACTTTGATAAGACTCTGAAAACTCCAAAGGTCAATGCCTGCTTCGGGCTCGTCAAAGATTGAAAGCGATGTTCCCCTTGCCATGGTCATCGCAATTTCAATTCTTTTTGCTTCGCCACCTGATAATGATGCGTTAAGTTCTCTGTTGATATAATCCTTTGCGCAAAGACCTACTTCGGAAAGATACGCACATGCTTCGGTAGTCGAAATGTCATGTCCTACGGCAAATCTGATAAGATCTTTTACCGTAATGCCCTTAAATCTTACCGGCTGCTGAAACGCAAAGCTGATACCGCTTTTTGCTCTGTCGGTAATGCTTAAATCCGTAATATCTTTTCCGTCAAGGAAAATTCTGCCCGATGTGGGTTTTATGATACCTGCCACAAGCTTGGCAAGTGTGGATTTGCCGCCGCCGTTAGGTCCGGTGATTGCCACAAATCTCTCATCGATTGTAAAACTGATGTCTTTTAATATTTCTTTGTTGTCGTTTTCATCCGACACTTCATAAGAAACATTTTTCAATTCAAGCATTTCAATATCTCCTTAATGTATATGATTTAGCCTGATTTTTTACCCTATACATTTTTCAATTTATTACTACAAAGGCTTTTTTAGCCACACCATATGTTAACACAAATTTTACATAATTGCTATACACTTTTAACCGCCTCTATGATAAAATAAGTACATGTAATCAAGGGGGTTTTACGATGCAGAGCGAAGAAAACATTATGCTGATCAACGAGCTCAAGGACCAGCTTTCAGGCGAAGAACTTGTACAGGTTCTCGATCAGTATAAAGAACTCATGACCAAGTATTCCTGTGCGATTAAGGAGATTCGTACCAAATTCGAAGTCTTAAACGAAGAACTTCAGATAAAAAATAAAAGAAATCCTATTCATGCGATTTACTCGAGAATCAAAACCATACAGAGCATACGGGATAAACTGAACAGAAAAAATTTAGAGTTTTCATTTGACAACATTCAGGATGAAATACACGACGTGGCAGGTATCAGAGTTATATGTCCTTTCGTGGACGATATCTATGAAATCGCCGACATGATACTTAAGCAGGATGACATCAAACTTGTTAATTACAAGGATTACATCCGCGCACCCAAGCCCAACGGCTACAGAAGCTATCATATGATCGTGGAAATACCCGTATTCTTCTCAGAGCACAAGGAATATCTTAAGGTCGAAGTCCAGCTTAGAACAATCGCCATGGACTTTTGGGCAAGTCTCGAACACGAGATGCGTTACAAAAAAGACCTGACCGAAGAAATCTCTCAGGCAATTTACGCACAGCTTTTAGACTGTGCAACCACCATCACGGAAATGGATTCAAAGATGCAGGATATCAAAAATCAGATTTACCCGAAATATCCCGAATCCATATCGTGACAAAACTCATAATCCAAAAGAATATTTAAAAAACCGGTGTTTACACCGGTTTTTTATTTGCTAATATCTTTGAGCCTTTTTATCTTTTATGTACTCATCAAAGAGTTTCTTGCACTCTTTTCTGTCGCTTTCCTCAAGCGTTAAGATGTTTTTTTCACCGTTAAAGAAATCATAAAACTTATCGTCTCTGAAACCTATTTTGTCGGTATCGTTTACATTACAGCCGTAGTAAACCTTAGCAATGTTAGCCCAGAGTATTGCTCCGAGACACATTGGACAGGGTTCTGCCGTGGTATAGAGTTCGCAGCCTGTCAAATCATGGCTTCCGGTCTTTTCGCAGGCATCCCTGATTGCTTCCATTTCTCCGTGACAGGTCGGATCGTGTTTTATGAGCACTCTGTTGTGGCCCTGACCGATGATCTGACCATCTTTTACGATGACGCATCCAAACGGTCCGCCGTGACGGTTATTTATTCCTTCGTATGCCTCTTTTAAGGCCTCACGCATAAAATCCATACATTCCTCCGGAAATCTCAGTTTTTAAAGAATTCTATAATAGGCGGAAGATATTCCGCTACAAACATAATTGCCGCTACCGCATAAAAAATCCACATGCAGGGAGATGTGACAAGGCTTGCAGCCTGTTCTTTGAAAGAAGGATCTTCCTCTTTACGGGTAATCTTAATCTTTTTCATGCATGCAACAACGATAAAAGTAATAAGTCCCGCAAGCATAATGAAGAAAAGTAAGAATACCCATCCGAGCAATGCCATTGTCGGAATAGCGAGCGATTCAATGGCCGAAGTACTGTAGTTAACCATTTCTGACGATGTTGCATCCAGGTTGATTCCTGCTCTTTCAGCTGCCTTATAAACCCATTTGATGAGTTCGATGGTAATACCGCTCGTTACTGTATTTAAAATCATATGAAGAAGAATTGTATAAATTACTCTTCCTGTTTTCAGATAAATATATGCGAAAAGACATCCGATCAGGCCGGCAAAAAAGCACTGCTGGAAGTTGCCGTGGAAAAGTCCGAACATAATTCCCGATGCAAGAATTGCAGCGAGTTCTCCCTTGGGAGCAACATGGTCGACAAGAACTTTTCTGAAAATGAGTTCTTCAAAAATCGGAGCTATTATGCCGACAATAAGAATTCTTAAGAAAGAATTTGAATCCATCAGAAGTTTTGCAAGTTCGGAACTTTCTTCATTCCGGAAAGGAAGTGTAAGAACTAAATGGAAGCACGATCCTATAACTGCACCGATTAAAATAAGACCGTACATTATCAGAACGCATAAAAGAAATTTACCAAAGCCGAGTCTTTTTTTCTCAATCTCGGCTTTGGGCATTTTTGAAGTAAGTAGAAATATCAGCGGAAAACAAACTATGTCGACGGTAAAGATTATCATCGCATAAGTAAGAAGTATCGCATTTTTCTCTGTAAAATTCGGAGCCAGCCAGTTCAAAATAAAGGAGATTCCGAAATTAAGCGTGATGTAAGCGATTGCCATAAGGCCGTATTTCCAGCCTATGGAATTCATTGTTTTTTTCATTAATGTCTCCTGTCCGCCGGTCAGGATTCTTAATTACATTTCAACATATTTATGAAGGGTGGCTCTTACAGCGCCTTCTTTTAACATTTCCTTAAACATGTTTTCAATCTTTTCGGATAAACCTGCTTCAACGAGATTTATTGCGAAAATATTTTCGTTTGCAAGAATATCTTTTATCTGACCGTTATAAGTATTTACATCATTATATACTATTCCGGACAGTTTGTCCTGCAAATCATCAAGCTGCGGATCCGAGCTTACTTCCATAGGATTTCCGTTATCGTCCGTTCCTAAAAGATATCTGAGCCATGCAGCTATTGCCAGAGGAATAAATGTTAAGTCATTAACATCTCTGTCTTCTGCGAAATAATAGGACTTAATTGTCTCTCCGAATCTGATGGGTATTTTCATACTTGTATCGGTTGCGATTCTCTGAGGCATATCGGGAATGAACATATTCGGAAGACGCTCTTCTACTACCTCATCGATAAATTTTTTAGGATCTATAATTCCCGGATTAACTACTACGGGAAGGCCTTCTTTGTAACCGATGTTCATTACAAGTTTTTTGATATCCTCATCCTGCATTTCTTTTGCGATGTGATTATATCCTAAAAGACACCCGAATACAGCCATTGCAGTATGAAGCGGATTAAGGCATGTGGTTACTTTCATCTTTTCTGTTTTGTTTACGGTATCCCTGTCCGTAAAATAAACTCCTGCCTTTTCAAGAGACGGACGACCGTTTGGAAATCTGTCTTCGATTACAAGATATTCGGGAATTTCAGCATTCACAAAAGGAGCAATAAAAGTATTTTTATCCGTAACGATTGCAGACATGTTTTCAATGCCTTTTTCGTTTAACATTTCTTCTATTGACTTCGCAGGTCTCGGAGTGATTTTATCAATCATGCTCCAGGGGAAAGAAACTTTTTCTTCATCGGAAATATACTCGATAAATTCTTTTGAAACAAAGCCTTTCTTAGCCCATTCGTTTGCTATTTCAAGCACTGATGATTTTAATTTCTCACCGTTATGTGAGCAGTTATCCATACTGCATACCGCGACAGGATATGCGCCTGCATTAAATCTCTCAAGAAGCAAAGCAACAGTGATGCTCATAGCATGCTTTGCATTTGCAGGTCCTTCATTTATATCACTTACAACAACGGGTAATAAATCACCCTGCATGTTTCTGAGGGAATAACCTTTTTCCGTAATAGTGTAGCTAATCATCTGGAGAGAAGGGTTTTTTACTGCTTTTACGAGCTTTGCTTTCTCTGCCTCATCGGCAAAATTACACTTAACGGCATCGGCAATTGAAGCAATTACTCGCATATCAGTATTTCCGTCTGCTTTTAAACCTACGGAAAGTGCAAGATTATCAAAAGGCACATAGATTTTATCAATCATGTCAAAATCAAATGTGTCCGCTGCGATAATACCTTTATCCGTTTTGCCTTCATCTAAAAGCTTCTGCTGTAAAACCGCGATAAAACCTCTGAAAATATTTCCCGCGCCGAAGTGAATCCATACGGGATTTTCCGCGGTATCCTCTTTCATTTTTTCAATATCAAAAGCCGGCATTTTGATTCCGGCTTTTTCCCAATTTTCTCTGTCCTTAATACCATTTAATGTTAATTCCATACTCTATCCTCTCAATGAACCATTTGGGGACGGTTCTATTTTGGCCTTTTTTACCATTTGGGGACGGTTCTATTTTGGCCTTTTTTACCATTTTAGAACCGTCCCCGTTTGGCTCTTTTTATCTTTGAACTCGGCCGGAAGCGTCGCCCTTGGCGAGTTTCTTGACTTCATCCACCGAAACGAAATTGTAGTCACCCTCGATTGAGTGCTTTAAGCAGCTTGCGGCTACTGCAAATTCGATTGCGTCTGCGGGACTTTCGTTATGCATAAGTGAGTAGATAAGACCTGCGCCGAATGAATCTCCGCCGCCGACACGATCTACTATATGCACATTGTATTTCTTGCTGAAGAAATAATCGCTTCCGTCATAAAGCATTGCGCCCCATCTGTTGTCGCTTGCGGAAATTGATTCTCGAAGTGTGATTGCAACATATGAAAAACCGAATCTTTTCTTTAATTCATCTGCAACATATTTATAGCCTTCGGAATTAATCTCGCCTGCTGTAACATCTGTATTGGCTGCTTTGATACCGAATACATCGTTAGCATCTTCCTCGTTGGAAATGCAGACATCTACGTACTGGCAAAGCTTATTCATTACTTCGCCTGCTTTTTCTTTGGACCAGAGTTTGTTTCTGTAGTTAAGATCGCAGCTGACTATTATGCCTTTTTCTTTTGCCTTCCTGCAAGCCTCTAAACATATCTCTGCAAGTTCATCCGAAAGTGCGGGAGTAATGCCCGTAAAATGAAACCATCCTGCGCCGTCAAAAATCTTATCCCAGTCAAAATCATTTTTTGATGCCTCTGCAATTGCAGAACCTGCACGATCGTATATAACTTTGGAAGGTCTCTGTGATGCACCTTTTTCAAGATAGTAAATGCCTACTCTCTTTCCGCCTCTTGCGATTAATGACGTGTCTACTCCGTATTTTCTTAAAGAATTGACTGCCATCTGACCAATTTCGTGTGAAGGAAGTTTGGTTACAAAAGAAGTATTTGCGCCAAAGTTTGCAAGAGAAATACTTACATTTGCTTCTCCGCCGCCGAATGTCGCTTCAAACGCATCCGCCTGAACAAATCTTAAATATCCTTCGGGTGCCAGACGAAGCATCAGTTCGCCGAATGTTATAATCTTTTTGTCCGATAAACCGGACAGATCAATTTTCTTTTCGCTGTTTATATTACTCTGAATGCTCTCTTTTTTATCATCAGCCACACTATCATTTGAGTTGAGAGCATTCAGAGCAGATATCACATCTTTTGTAAGATTTTTAATCTTCTCAAAATCGCCTTCCTTAATTGCCTTGGAATCTATCATAAAACTTCCGCCGCATGCGATAACACATTTAAGCACATAGTAGGAAGCCATATTGCCGATACCTATACCGCCTGTGGGCATAAAACGCATCATATTGTAAGGCGCCGCAAGAGCCTTAAGCATCTTAACTCCGCCAGCAGCTTCGGCAGGGAAAAACTTAACAACGTTAAGTCCGAATGAATATGCCTTGGCAACTTCGCTTGCAGTCGAAACACCGGGTATAACGCAGATACCTTTTTCCTGACAGTAAGATACAACGTTCTCGTCAAATCCGGGACTTACGATAAATTCCGCACCTGCTTCAATTGCAAGATCCACCTGCTCTTTATTTAATACCGTACCTGCACCGACAAGCATATCGGGGTATGCTTCCTTCATTGCTTTTATGCAAAGGTTAGCGCCTTCTCTTCTGAAAGTAACTTCCGCGCAGGGAAGTCCGCCCTCAACCAAAGCCTTAGCCAGGGGTACGGCATCAGCTACATTATCAAGTGCTATTACGGGTATCATTTTGCATTTTTCGATTTTTTCGTATGTGTTCATACTACCTTCTTTCGCAAGAAAAACCGGACATTAATTTCCGGTCTTTCTCATATAAAGCAATTTATTGTTTTGAATTTTTTTCAATAGCTTCCCAGAGTCCCTGAAGATACATGGCTCCGAGTGCCCTGTCATAAAGTCCGTAGCCGGGCATCGCTTTTTCGCCCCAGATCATTCTTCCGTGATCCGGTCTCATTATTCCTTCAAATCCGATATCATACAACGCTTTCATTATAGCATACATATCGAAATCTCCGTCACTCGATAAATGCGCCGCTTCCTCGAAATTGGTGGGCGTGATAAACTTGAGATTTCTTACGTGCGCGAAATGGATTCTTCCTTTCAAAGCATGTATGGTATCAACTATATCATTGTTTAAGCTCGTACCGTACGAACCGGTGCAAAATGTAATTCCGTTATGGACATTGTCAACCGCATTTAAAAGTTTTAATATCTGGTCCTTGTTGGTAACTATTCTCGAAAGGCCGAATACACTCCATGCGGGATCGTCCGGATGAATTGCCATTTTTATATCGTACTTGTCGCATACGGGCATTATGGCTTTTAAGAAATATACAAGATTGTCGAAAAGCTTGTCGGCATCGATATCTTTATATAATTCAAACAGTTCTTTTACCTGAGCCATACGCTCGGGTTCCCATCCGGGAAGAACAAAGCCGTTGCAGTCACTCTTAAGCGAATTAAACATTTCAGAGGGATTAATCTTATCCACCGCATCCTGTGTATATGCCATTACAGTCGAACCGTCTTCTCTCACTCTTGCAAGTTCGGTTCTCGTCCAGTCAAATACCGGCATAAAATTGTAGCATACGGTATGTATGTCTTCTTCGCCAAGATATGTAAGCGTCTTGATATAATTGTCGATGTATTTATCTCTATCGCTCGCACCTACTTTGATAGCATCACAGACATTTACAGATTCGATACCGAGTATCTTCAGTCCGCTGTCTTCCACTTCTTTTTTCAGGGAGCGAATTTCTTCCTTATTCCATTCTTCGCCGGGCACTGTATCGTATAATGTGGTAATTACTCCTTTAACGCCCGGAATCTGTCTGATCTGGGACAAAGTCACACTGTCGAACTTTGAGCCAAACCATCTTAATGTCATATCCATTTTATATATTCTCTTTTCGTACTTTTAGGGGCTGTCCTTAAAAAAACACCAAATTTAATCATATAACATTTAACCCTAAAAATCAATTTGCCAGAGAGCCTTTTGCCGTTTTTCAGATTTAAATTCTGTGCAGGCAGAGGGGACTAAGCCCCCCTGCTGCACAATAGGGTTCGGGAAATAATTATCTCTTGTTAATCTCGTTGTAAAGATCTACAAGGTTCTTAGCGTTTGCATCGTCACAAGCTTTGAGATAGTTATCCCATTCTGCATCGATGTCTTTCTTACCTGTTACAAAGTTAAGTGTCCAGGTGTTGATTGTATCTACCAAAGGAGTCTTCCAAAGGTTGATCTGCTCGTTCTCATCAGGAGTAGAAGCAAGAGCGGGGTTAAGAGGTCTGATATCTCTGTACTGAGAAATTCTCTTGGAGAAGTCCTGAAGTGCGGGAGTTAAGTTATCATCTCTCTGGTCTACTCTGTGTGCATACCAGAAGTTACCGCCTGCATAACCGTATTCAAGTCTCATATCCTTGTTGTCTGAATCATCATCGGGTGTAGGATCTGCATAGCCTAAGCCTGAGCAGTACCAGCCGTCTGCAAGAACTTTCTGACCGTCAACTACGTTGTATGTTTCGCCTTCAACGCCCCATTTAATGAGATCGTAAGCTTCATCTGAGTAGAATAACCAGTCAACGAATCTTAACATCTTGATGAAATCTTCTTCGCCGAGTTCATCATATGCTTTCTTGGAAATCATAACACCGTTTTCAAGTCTGGAGTTCTCTGCCATGTAGTTGTTGATTCCCTTAGGAGTTACCATGAGATATGTCTCATATGTCTTGCCTTCAGAACCCATACCTGTCTGAAGACCTGATTCAAATGCTGCAACCTGACCACGGTTAACAGAAATGATAGCTGTTTCGCCACGATAGAACTTGTTAGTAGCTACTGAGTCGTCCTGAGTAAATGTTTCGGGATCAAGGATACCGCCCTTAACGAACTTATTAGCTGTCTTAACGAATTCTTTGTAATCATCGGTTGTTGAGGAAAGGAACCATTCGCCCTTAGCCTGATCGTACTGGATACAATCAGCTACTGCCCAACCTGAAGCTACGTTGTATGAGAAGCCCATGATCTTAAGAAGGTTACCGCCGTTACCCTGTCCGGATTCCTGGCCGCACCAGAGGTCTGACCAGATGTAGTCAGATTCTTTGCACATTCCTTCTTCTACCATGTATGCTTTAACTTTAACTAATGCATCATATAAATCATCGTATGTCATATCTTTTTCAAGAGAAGCGATATCGATGCCTGCTCCGTCAAAGAGGTCTTTTCTTACCATGAAGAAGTAATCCTGGTTAGGTGATTCATGCATACCGGGAAGTCTGTAGAAGTTACCATCGTTACGTGTGATTGTATCGAGGTCGGGCTGCATGTTGTAATCTTCAACGAATTTTGTGAAGTTAGGCATAAACTGTGTCCACTTTGAAACGGGAACGATAGCGCCACCGTCTACGTATCTGGACTCATCATATGTCTTGGGGATGATGTAAGGTGCATCACCTGCGTTGATAGAAAGAGCGATCTTGTCGTTGTAGTCGCCTGAATCGATGCTTGTAAGATCAAGAGTAACGTTTGTTCTTAATCTGATCTGTTCAAACACACCGTCTGTCTTCCACTGGTCTGTCATGGGATACCATGAAGCATCTGAGAAGGACATTGAATATGTCACAGGGTCATCTGAGTAGAAGTGCTCACCGAATGTGTAACCAAGTTCTTCAACAGGTTCTGCTGTGGTGCTTCCATCATCTGTAGTCGTAACTGTGTTGTTGTCAACTGCAGTTTGACTGGGTGCGG
>JAEEOJ010000086.1 GCA_016284175.1 Lachnospiraceae bacterium | reverse complement strand
ATTTTTATATTTGAATTGTGAGAAAGCGCAACTCTTTCAAGGTCACCTACTTCACGGAAACTTCCGCCCGAGAAAGGAACCTTGATTCCTTTTGTGCCAAAGAGTGAATCCATTACTGAAGGCCTCATGGTTTCGGTCATCGAACTGCCGACAATCATTGCGTTATAATCAAAGTTCTTTACGATGCCGTCATTAAGATATCTCTGCTCTTTTAAGATATAGTTTTTGCCTGCAATCGGAGCATGATAATGGAAATACGGATCAACGTAAATAACCAGTGCTCCTAAAAGAAGCACAGTTACTAAAAATACCGATATGAAGATTATGAAAAAGTTTCTGCCTTTTTTCATTTTCAAATCTCCTAAAAGTTAAAGTAAAGGAACGTACTCACGCCGCTTAACGATAAGAAACTCCATATAAAGAAGAGGATTGTAAAGATGAGAGTAAGTGCATTCGGCTTAAATTTCTCAAACATCTTTTTGGAGTTAAAAGGTATAAACGCAATTGCGGTCGATACAAGCATAAAGCCAATAGGGATAATATTAGGAAGTTTTTCCTCGATATCCGCAAAGGCCAAAAGCTGCACGAGTTCCGGAGTACGGAAAGCATTTAATATAATCGGATCAATGGGCGCAAATTTAAAGGAGAAAGCGGTTTTTAAAATATCAAGTGCAACGGGAATGCTTTCAGCCCTGAAGAATACCCATGTAATGTTTACAAATATAAAAGTAATGATAAGCCCTATAGGTTTGATATGGATCTTATCCTGCTTTTTAAAGAGTCTTGTAATAATACTGAAGATACCGTGTAATACGCCCCAGAGGATGAATGTCCAGCCTGCGCCGTGCCAGAAACCGCTTAAAAGAAATACGATAAAGATATTTAAGCATGTGCGGGCAAGGCCTTTTCTGTTACCGCCTAAAGGAATGTAGACATACTTTGTGAAAAAGCGTGTTAAAGTCATATGCCATCTGTCCCAGAATTCGGTAATCGAAGTCGAAAGATAGGGCGAATTAAAGTTAAACGGAATGTCTATGTTAAACATCTTTCCAAGGCCCACAGCCATATCGCAGTAGCCTGAGAAGTCGAAATAAATCTGAAGTGTGTATGCAAGAATTACTATCCATGCGGAGCCTGAATTAAGTCTTTCGGGAGCAACATATCCGTAATTGACAACAGCTCCTAAAACATCCGCAATAAGCACCTTTTTGGATAAACCTATTGTAAAGAGGAATATACCTTTTACGAGGTTGTCGAAATTAAACTTCTTTTTGGATTCGTCGGTAAACTGAGTGATGAGTTCGTCGTGGGTTACGATGGGGCCTGCAATTAACTGCGGGAAGAATGCCACGAATGAAGCATAGTATATGAACTTGTATTTGCCCACATTGCCCTTGTAAGCATCGACGATAAAGGAAATCTGCTGGAAGGTGAAGAAGCTTATACCAAGCGGCAGAACGATTCTAAGAAGCGGAATATTGCTCTTAAATACCTGGTTGACTGTTGTAAGGAAGAAGTCTGTATATTTAAAGAAACCGAGGATTCCGAGGTTTACCGCAACGCCTAAGATCATCAGAGCCTTGGCGCTTTTGTTTTTATCGCGAAGTTTCCCTATAGAAATATATATTCCGTAATTAATCAGTATGCTGGCTATTATTATAAGGAGATAACGGTAATTGAAGTATCCGTAAAACCAGAGCGACATTCCAAATAGCACGCACTGCGCCGGAATGTAGCGCTTAAAAGAGTTTAAAAGAAAGTATCCCCAAAGGCACAAAGGAATAAATATTAGTATGAAAATATATGAGTTAAAAAGCATTGCGCCCTCCGAAAATACAACGGCCGAGCCTTAAAAAGCCCTGCAACAATAATATTTTAAAAAAGTTACAAATAAAAAGCAATATAGGGCTTGAAAGAAAATCTCAAATATTATAGAATATGTCTAATATTTTTATTTTTGAGACAGAAAAGTGACTAGTGGGCACTCAGTTTGCACGAGGTAAAAAATGAGCGAAACCATGAAAGAACTGCTTATTAAGCAGCGTGACAATGTTTTAAATAAAGTGTTGGGGTACACATTTTTGGTTGTGGCAGTCCTTGCGCTGCCGGCGGCGATTTTGGTGAGCCCCTTTTTTATTATCGCTATCGTGGGCGGCGGACTTGCTTCTTTCTTCGTTTATTTTAGGAGAATGTCCGTAGAATACGAGTACACATATATTGACAAAGAGATAAGAATCGACAGAATTTACAATACCAACTCAAGAAAACAGGTTGATACGATTGATTTAAATAAAATGGAAATCTTAGCCGTAAAGGGCAGTGATGCTTTAAGAGGCTATGCCAACAGACAGGCTGCGGTTTCCGATTACAGCGCAGGAGAAGATACTGACGAAACCAGGGTTTACGAACTCTGGTACAACGGCAAAAGAAAAATTCTCGTTTCGTTAAACGATGATTTTATGGCGCCCATCGTCAGATTTTATCCTCAGAAGGTCAAAAAATCGTAATATGCTAAAACATAAATATATATAAATAAGGAGGATTTGTAATGGGTACAATAGTCAAGGAAGGAATTACTTTTGATGATGTCTTACTGATTCCCGGTTATTCACAGGTTATACCTAACCAGGTGGATATTTCCACATATCTTACCAAGACCATCAAACTGAACATTCCCATGATGAGTGCGGGAATGGATACCGTTACCGAAAGCCGTATGGCAATTGCAATGGCACGTCAGGGCGGTATAGGTATTATTCACAAGAACATGTCTATTGAAGAACAGGCTGAAGAAGTCGACAAGGTAAAAAGATCCGAGAACGGCGTTATTACCGATCCGTTTTCACTTTCACCCGAGCATACACTCGCTGATGCGGATGCTTTGATGAGCAAATTTAAAATTTCAGGCGTACCCATTACGGAAAATAAAAAGTTAGTCGGTATCATCACGAACCGTGACCTTAAGTTCGAAACCGACATGACCAAGTTAATCAAAGAGTCCATGACCAGCGAAGGCCTTGTAACAGCCAAGGAAGGCATTACTCTTGACGAAGCAAAGAACATCTTAGCCAAAGCTCGTAAAGAGAAACTTCCGATTGTAGATGACAATTACAATCTTGTCGGACTCATTACCATAAAAGATATTGAAAAGACAATTAAATATCCTTTATCCGCGAAAGACGAACAG
>JAEEOJ010000085.1 GCA_016284175.1 Lachnospiraceae bacterium | reverse complement strand
TGGCTCGTTGGTCAAGCGGTTAAGACGCTGCCCTCTCACGGCAGAATCAGCGGTTCGATTCCGCTACGAGCTGCTTAAATAAACACCCGTAAACGATTTGTTTACGGGTTTTTTTATGTGAAATCATTATTATTCTTCTTTTTCTTCCAAATAAGCATACAAACCGTCGCAGCAATTAAAAATGAAATCATCGTACCGCCCCAGTTTATCCACAGTGCTTTCACGGGGTCGACATTTTTATCATTCATAAATCCAATCAGTGCAGACGGGTACGCATTGGTTACAGCATGCATGATTGCAGCCGGCCAGACGGAGCCGCTCATTTCAGTCAGAAATGTCAGAATAACTCCCATCAATATGCAAAAGGCACACATCATAAGAATGCCAAGGAAAGGAAATCCGGGATAATCCGTGCCGAAATTATGGCCGATACAGGTAAGGGGTGCATGCCATAAGCCCCAGATGATGCCTCCGATGATAAGCGATAATACCTTTTTGCCTCCGAAGAGTTTTAAAAGCTTTGGCATCATATACCCACGCCATCCGCCCTCTTCGCCAAAAGCCGCAAATGATCCGACCACTCCGGTAAAGATGGCTGCAAGCGGTTGCAGAAAGAAAATCCGATAATCCACATCCAGTTCTTTTGGATAGCCCGGATCAAACAGCTGCCTGCAAAATAGAATCGCGAACAGATTTCCGAGTTCCGTAATCAGGCATGGAAGTAAAATTGCGAGCAGAAAAAAAATCCATTTCCGGTCTTTGAAAGAAATCCCGAACATTGCGGAATCACTGCCGTACATTTTTAATCCTTCTTTGGTAATCAGTCTTGTAAGTACATGCGCGATGACCGGAAAAAGCATCCCAAGGGAAATAAAGCTCATCATATACCGACTTAAGTCATTCCAATGAGTAAACTTCGGATTCACAGCGAGAAACCAAATCCATGTCATTCCGAAACAAAGGCCTAAGTATATGAGCAGACGTTTCAGGTCAGTTTTTTTATTTATATTTTCCATAAGTATTCTCCGATATTGTTTTAGGCCCTGGATCATTTTTTGCTGTTGTACAGGGCGCAGGTCAGTTTGTAGAAGCCGAAATAGATCAAAAGCCCGGATGCGGAAGAAAGAATCTGTACTAACACAACTTCAAACTGGTGTGTATTAATCCAGTTCATAATGGCTTCCCAATTGATTTTTTCAAAAACCAAAAGCTTTCCGAACAGCAAATAGCCTATTACCGCTATTCCCAGGGCCAGGAAGAATCCTACTTTAATCATCATGGCTTTCTTCGTTCCGAGAACCAGAAACATGCAAAGTTCAAAACCTGAGGTAAAAAGAGAAAGAGCAAATAAAACCATCGCGATTCCCTGCGTCATGTCTGCCGTCCCGATTGCGGTGGGATCAATGCTGAACGCCCCCGCTGTAATCGTCCATATCATGCTGAAGGAAAAAAATACATAAGTAACAATACCGATATATGCAAATTTCGAAGCCACATACGTGTTTTTTCCAAAAGGCATGGCTGAAAAATACTCGCGAATTTTATTCTTCTCATCCTTATCAATACACTGAGGAACCCACATGTTTGTAAACTCCAGTGCAATCACAATCATAAACAGCGGAAAAAAAGCAATAATTCTATCCCATTCGTTAAGCTGATTACCCTCCAGATCATATGAAATATGGGAAGTAAGATTTCTCCATCCCGGAAAGATCATCCGAATCGCAATAAACAATACAGTCATCACCGTAAAGATCCAGACAAACCTTTTCCCCTTCATGGAAATATATGTGTTATATAATAATCCACCCATCAGATAACACCCCGCTTTCTTTCGGCAATGCTTAAGGAAAGAGCAAAGGATATTCCCGTTACGGCAAGCGCGATCAGAAAGATAATCCACGCCCTGTCCTTGACAACGGTAAGCAAATCCCACATTCTCTCGGCGCTCATATCATTGTTTTCAACCTGTCCGTTTGCGATAATCGTCACAATCTCTTTTACCTTTTGAAAACGAATCAGAATAAATCCTACTGCCATGGTAAGCAGGCTTAAAATCTGGGCATTCTGCCCTTTTCCTGCGCCCGGATTCATAATCCGATACAGAATCACCAAAGAACTGTAGATTCCGATTACGGAAGCCGCACTTACTATCATTCCGATGAATTCCGGGAGAGAGACAATATCCGTTAAAAATGACAGAATTACGGCAATCAGCAGATCAAATGCCGCACCAATACTTAGAAGTGCGAAAACCGAAAAATACCTCGAAAGCATTCTTCCCGGAAGAGATACGGGAAGCGCACCCCCGACTGTGGCAAAGCCCGCCTTACTGTCCTCTTCAAATACATTTAAAACATCTCCCACCACGGCAAGCGGCAGAAACATAAACAGCACCAGCGCAAGGGTCGCAAGATTATTGATTTCAAATTCCGTCATACTGTTTTCCGCAAGCATTTCTCTTGCACCGGATGCAAGATTTCCAAACCTTGTGCTTAATACGAACATAACAGAAACAATAAGCACACCTATGATGACATAGCAAAATATGGTCAGCTGTTTACGAAGGCACATAATGTCTTTGAGGATAAGTCCCTTCATGCTACTCACCCCTTTTCGAATTCACGTAATAAATCATAATCTCTTCCAAAGCAGCTGACTCAAGCACCATTTCCGGATAGAGTTTCTCCGCAGCATTTCTGTCATTGACCAGAATCTCTGCTCCGAAACTGCTTTGCTCCATACCTACAATGAGGGATTTGCTTATTAATGCTACCTCATCTTTTTTGCATTTTAAAATGGCATGCTTTTCTAAAATTTCATCCTTGTTTCCTGCAAGTACGATTTTGCCGCCATCAATGAAAACCACCTCATCGGCGATTTTTTCCAAATCTCCCGTAATGTGGGAGGAAAGCAGAATCGTATGGTCCTCTTCCACCACGAAATCACGGAAGATATTGATCATTTCATTTCTGACGATTGGGTCCAGTCCGCTGGTGGGTTCGTCCATAACAAGCAGCTTGGCATGGTGCGACAATGCCACGGCAATCTGCAGTTTCATTCGCATACCGCGTGAAAAATCGCCACATTTTTTCTTACTCGGAAGGGAGAATTTTTTCAGATATTCAAAGAATAGTTCTTCATCCCATTTTTTATAGATATTCTTCATCATGATGTTAAGATCTTTGGCCGTCATAAAGTCATGAAAGCCCATCTCGTCGAATACCACGCCGATATTTTCGCGAAGCGCGGCACTGTTTACATCGATATTTTCTCCGAAGACCTTGATTTCTCCGCCGTCTCTTTTGATAATATCCAGAATCAGTTTAATTGTAGTCGTTTTTCCGGCGCCGTTCTGCCCGATAAATCCGCAGACCGAGCCTTCCGGAACAGTGAAGCATATATGATCCAGTTTAAAATCGCCGTAATCCTTTACGACATCTTTAATCTCAATTACATTTTCCATATTCTTTCTCCGTTACTGCATCTTCTCCTCGTATAGAAGCGTCATCATCTCCTTCAGTTCCTCGATGCTTACTTTCCCAAGGATTGCCTTATCCAGCGCCTTGTCCAGGTATTCTTCAATTGCAGCCATCATATTCTCTTTCACAAGATCCGAATTGATGCCCTTTACAAAGCTGCCTTTACCGGTAATTGATTCAATGAATCCGTCCCGCTCCAAATCCTCATAGGCTCTCTTGGTTGTGATGATACTGATTTTCAAATCCTTTGCCAGAACACGCATCGACGGAAGGGCGTCCCCTTCTTTTAATACGCCGGTCATAATCTGGCTCTTAATCTGTTCCTCGATTTGCTCGTAAATCGAAACACCCGAGCTGTTATTTAAAATAATATCCATATGGTTTTCCTTTTCTGCGTAGCTTTGCGCCAAGCCACACCGGAAAGAGATTTGCGCATAATCTCTTTCAACAATATTGTATATATTCAATATATACACTTATGAATTATTTGTCAACAAAAAAATACAATCAAAAAACACCCAAATATTCAGGTGTTTTTATATCTTAGTGCGTCCTCTTATCTGATGCGACTTCATAAGCCGCATATGTATGATCAAACTCATATCCCAGTTTCTCTGCCAGGTGAACAGAACCTTCATTCTGAGCATCCCAGCTGGGATATAATCCTTCTTTAAGACATCTTAAAATCAGAGCCGAACAAACAATTAACGCAAAGTTCTTTTTTCGCTCTGATTCAACAGTATCAACCTCAATCTCAATTCCTTCTTTGTATCGCGTATATGATGAGGCTCCCGAAACAATCTCGCCATCTTTTATGATAACTACGCCTCTTCCGTCTTTTAAGTACTTTTCTTTGCTGCCAAAAGAAGAAACAAAATCATAAGTAACCAGGTTTTTAAGGCAAATATCATAAATCTCCGAATCGATTTCTTTTAATTCATACCCTTCAGGAAGCATTAGAAGATTTTTCTGCAAAGAATCAACATCAAACTGTGTATCCTTTTTGATAGCATACCTTGTAACTTTCTTTGCATCAGGATATACATCTTCGATTAGTTTTTCCCAGGCTTCATTTTGCGGAACAAGGATTACAAATCCTTCAGGTTTGTTTTTTACAAGTTCACGATTCGGTTCACCGGCTAAAAATCCAAAACACCCAACAAAAGCAAAAGCGGATTTAGGTGCCTCGAGGTCAGTCACGAAAATTTTGCCCATAACCTTCTGAAGACATGAATAAATTAAGGTTTCTTCCCAGCCTTCAAACAGTGCCTCTGTTTTCGATGTATCATCTATCTCATAAATCATTCCGTTACCTAATCTATCTTTCTAAAAGAATTTTCACTTTATAAAAACTTGCAATAAAAGTATTTGGATAATTTCGGATCTTTATCTTCTCTGACAAATTCAAGAGAATATCCGAGTTTTTCATAAAATTTCGGAGCCTGAAAGCCAAATGTGGTTAAAGTGATTTTTTCGAAACCCTTATTTTTGTAATCTTCTTCAACCTCTCTGACAAGCTTTGTTCCGATATCCTGACCCCTGTATCTTTTATCAATTATCAGATCCCCGATATATACTTCGTTATAATAAGCATGCCCTGTAATGGATCCGATAATCTCACCCGAGTCATCTTCTGCCACATACCAGTAGTCTTCATAGTTCAATGCAACATCATTCGATTTGGAGTAATCAGAAAAAGCTTCATTAATAAATTTGCCTATCTTTTCTTCTTCATTACTGTTCTTAATTATTTTCAATGTTTTAAATCTCCTGTCTGCCTGTTATTTTTCTTCAGTAACACGCGCAACAAACAAAATTTCACTTCGGGAAAGATCTAAATATCCTGTTCTCAGCAAATGATCACACCAACGGTTAAATTCAGTTATATCCGCTGCTGTTGTTGAGAGATAGAAATCATATTTTCTTCTTTCTCCATATATCGAATAAGGCAAAACAAAACCTATAGAACCATTGTTATTTTGAATCATTTGAATAGTCTCTATAATTGTTAACTCGCCATCTGTTTTTTTAAATTGTACTCTCATTTTGTACCCTCCTAAAATCTATAAACATTAACGATTGTACTTAAATATAGCTCCTAAAAGAAACGCTATTCCTAAAACCAATCCTACTGCCATTGGAATTAATGCAAACAAAGATTGAAGTATAACTGATAATATTCCTGTAACGGCAAAACCAATACCGATAAAGAACATTCCTAATCCAAAAATATTGCAGTACGCTTTTTTGTTTTCTTCACTGACCTTGTCGCAATGATAACTGATAATCAGATTCATTTTTTGTCTGATTCCAATCATTATGCCAAGCACAATAAAAACCATGCCCAGAAGCATAAATAAGGCCCCTATAATAATGAACCAAGTTAAATCACTCATAAAATCCTCCTCTTACAATCTAGTAATATACATATTCATATTCGGTGGTTATATCATAGGTTCCTGCATTTCTAGAAAAATCCATGCAGACATCATGCATCCAGATCGGATCCCCGTATTCATTGTACTTTGTGGTTGTTTCATATCCTCTGGAATTCCAGTAATGGGTTAAATTTCCGTAAGCGTCATATTCAAATGTAGTATTAACTGTTTCTTTGCCTTTTTCATTAACAGATACTTTTTTTGACTTCTGACCTTTTTCGTCATAATAGGTTTTGATATGTCTTTCGATATTTCCGTCAGGATCATATGAGTACTCATCCGTTATTCCGTAATCTCCGTATTGATTCTCAAAAACACCGGATAGTTTTTCCTCATAATAATATTCTTCCCTGATCAGACGTTCTTCGGAATCGTAAAAATATATAACATCATGCCCGTACATGGAATCGGTCATTTTGGTCTTGTTGCCGGCGGCATCATATTCATATACATAGGTTCTGTATACATAGCCTGTATCGCTTAATACAGTTTCTTTAGTCAGCAGACCATCCTCATACTCATATTCCTTTATATCCCAGATGCTGCCGTCATCGTTATAATATATGCGGTTATCCAGTAAACCTTTTTTATATTCATATTCTGCTTCAATGTGAAGACTGTTTTCGTCCTCACCCTCATATTCTTTTATGAGGTTTCCGTCTTTGTCATATTCATTCTTCTTATAAGTTGTGCCATTGCCATGAAAAACAATTTCGCTTATCAGTTTTTGATTATCATCAAATGTTTTTTCTGACGAGTATCTTAAACTGCCGTTTGCATTATACATTTCATATTTCAATTTATTACCGTATCTGTCATATTCGGTTATTGTATATTCTCCGGAAGCATCCATGGCTTTTTCAATTTTAATCTGTGGCTTATCAGGAGTTAAGTATACCCAGTCGATACTTTGTGTATTCTTACCGCATCCAAACGCGCATAAAAGACAGGCGGTTATCATCATG
>JAEEOJ010000084.1 GCA_016284175.1 Lachnospiraceae bacterium | reverse complement strand
ACGTTTGTTTTTTCTGTAAACATAATATAACAAATTAAAAACAAATTGTAAACATTTATTTATACTTTTTTTATATTTAAGCAAATATTTATACATATTTCATAGTGCACTTTTTACTATATTAATCATTTTGTACAAAAGACCGTGCGAATTTATTAATAAAGTATTAATGAAATGTCATGAACTAAAATTATAAAAAATTATCAAAATTCGGAGGTCGAATGCACTTTGTATTTCCAGTTTGCAAAACTTACTTCCGCATTTAATCTTTTTGCAAGACTTACTTCAGATTATACTCTTCCCGAACGGAAATTAGTATTGCAAAAACTGGCCCAAATGGAAATAAGTTTTGCAGTAACGGAAGTTAGTCTTGCAAACTGCTTGAAATAAGTGTTTATTACGTGGTAATCTTTTTATGAGGTCATATTTCTTTGCACGCAAATAAGAAGTCGAGGCTTCGTTTACGTGTTTGCAAGAGAAACTTCCACTTCATTTTCTGAAATATTTTTCAGGAGATGGCTATGTTTTATTTTTTATTTCATTAGTTCAGGTTTGAGAATGATCTCATTTGCGGGAATAGCTTCCATTTTTAGTTTGTCAGCTATTTCATCGCCATACAGGAAGCTAAACAGTTGATATGCGGATCGATTGTTTAGCTTTTTTCTTGTATAAGAGTTTATGTGATTCATCATAAGCTGCACCTTATCCTGTGTAAGGTCCTTAAACGAAGTTCCTTTTGGAATAATGCGTCTTATGAATTCATGTGTAACTTCTATCCCGCCTTTTTGATTTGATCTTTGAGGGTCACAATAAAAAACATAAGTCCTTCTGTTTCCTTCTTTATCGAATTCTAATGAAGCAGGATCCGTAAACTCACTCCCTCTATCCGTAAGTATCACTTGAAACATTTCGCAGAAACGCTCACGGCCAAGAAGATTATAAAGATTGTTAATGGTTTCAGTCACAGACCTGGCAGTATTGGCTTCTCTTAAGAAAGCAAGCATGCATGTACTGTTTCTAAAGAATAAAGTTAATAGCACTTTAGTCGAATCTCTCTTCCCTTCTACGGAATCCATTTCAACCACAGCATAATCCGGATGTTCTTCCATGAAAGCCAGAAAATCTTCATACGTTCTCCCTACATGACATTTTTTATCAATACGTACGGTTTTCTTCTTTTTTCTTTTCCTGTATCTAACTTTACGCGGAAGATCTAAATTTCCTATTGATAAAAGTCCTGCATCTATATAGTTATATATTGTCCTTTCATCCACCATTATCAAATCTGCATTGTTTGAGCATATCTGATGAATCGACTGTCCTTGCTTTACCAAAGGAGATACCACTTCATCTAGTCTTTTTAATTCTTCCGGTGTAAGGTCTATGCCCTGTCTTGATTCGCTGCGTTTCTTTTCATATGCTTTCTGTGCTTCCTTGGCATCATACATTTTCTTTTCGAGAGTACATGATTTTATATGGCTGCACGAATTGCACACATAAGGCGCTTTTGCAAGTTTAACGCATTTATGCTCAACAAAGTCAGGACAGTTTTCATTACAATCAGCACATAATGAACAGTAATTCTGATGGTGGCGGAGAAAATGGGTTACATGGCAATCTGCTCCGCAAATATACGTCTTGGTACATTTCCTTCTGTGAGCGCATGGATTGAAACACATAGACCTTGTTCCTGTTTTTAGACTCAAAGAATGTCCTTTAACTTCTTTGGATATAGTTGTAGGATCTCGAGCAATAAGAGTTGCTATCTCTAAAAATGTTTTGCCTTCTTTTAAAGCTTTTTGAATACTGATACGGTCATCAAGTGTCAGATGTGTAAATTTATAAGATGACATACACTAACCTCCTTTCAATAAATAGCCATCTCCTGACACTTTTTACTTTAATTCTTGCATAAAAAAAGAAGTCAGTCTCGTTTGCAAGACTAACTTCAGTAAGTTTTTAAATTATAGATTAGTTATAAATCATATAAAGAATAACTGGAAATAAAATTTTCAATTAAGGCCCGTATTTGAGCCTTTGTGCATCACTTTAATCTTTCTTTCGAATATATAACTTTTTCCCCGATTTCTATCTCACCCTGCTTTAAAAGATGCCCTACGGCTCTCTTAAACTGGTTTTTGCTCATGTTGCATTCGCGTTTTATGATCTCGGGTGAAACCTTGTCGTTGAAAGGAAGTACTCCGTCGTACTGTCTGATTAGGTACATTACGTAGTCGGCATCCTTATCAATCGTCGCATACGCTTTGTCGCGAAGTGCCAGATTTAATCTGCCGTCCTCGAGTACCGCGGTAACTCTCGCCTCGAATTTATCGAGTACGTGAATTTCCTTTGTCATTTCCTTCGCCGGAATAAGCGCCGAGTATTTGTCGTCCACGGCACAGAAAGCGCCGAACCTTTCGGATATCTCATACACTCTGGCGTTTACCCAGTCGTCCTTTTCATAACCGCTGCCGGTTTCAAGGTATTTATAAATCTTCATCGAAGCGCAGATTCTTGAGGACTTGTCGATGTAAGCCCTGACAAGACATTCGTCTCCGACATTAAGCTTGGTGGTCTGTTCCTTAAAAGGTAAAAACAGATCTTTTTCGAGTCCCCAGTCAAGAAACGCTCCGATTTTGGAAACCTGACTCACTCGTAAAAGAGCTATGTTTCCGACACATATCTTAGGATTTCTCCTGGTTGCTATAAGTCTGTCGTTTGAATCCTTGTAAAGAAACAGTTCGAGTGTATCTCCGGTTTTAAGATCCTCGGGAACTTCTTTTTTGGGAAGCAGTACCCTTTCGTCCTCGTGACCGTCCTCGGCGAAGTACATACCGAAGTCCACTCTTTTAACGGCCTTTAAGACCTGTCTGTTACCTATTAAAAACATGTTTATCCGTCCTAGAAAATATTGTTGCCAAAGCCGCCTCTGGGTTTAAAATCCTCGGCATAAGTTTCTCTTTCCCATGCCGCGAAGTCGTCATCAGAATATCTGTTAACAGTCTTACCGCCTTTTTTAACGGTGTTGGGGTGAGGAGTTGTGGAAGCACCTTTCTTGGGAGGAGCGGAAAGATAGAAGCCGCCGTTTCCGAAAGGATTGCTGCCGTCCTTAGTAGTAAATGATACATGCTCTGAAGGCTGTGCGGGAGCATCATCATGATGATTTACGTAAAGGCTTCCGCCGAGTCCCGAAGGAGCTGTGCTTGCAGTTGTTGTTGAAGCTGTAGGTACGCCGAGCACGGATGCAAAAGGATTGGAAGACGAGCTTGATGCGGGTGCACCGAGTGTCTTGCCGTAGGAACTTCCTCTGTCAATCAGAGTACCTGAACCGTAATTGCTCTCGTAGCTTTCTTCATTATCGGAACCGCTGTAATAAAGACCGTTGTATGCATCGGGTGCTGTAATCGGTCTGTCGTACTTGGGTTTGCTCTTCTTCTCGCCTGAACCGCTTGAAGAAATTCCGCCGAGACCGCCGAATGTACCGATATCGCTCTTAACAATTGCAGATACGGGTTCGGGTGCGGGAGCAGGTTCGGGCTCCGGAGTCGTATATGTAGTATATGTTGTTTCGGGCTCTGCATAAGTTGTCGTAGGTTCGCTGTAGGAAACGCTTTCATATGTGGTTTCGGGAGCGCTCTCTTCAACTATGCCTGAACCGAATGATAAAGTCTCTGTTGAAGCTGTCTCGCTAGCAACACCTTTCTTCGTAAAAGGAGTGCTTGTCGTAACAGAACCTGAGCTTGAAGAACCGCCTCTGTAAAGAGCTCCGCCCATTCCTACCGAAGGTGCACTTTCAACTGTTGCAACCGTAGGAGCAGGTGCAGGCTCGGGATTCTCTGCTTTTCTTGAGAAAGAAATTGAAGATGTTCTGGGAGCATCGTAATTCTTCTTTGCAAAAGGATCGGGTGCGGGGATATCTTCAAACTTCTTTGACGAAGGTTTGTTGAATACGATTGTACTTGAAGGACCTGTCTCTTCCGTTGCACCTGCAAGTGCGAAGAAAAGATAAATACCTACAATGAGTAAGAATGCAATGTTAAGAAGCATCCAGGGGGGCTTAACCGGTGATGCGTTGATTGCGTTTCTTAATATATTTGTCATTCCCGTAATATAAAGGGAAATTCTTACCATTTCCTTGTAGTTGTATGGCTGTTTGATAATCTTGTTGATACCAAAGCCTACACCGCCAAACAAAAAGCCCAAGAACACAGCTTTAATGGCGAACCAGATAAGTGATACGCCTGCCAGCATAAGGTAGAATATAATAAATTTTTCTTTGAAAATATCTATGAAACCTTCTCTGTCGAAGTTATTGGGAAGACCGATTACATTTGCGAGGTCAGAATATTTGAGAGTAGAGGTCACACCAACCACATTGATATAGAGGAGAGATTTGCCGTTAAATGCATAAACAGATTTGCCGTTGGACCAGTCTGTTAAAATTTCAACCTTGTCGATATATGCCTTATCAGCATTATCAATATCAGAGTTGAATACAACGTACTGCTTCTCGCCAACCTGAATAAAAGTATTTTCTTCAAATCTCAGCTGTCCGCCTGTGTATGTGAACTGCGGAACAGTCTTTATAGTGTCTACGGTCTTCGTGATAAAACCGTTACCGCCCAGACATCTTAAATAAATGATGCCCCAGTAAACAACGGCCGACGCGATAACCGCAATTATGGTATAAAACACTACTTTAAATGTGGACTGGTTTGCCAGTCTGTTGAAAAATCGCGGTTTTATTAAACCCTTAAAAACATACTTAAATTGTCCGAATAAACCAATATTGCTTTCCATAATTTCCCCTTATTTTTTATAAAAACAACCCTTAAAACCCTTTATGGTCTTCTGCAGACCTATACTATTATAATGGAAAGATATTATTTTGCAAATAATTACTCGTGATTATTTTTTGTTTACTGATACAATTTCATAGTATCCGTTGTTCAGTAAAACCGATGTCTCGTTGTTGTCTTCCAGCCACTTGAAAATGTATTCATTCTCTTCCGAATAATAGTATGCGGGGTTAACGTCAAACGATGCGTCCCTTACCACAATCTCGGGATATTTGTCCGGAAATACCTCGTAGTATTTGCCGTACATCCCGTTAAACGCAGTGGTTCCCTGCACCGAAGGCGTTGCCACCCTGTCGACGAAAGTCACATAGAAAAGCTGCTCCTGTCCGATGTAAAGGACGTTTTTGTCGGAGTCTATCACTTCTTTAAACGCCTTGTACGAGCCGTTCCATGCGTCCGCCTGATTCTTTAAAATGTAAATTCCCTTCGCCGGTCCGTTTTCGACTTTCTCAAGTTTGGCCCTGATAGTGACGGGCATACATCCGTTAACTCGTAAAAGAAACAGTCTGCATCCGAAAAGACAGAACAGGCAGCAAAGCATGCAGCATACGGAAAGAATCAGATCCGATCTGCCCAGATCTTCTTTTTCCTCTGTCGCAAAATATTTTTTGCCGATGATAAAAATACCTGCCATAACCGCGATAAAAAGCTTCGAGTAAAGCGAATTGGAATCCATGTTTGTAATCGCAAAGACCATCGGAAGCGTCAAAAGCGCGGGAATAATAGCATACCAGAGCTCCGCCGAAAAGCGCTTGTATTCTTTTATGGCAACAATCATAAAAAGCACCGCATACACGATGTATCTTGACTGCAGATAAAACTGGTTTTCGTTTCCGAACACATATCCGAACAGAGTCTTAAGCGAAAGCCACACGGTCGCAAATACAAGAATATTGATCATAAAAGAAAAAACTTCTATCTTTCTCTTCCATACAATCTTCTGCACGATTCGATAAATTAAAGCAAGCACAAGTCCGACTCCGAGACCGATTAAAATCTCCGTACCCTGTGCTGCCAGCTCTGCGGGATATGTTGCAAGCTTGTAACTCATTCCGGCCGAGGTATGCGACGAATCCATCAGTATGTAGCTTATGAAAAACGGCAGTTCGCTCGGTGAAACATTTATGAAAATCACTGCTACCGTAATAAGTCCGACTAAAATCGTTCCTGCGAAGAAAGGAAGGATGCCTTCTTTTTTCTTTCTTGCCGCCATCGCAATTACAAAGACAAAGAAGATCGGGATCATTGTCGGGTAACAAAGCACGCTCACACCGAAGCAAAGTCCCGCGAGGAAATATAAAACGATCTTTTTGCCCTCATCCGCCGCGAGTAAAAGAAGAAATACCGAGAGCATGCTCCAGTAATGCGTCACTTCAAACTCGGGCATTGCAACCCACTTGGGCAGAAAATTCATGTGAAACAGGAACACAAATGCAGCCACATACGCATTACTTTTCTTTTTGGAAACGAAGAAAAGCAAAACACCGAGTAATAAGTGTATCAGGAGTCCCACCATCCTTAAATAAATCACGCAGTAGTCTGTGCTCTTAAAAATCTTTATAAAAGGATATAAAAAGAACGCGGGCAGAAACGCCGAAAACTGGTGTGGCTCCCACATATCATACATAAGTTTGTCGCCGGTAACGAGGCGGTACGCCTGTGCCACCGCATAGGATTCATCCACGTCAATGCTCACAAACAAAGCCTTTATTATGCCTAATAAAGTAAGCAGTGCCAGAACTATATATGCAATTTTAATCGCGTTGGTAAGTGTCTTTTTCATTTATGCCGTTCCTGAAGTTGATATCTGATATTATAACATAAATAAAAAACCGACACGCATTCTTTTGACGAAAACATGCCGGTTAATTTAAGTATGAACAATGATGGGTTAATTCTCTCTCTTGTTTCCGAAGAAGAACAGTGCTACCGTTCCTCTGCCTGTATGTGTTCCGATGATTGTTCCGATATCAAATATCTGAACGCCGTCCTTTATATTAGGGAACATTTCTTTTAGGATGCCTGCAAGATACTCGGCATCTTCTCTGCAGCCTGAGTTTGAAATAAAGCATTTTTTGGAATACTCTTTGCCAAACTCGCAGTTTTCTAGCATCTTTGCGGCAGCTTCCTTGGCAGCTTTTTTCTTGCCCTTTATTTTATACTGAACAGCAAGCTTGCCTTCAGCATCCACATTCATGAGCGGGCAGAGATTTAAGAAGTTACCTATCGCACATGCTGTAGCGGAGATTCTTCCGCCGCGCTTAAAGTGTGTTAAATCTGTTGTATAAAACCAGTGCTGAACGTTAAGCTTTTCTGCTTCTGCAAATGCTGCAAGTTCTTCAAGTGAAGCACCGTCCTCTTTTCTTTCGATCATCGCGTCTAAAAGAAGCCCGTATCCCGAAGAAGCCGCAAGTGAATCGATTACGACTATCTTTCTGTCGGGATATTTTTCCTTAAGCTCTTCAGCTGCATTGTAAGCACTGTTAAAAGTTCCCGAAAGACCTGACGAAAATGCAAGGTGCAGAATATCATAGCCTTCTTTTAAGAAGGATTCAAAAAAGTCAATACAGTCCGCGATATTAACCTGTGAAGTCACAGGCATTGCGCCGTTATCTATTTTTTTGTAGAAATCTTCATATGAAAGGCTCTGTCCAAGATCGTCGGTGTAATCCTGACCGTCCAGATTGTAATGAAAACTTACAAAAGGAATGTTTTTAGATTTTAAATATTCAAGGTTTAAATCGACTGCAGTATCGCAAGTAAGTAAGTATTTTTCCATCGTTTAACTCCTATGGTATATAAAAACTCTATATGTAGTTTTGAAAACTACATTCACTATATCACAGCAGACCCCCAGAATCAACAAAAAACCAAATTATCACTTTTAAAAAATATTTGTTGCGTTTTCATTTGATATCGTGTACAATACATTAGTGTCTAAAAAATAGCGCCATCGCCAAACGGTAAGGCAACGGACTCTGACTCCGTCATCTCAAGGTTCGAATCCTTGTGGCGCTGCTAAAAAAATCCCTTGATTGAT
>JAEEOJ010000083.1 GCA_016284175.1 Lachnospiraceae bacterium | reverse complement strand
GGGGGATGATGTAAGGTGCATCACCTGCGTTGATAGAAAGAGCGATCTTGTCGTTGTAGTCGCCTGAATCGATGCTTGTAAGATCAAGAGTAACATTTGTTCTTAATCTGATCTGTTCAAACACACCATCTGTCTTCCACTGATCTGTCATGGGATACCATGAAGCATCTGAGAAGGACATTGAATATGTCACAGGGTCATCTGAGTAGAAGTGCTCACCGAATGTGTAACCAAGTTCTTCAACAGGTTCTACTGCGGTGCTTCCATCATCTGTAGTCGTAACTGTGTTGGTGTCAACTGCAGTTTGACTGGGTGCGGGTTCTTCCTGAGAACCGCCGTTGCCGTTAGTACATGCTGTAAGAGATGCTGCTACCATACTTACAGCAAGCGCTGTACTTAAGAGCTGTTTTTTCATTTTGTTTCCTCCTTTTTAAAACATGGATTAATCTCCCCCATAGAGATTTAATCCGTTTATGTACTTTTTTATAATTTATCCCTTAACACCGCCAAGCATCATTCCCTGAACGAAATACTTTTGGATAAAGGGGTAAACACATATGATAGGTACTGCCATCAAAACCATCGAACATGATTTGATGTTTGAAGCGATCTGCATGTTTTCAAGTGATGCAGCTCCGGGGTCTGCACTTGTTGCAGCTCCGATAATGATCTGACGAAGGTGATAAGCCACCGGCCATTTGCTTCTGTCTTCCAAATAAAGGAAAGCGTTGAACCAGTTGCTCCAGTAACCAGCCATGTAGAAAAGTACCATGGTAGCTATAATGGGCTTCGAGTTCGGAAGCACTATTCTGAAGAACACTCCGTATTTTGAAAGACCGTCAATTTCACCTGCCTCTTCAAGTTCGTGAGGGAAGCTTGAGAAGAAGGACTTCATCAGCAATACGTAATATGTACCGATAAGGCCGGGAAGTACGAATGAGAAAATCGTATTTCTGAGTCCCAAGGATGTCATCAAGATGTAGTTAGGAATCAGTCCGCCGCCGAAGTACATTGTGAATATGATGAACGGAACGAAAAACTTGTTTAATATGAGCTGAGGCTTTGAAAGCGGATATGCAAGCATTGCCGAAAACAGCACCGAGAAAAATGTTCCGAACACGGCATAAAGAATTGTGTTTTTGTAGTATCCCAGGAATTCACCTTTGGTAATAACCGACTTGTATGTCGTAAAGTTGAATCCTACGGGAAAGATTGTTACCTGACCTTTGATGATTGCAGCCTCCGATGAGAAGGACTGGGCAACCAGATAAAGGAAAGGATAAAGTGTAAGTATACAGATGATTGTCATCAGTATTACGTTGAATACACGGAAGACGTTGTACTGCCAGGACTCTTTTACTTTGGTTCCTTTTTTCAGTTTTCTTTCTTTTCCGTAATCAAGCTTTAACTTATCATCCTTTTTTTCAGTTGTTTCTTCTATCGTTTCTACAGTTGTCTCTTCAATTTCTTCAGACAATGATTTTATTTCTTCTGTCATTTCTTTCTCCTTACCAAAGCGATTCACCGGCAACTTTTTTGGATGTGAAGTTTGCTACCGTCAAAAGAATTAAGTTCAGCAAGCCTTCAAACAAGCCAACCGCCGTCGCATATGAGTAGTTACCTGAATAAACACCCATTCGGTAAACGTATGTCGATACAATGTCGGATGTTTCGTATGTCATAGGATTGTAAAGAAGGAATACTTTTTCAAAAGCTGCGCCCGATCCTACCATTCCGCCGATATCAAGGATTAAAAGTGTTGTAATTGTAGGAAGGATGCAGGGGATAGTAATGTGTAATACCTGCTGTAAGTGAGTTGCACCATCTACCTTGGCAGCTTCGTAAAGCTCGGGATTGATACCCGCAATCGCTGCGAGGTAAAGGATACTTCCCCACCCAAGGCCCTGCCATATTCCGCTGGCAACGAATATGGTAGGGAACCATTCGGGTAATGCAATGAATTCTATGGCTTGCTGTCCAATCGATATCAAAAATGAATTAATTGGTCCACTGGTTGACAATAGTTCCTTTATCATTCCGGCTACGATAACCATCGAGATAAAGTGAGGGAGGTACGATACCGTCTGAACAAACTTTTTCCAAGGAAGCCATTTGATTTCATTAAGCAACAGAGCGAAAATAAGCGTAAGCGGAAATCTGACTACCAAATATGAGAAGTTTAGGATAAGTGTGTTCCCGAACGCTCTTCTGAAAGCAGGGTCGCCTAAAAACTGTTTGAAGTATTTAAAGCCCGACCACTGTGATCCGAAGATGTTACCACCAGCCGAATACTTTCTGAAAGCAATGATGTTACCGAACATCGGAATGTACCTGAACACTACATAGTAGACAACCGGAATAATTAAGAATGTGTAAATAATCCAGTTCTTTTTCATGTGTTTCAGAAAACCGTCATTGCGTAATCTGCTTTTTTTGTCTGAGTTTTCTGAGGATTCATTATTGGCGAGAGTTACGTTTTCTTCAACGCTCTCGACTACTTCGATTTTGGAATCTTCGTTCGTCATTTTAGCCTCCGAATGACATTTGTATTTTTGTATTTTTGCAGTCTAATATTCTTGTATACAAGTATATTACGACTTCTTTTTGTACTTTTCTATTAGCAGAATCAATATATCTGAAAAAGTTTTTTGTCTATTATGTACAAAATTTTATTTATGTAAACTGTTTGTCCATCAATATTGAACAAAAGGGCATAAAAAAAACCGCCCTGACGGACGATTTCTTTTATTTTCATAACATTCTTATTAATGTTTATAATATTCCGGATATGCTTTTTTTATCTCTTCTTTGTCTATGTCATATCTGGACAGATGTTTTTTAATCAGTCTCTTGACTTCTTCTTTATCCTTATTTCTGATGGCTTCCATGATGAGTCTGTGATCGTTTACGATTTTATTGTCCTTAACCGTAATTAATGAAAGTGCTCTTACTCTGTCGTAATGAATCATCATTCCGGCCTTCATAGCGTAAGTTCTTTCCTTGTTGGCCATCACATAAATCATTTTATGGAATTCATTGTCGAGTTCGAAGATTTTATCCTGATTATTGTTTTCAAGATAAAACTCCTGGAGCTTAACATTTGCTTCAAGATTCATAATGTCTTCGGGGGATGCGACATCACATGCAATTTCCGCTACCGATACATCAAGCACTTCTCTTATGAATCTTGATTCCTCTACGAGGTCGGGATCGATTAACGCAACCATGCTGCCCCTCTGAGGATATGTCTCTATTACATTTGAATGATTAAGGTCTATAAGAGCCTCGCGAAGCGGTGTTCTGCTGACTCCTATCTCGTTGGCGAGCTCCGTCTCACTTAAGAACTGCCCGGGTTTTAATTCAAGCGAAATAATGTTAGTACATAAAAACCGCGAAGCATAATCTCTCGTGGACTCACCTGCGAGTTTTTCGACTTTGATCATAATCTTATCTTCCCCTTTCGATTGATCTTATAAGCATTCTGTATTCATCGTAAAATCTTTTAGCCACTTCTTTTTTGTTCTGGGTATGAATCTCGTTGTACTCGCCGAGGTCATATAACTCAGCCAGTGCGCAGTCTTCAATTTTCTGCGAAGCACGAAGCTGGGCATCTCTCAAATCTTCCCACTCGTCTCCCGGAATCTCCCAGGACTCTCCTCTGAAGTAAGGGAGTCTTGCAAAAATGAAAGGCACGTTGTATCCGAACAGATTTCTCCATTCTTTTACCATGGCTATCATCAGATATTCATAATCCTCAGGATATTTCGTATTGGATTCGCCCTGATAAAAGAGAACTGACTTAAACGCTATATTTCTTAAAGGATAAATCATTTTGTTGTAAAGTGCCGTCGGATGCCAGGTGAAGAATGTCATCGAACCCATAGGTTCCTCGACTGCTGCCACTCTCGCGTTCCATGTGCCTTCAAGCGAAACCTCTTCGTTGTCTGCCTTAATAAAATAAGGCATGTCTTCCTTGAATTCACCGACATTATTGTTGATGATTACACGAACTGTGATTACATTCTTGCCGTTTTTCAAAACTCCTGCGGGAATCGTATATCTTCTCGGAGGATAGAAGTAATCCGTGTGGCCTACCTGTATTCCGTTGACATATGTGTAATCGGCATCAACTATGGTTCCAAGTTTTAATTCCACGTCTCTTTCGCAGAAATTCTGCGGAGCAAAGAATGTTCTCTGAACCCATACGGTTCCGATTCTGTTTTTAAGAACATTGTTGACCCATGACTGCGGTACTTCGATTTCGATACCGCCCATCTTTTCGTCTGCGTTCCATTCGTGGTCGTACCATTTTTCTTTAAGGCCGATATCGTCTTCGTCGGTCTTTTTCCACCACGCATTAATTCTTTCCGTTTCTTCGGAAATGGTGTTCTTAACAAATAGTTCGTCTTTATTGCGATTGATGTTTTCCTCGTAGCACATCTTGCAGGTATCGTTTATGTCACATTTACATGTAAGTTCTCTGCCCTGTTCCTGCGCCAGTTTCCTTAACTTCCTGCCGACCTTTATAAGCCAGTCACCGCTCATAAAAGCTTCAATATGCGTACCGCCTACAGAGGCATGTACGAGTCCTACCGGAATACCGTCTTTTTCAAATTTCATCTGTGCGAAAAAGAATCCTATGGCAGAAAAGTTCATTACCGATTCTTCATTCGCAGATGTCCACTCTCCACTCTCTACCGTTTCGTCAGGCTCGCCGAATTTAAATTCCTTCGGCATCTGAAACATTCTGATTAAAGGATATTCGATACCCTTTAATTCCTCACGGTAAAGATCGAGAGTTCTTGATACCGGAAGTTCCATATTGGACTGTCCGGCAAGTAAAAACACGTCTCCGACATAAACATAATTAATGGTATATCTGTCGATTTTATCAGCTATATTTATTGTGTGAGGGCCACCTGCTTCCATAGGAGGTAAAACGATAAAGAAATGTCCTTCCTCATCGCAAAGCCCCTCATATATACTTTTGTCAAAATACAGGCGGATTTCACTATTCGGAGTAGCATAACCTTCGATAATATTCTCGAAGTTTCTCTGAATAATCATTCCGTCGCTGTAGATTTTCGACAACTTCATAGTCTCACCCCGCGGATTAAGTTACCGTCAGAAAAGAGGGCGTCCTTTTTCGTCTTTTATGCCCGTTTTTCTGAAGAAATAACTGTTAATCACGTCACGCCATTCTTTGGCATGTTCTGTCTGGTGCTCAAAACGCGAAGCTGCTCTTTCATAAACATCGTCTGCAATAAGCCCCTTTAAAGACTTAAACGATTCAAACATATCCTCTGCTTCCGCTGCACCCTCAAAATGCGTATCATAAATGTGCTGAATAATGGTCTTGCCATTTTTCAATACATAATTATAAGGCAATCTGTGGAAAAACAAAAGCAATTCTTCGGGACATGTTTTAACTGATGCATACATATCCGCATTCTCTTTTCGATACTGCGATGTAAAGCCTGTTCCGGCCTCGGTTCTGTCTCTTCCGATAGCGTGTAAATCAGCCTTGTGATAAGTGCCCCAGGGTGAGTATTCATAACCGTCTACATCAGGGCCGTAATGAATTCCCGGAACTACCATCCATCCGATTCCAAGAGGCGCATTGTATTTCTCATATGCGGGCCAGGATTTCATAAGAATATCCGTAATTGTATCTACAATTTTTTTACCGTTTCTTTCTTCGAAGCTCTTCTCACCTAAAGCCTGTGCAAGGTAAAGCATCGCCCATTCCTTTGCAATATCTTCAGCGGATAATAACGTATCGAACGAAAGTCTTCCGAATCCGTAAAGGTTTGCTCCGGCAAGATCGTGACCCGTCCAGTTGTAATCGTTACCCGTATTGCATACCGCAGCCATACCTGCGTTTTTATTTCCCATCACGCGTCCGGAAATAATATCCGCAACGCTTGCTTCTTTCATATGCGTATTGAATGTGAGGATTTCCTTAAACCAGGGAATAAGGTAGCATACATGCTTTTGCTGGCCCGTGTATTCCTGCGCTATCTGAACCTCGAGCATCTGATTGGTATTTTCCAAACCGCCGAAAAGAGGCGAAACCGGTTCTCTTACCTGGAAGTCCATCGGTCCGTTCTTTATCTGTAAGACAACATTCTCTTCGAATTTGCCGTCAAGATCGTGGAAGTAATCGTAGCCTGCTCTTGCTCTGTCGGTCTTTTCGTCTCTCCAGTCCTGCTTGCAGTTATATACAAAGCATCTCCAGATAATGAGTCCGCCGTAAGGAGCAATTGCTCTTGCAAGCATGTTTGCACCGTCCGCCTGCGTACGTCCGTACGTAAAAGGTCCGGGTCTTCCTTCGGAATCCGCTTTTACAAGAAAACCTCCTAAAAGAGGCAAATTATCATAAATCTCTTTGCACTTATCGCTCCACCACTTGATAACTCTCTCATCTAAAGGATCTGCGCTGTCAATTCCGTACTCCATGGGAAGCGCATAATTCGCACTTACAAAAAGCCTTATTCCGTAATCTGCAAAAATCTCGGACAGCTTTTTCATATTTTCATAATGTCTGTCAGAGATAAGATAGGAAGCTTCGCCTTTGACATTAACGTTATTGATTACAACAGCATTGATTCCGACCGATGAAACTGCTCTTGCATACATAAGAGTTCTGTCGTTTATAATCATTTTGTTATCTTCAAAGAAGAATGAATTGCCGGAATACCCTCTTTCGATATCTCCTGTCATATTGTCCCAGTGATTTAACATTCTTAAAGGATTGTCAGGTATTTTTATGATATTGACTTCTTCGGTCAGTTTGCCTAATCTTATTAATTCTATGAATCTGAAGGTTCCGTATAAAAGTCCGTTATAGTCGTTGGCCTCTACGAAGAATGCGTTTTCTGTTGAATAGATTCTGTAGCCTTCTTTGCCGAGTTTTTCGTTTGTTACTTTTTTTATGAGGAGTGCTTTGGAAGCATCTTCGCCGGTTACGAATGTGGTCTCTCTGTCAAAAAGAATGTCGAAAGCAGTTTTAATTTCGTTCTTGATGCTTTTAAAAATCCTGTTGTTTTCATCGCAGGAAATGAAGCAGACATTCTTAAGAATATCGGCCACTTTTCTTTCGTTCTCGTCGGATATATATAATTTCTCGTAATTAAGCCATAATGAACTGTACATATGCGTTTCTCTTTCCAAATGAAAAAATATGTAGTATACTTGTATTTCAGTACAATATCATTTTACTACTTATTATTGTTTTGTCTATACGAAAAATCCGAAAGTATAATTTTACCTGCAAAAAACTGTAATATGTAGGAGATTTTTGTTTATAATAATATTATATCTAATAAATTAAAAAGGATAATTCTCGTAATGGATCTTTTTAGCATGGACGGAAAAATATATAAGTTTCTCTCGAAGTTCTGGCACATGGTCTGGATCGGAGTTCTCTGGATAGTCTGCTCCATCCCCATCATTACCATCGGTGCATCTTCGACGGCCGCTTATTATGCAATGGTTAAAAGTGTTCGTAAAAACGAAGACCAGCCGACCAGGGATTTCTTTAAATCTTTTAAAAGAAACTTCGTGCAGGCTACAGTAATGACTGTAATATATCTTGTCGTCGGAGCCGCATTTGCATATGCCGCATGGTTTTATTATCACGGCCAGGGATCTTTTAACATGGGAATGAGATGGATATTTTATATTATCATTCTCGTCTATCTCTGCACGATAACTTATGCTTTCTCCTGGCTTTCAAGATATGACATGAGCACTTTTCATGCGCTTACATATCCTATCGCAATCACACTGATGCATTTGCGCTTTTCGCTAGGATTAATTGTTTTCTGGGTTGCTGCCGCAATCGTGCTTTACTGGTCTTACAACACATTTCTTTTCGCACCTCTGCTTGTACTTATGCCCGGACTTAAATGTCTTTTAGACACATATATGATTGAGCCCGTGCTTAAGAAGTATGAGTCGATTGCACTCGGTACGGCAAATAATGCTGAAACTGCGGAAGAAGAAAACGCTGAAGAAACTGAAGAAAATAAATAGAGGGGTTACATATGAGTACTTTTATGAATGATGATTTTTTACTTTCTAACGATGCAGCAAAAAAACTTTACATCGACTATGCAAAAAATCAGCCGATAATCGACTATCACTGCCACATCGATGCTAAAGAAATTGCTGAGAACAAGCGCTTTGAAAACATCACAGAGCTCTGGCTTGGCGGCGACCATTACAAATGGCGTTTCATGCGTGCTGCGGGCGTTGAAGAAAAATATATTACAGGCGATGCAACAGATAAGGAAAAGTTCGTAAAATGGATTGAAGTCCTCTCTTCTGCAATCGGCAATCCTTTGTATCACTGGAGCCATATGGAATTAAAGAAGTATTTTGGTTTCGAAGGATATGTTAAAAAAGAAAACGCCGAAGAGCTCTGGGACCTCTGTAACAAAGTAATTGCATCCGAAGATTTCTGTGCAAGAAAAATCATCGAAGATTCAAATGTTACGGTTCTCTGCACTACAGACGATCCTGTTGACTCACTGGAATATCACGACGCGATTGCAAAAGACGAATCGATTAAGTTCAAAGTACTTCCCGCTTTCAGACCTGATAATGTACTTTCAATCGAAAAGCCCGGTTTTGTTGATTATATTAATAAGCTTTCCGAAGTAACCGAAATGAAAATCAATTCACTTGAAACTCTTGAAGAAGCTCTTTATTCAAGAATCAAATATTTCAAAGAAAAAGGCTGCGTGATATCCGATCACGGTTTACTTGATATTCCTTTTGCACCCGCAAAAGATTTCGAAGCCAATACGACTTTCAAAAAGAGGCTTAACGGAATAATGCCCACGGCTGAAGAAATCGAAAAGTTCCAAACCTCTCTTTTAGTATTTCTTCATGCAAAATACAAAGAAGTCGGTTTTGTAAGCCAGCTTCACTACGGTTGCAAGAGAGATAACAATGAAAAGATGTTTAAAGAAATCGGTCCCAACACAGGTTTTGACTGTATCTCTTCAGTTACCTCGGGCAACAAACTCGCTGATTTATTAAATCTTTTAAACAACAATGATGCTCTCGGCAAAATGATTGTGTACAGCCTTAATCCTAACGATAACGATATTATCGACACGGTTATCGCATGCTTCCAGGACGGAACTGGCGAAAACAAAATCCAGCACGGCAGCGCATGGTGGTTTAATGACAATAAGGCAGGTATGGAAAAACACCTTAATTCCCTTGCCAACAATACAAACCTTGCGGGCTTTGTGGGAATGCTGACCGATTCGAGAAGTTTTGTATCCTACACCAGACATGATTATTTTAGGAGAATTCTTTGTAACTTCTTAGGAACACTTGTTGAAAACGGAGAATTCCCCAGAGACTATGAAATAGTCGGTGAAATCGTTACAAAGATTTCTTATAAGAATGCTAAAGAATACTTTGGTTTTTAATCTGAATGAAAAATAAAAATCCAATCAGAAAAGAAAGATACGAGAATTTAAAAAAAGCCTCTGCGCTTCCGTTCAGAAAGCGCATGAGGTATTATTTTGATTTCTTTAAATTTCATCTGCTTGCAATTCTGATTGTGGGCGTAATTGTGTTCTTTGTTTTAAAAGATATCGTCTTTGCACCCGATGTGATTTTAAACGGTTATATCGTAAACAGAACCGAAATTCCTGCGATAAGTGATGAAGAATTTATTACGTCATTTCCTGAATACAGCAACATAGATACCAAGAAGCATCGAGTATATTTCTCTTCTGAATTGTTCCTAAACGATTCTGATATCGAATCCTCTGCCAAGCTTATTGCAACTGCTTCTGCAGGCGATATCAATTTTCTTATCTGCAATGAAGAAACCTTTGAGCGTCTCAGTAAGATGGGGCTGCTTGAAGATATCAACAGATACCCTGACCTTCAAAGCAAATATAAAGACAGACTTATCGACTACGACCATACAAAAAACGACACCTCTGAAGACGATTCCCTGGGTTTAAAACCATACGGAATCGATATCTCCGAAAGTGCCGTATTAAAGTCATTTAATGCATACAAAGAAGATGAAAATGTTTATCTTTGCATCGGTATAAATTCTAATATGAACGATACTGTTTTAGCTTTTATCGAATGGATTTCACGATAGTTTATTAATCTTAACGAGTATATTGTATTGCTATAATCAACGCAAAACGATATGTATTATCCGGGTACTCCATCACGCAGTAATGGCAATCAGTTTCCGTATCACTTCCCTCTTCTTCCAAAGGCAGAAGATCAGGATTAATTTCATATATAGTGACCTGCTTGTTCTTTAAATCAAAACCATTCAAAGACACACCGGATGTCAGCGCATCTTTGATTGCATCAGAAAAGCCTGCGGGTAAATTTGCATACATTTCCTCGGCGCTTTTAAATTTCCTTGTCTCTAAAAATTCATGAGTTCCGTTTCCAAATTCGCCAAATCCATTTTCTTCTATGTATTCAGCAAAGTACGACATATGCGCAACCCAGGTGTAATGCGCTCTGTCAGATTTCTCGGTTTCACGAAGATACCGGAAAATTTGGAAGCCAAAAACACCGGCTACCAATAATATAATTACACCTAAAACTATCAGAAATCTTTTAAGCATTTTTTATTCTTCCTGTAAAAATTTATTTATTGTCCTAATAAGGAAATTGGCCAAAAGAGCCTACTTTTTTGCTGACATCCTCATATTTATCCATTTCTGCTGCACTGAATGGCGCATTTAAATTATCATATAAAGGTTGCGAATCAATTCTCCAGACAGTACCGAAAATATTTGCATGCCCATCGTTTAGCAACTCATCCCGAAATTCGTCGGTTTGCGTTTTATAATCCGAATTCTTCGGGCTGCTTGGGGGAATATATATAATTAACTCCACGCTGCAATTATCAAGAACTTCATCTGCATCTGCCGTAACAGGAAAGGATGAAGGCAAATACAAACTTACGAAATTTACAAATACCTTGCAATTTCCGAATTTTTCCTCCGCGGTTTTCTGCATATATTCTTCAATCTCGCTTCTTTTCAAAAGCATCATATAGTTATCTTTATAAACCCACTGTCCGTTTTGAAGCATAACATGCGCTCTGATTTCACCGTCAGGAAACATATCATTTTTATAAAAGACTTCGGTAATATAGTATTCCCTGTCATACGAAACGAGCTCATTATGATCTACCGTAAAATCATTCCCGGGATATCTGTCTTCCATATATGAAGCCAGCATTTTCAGTGTGTTGGGCTGACATCCTAAAACCATAACAGAAAGCATCAAAGTAAATACTGATATAACTATTCTTTTTATATTTTTTTGTTTTTTCATTTTGCTCAATTATCCTTTTTTGATACCCTTCTATACAGGCTCATAAAAGAATGCCGCAATCTTCGGATGTCTGTCGACATATCCTTTGAAAAATTTGTTGAAAATTTTTGTTGAAACGATGAATTTTCTAAAGTGTCTTGATGCTCCCGCAAGGAACATAAAACTAATAACAAAAAACGGAACCTGCGGAATAACCGGTAATATAAGGCCGATTACAGCAAGCCTGAAGAATACCCAAAACAGGTATAAAAACAGTATCTTTTTTAGAATATTAAGAACTTCTTTTATAAAACTCTCAAATGTCATAATTTATTACCTAATCTTTACTCCCTATATATATTCCACTCCAAGTGAACTAAGTTCATCTCTCATTGCTTTGACTTTCTTCTCAGGAAACCTTCTGCCAATACAATCAGTAATCATTTTGACCCTGATTCCGGCTTTCACGGCTCCTTTGGCTGTTGCTCCCACACATCCGCATTCATCGAGTCCGCAAAGAACCAGTTCCTCGTAATTCTTTTCTGCAACAAACTCTTTAAATGCCTTAGCGGTAAACGTATCAGAATGATTTTTCTCAAAGCAAAGATCGGAAACAATTTTTACGCCGTCGTACATTTCTGCACCTTCAGTTCCTTTAATTGAGAACCCGACGCCCCACATTATCCTGGGCAGGATGTGCTTAATGTAAATTATATCAAATCCGACATTCTTATATGATTCAATTGCTTCATTTACATTTTTTACCAGTTCATCCGTGTTATAAGTAAACATTTCTTTTCGCTTACTCCACAGATAATCATTTTGCATATCTATAACTAACAGCGCTTTTTTCATTGCTTAAACCATTCTTTTAAGTTCGTTTGCTAACCAGCCTGTCACGCCATTCGGAAGACTATCGTCCATAGGTGTTCCGTCATCGAATTTCACATTCATTTGGATTTCATTCATCAGACAGTGCTGGCCCATTTCTATACCGAAGTTGATGGATGCAACTCCTTTATCTCCGTTATATGTCCAGTCCGGTGTGAAAATAAAGCTACTCTTCATGTTTCTGATTCGCTCGAGTCTGGGTGCAATTACTTCATCAAACGGTGTAAATTCATCATGCTTGCAGATTGCTAAGAAGAGTGTTACGCCGTTTTTATCATAATCATCGAGTACTTCATCAGGCGGAATCTCACATGAACCTACAGGAAGGATAATATCAAACTTCTCGGGATGATGTTTTGAAATCGTAAAAGTAAATCTTCCGCCACTTGAATTGCCAAGTAAAATTTTAGCTTTACAGCCATCCATATGCTTCTCAACAAAGTCGTCAATAAGCGCAGTAACAGGCTCAACATATTCCACTTCCCATGCGCCCTGTACTCTTCCGTTCTCATCACGGTATTCGTTTGCCATAGGCATTAAAATATAAGCTCCGCCAAGATCTTTCTGATAATCATCGGATGCATACATCTCAGAGCCCGAATAATTTATGCAAAGTTCACCTTCCAGAGCATTGCTTGTTCCGTGGAAGAATACAAGCAGAGGATAATCGTCTCTTTTAGGATATCCGTGCTCAGTGGGATCAAAGTAATAATATTTAAGGCCAAAAGCCTCGTCTTTCTTAAATCTGTTAAAATATTTACCCGTAGGATAAGTCGGTTCGCCTGTTACAAATGCTCCTTCGGGAAGTTCGTTTGTCCAGGGTGGTGCAGGTCTTTCCATATGATGCCTCCAATCTTTCAGTAAAATTAATCTGGTTTTTTATATTCCGCAAAAAAGAATAGCGGTAAATCGTCGTTTTTATTTATTCCGTCGTAAGTCTTGGGCTCCTCTGTATGAATAAGGCTTAACCCCGCTTCTGCTGCCGCATTTAAATAAAATGACAAAGGACGATGAAAATGCTTTGTTTCTCCCCAGAAAAGGTTTGTTGAAACACCGGGCGTTAAATACGAATCAATCAGTTTTCCTTCCCCGCCCTTATTCCATTCACCGTTAAAGAATGCAGGATGTGTAATTGAATAATAAAGTATTCCGCCGGGCTTCAGGATTCTGCTGCACTCATAAAAGACACTCTCAACATTTTCTATATCCATCAATACCTGATTGCAGAATATTAAATCAAAAGAATTATCTTCAAAAGGTATTTCTTTGGTTATATCAGCAACTTCAAATTCGCAGTCAGGATAATTCTTTTTTGCGATATCAATCATCACCTGCGATGCATCTATTCCGATTGCATTTCCGCCGATACTTTTAAAATAATCCGTGTAATATCCATAGCCACAGCCAAGGTCTAAGATTTTCTC
>JAEEOJ010000082.1 GCA_016284175.1 Lachnospiraceae bacterium | reverse complement strand
GCTGTGAACCGGTACGAAAGAACGAATTGCAGTCTCACTCCCGAGCAGAACCCTCGAAAGGCAAGTAAAGGGCTCCGGCAAGCTCCGTTATCAAGGCTAGAGATATGATAGTATCTTACTGAGTGACTGTTTTACAGTAATATGGGTGGTACCGCGGAAGAAATTTCGTCCCAGAGATTAGGAAACTAATTTCTGGGACTTTTCATTTTAGAAAGGAAAAAATCATGAACAAGATTTTCATTGCCGACTCAACAATCGCAACAAGCTCAATCAACAACGCCTTTTCCATGAGTTTCAAGGAAAAGATGGAAGTTGCAAAAAGACTTGAAAAGATCAAAGTAAATGTTATCGAAATGCCCAAGGCAGTAGAGAAAACAGATGCTTTGCTTGTTAAATCTCTCGCAACAATGATAAAAGAAAGCACATTATCGGTTGCAGCAGCACCTGATAAAGCAGAGATTGATGCCGCAGCAGATGCAATTAAGAATTCAAAGAACGCGAGAATAAGAATCCTTGTTCCGACCTCTCCCGTTCAGATGGAATATATTTTAAAAGCAAAACCCAAGGCAGTTCTTGAGAAAGTTCCCGAAATGGTTGAATACGCAAAGAGCCTGTGCAATAACATCGAAGTATCCTTCATCGACACTTCCAGAAGCGAAAAAGAATTTGTCGCTAAGTTATCCCAGGGCGTAGTTGCTTCAGGCGCAAGCGTAATCGATTTCTGCGATACCGCAGGAACATGGCTTCCCGAGGAAACCGCAGAGTTCATAAAATACATAAAAGAAAATGTTCGCGGAATCGAAAACGTAACAATTTCCGTTACCTGCTCCGATGAAATCAGACTCGGAAATGCAAACTCCGTAGCAGCTATCAAGGCAGGCGCAACACAGGTTAAGACAACACTTGTTGGCAAAGCAGCTCCCAAGATCGGACATTTCGTAAATCTTATTTCTGAAAAAGGCGAGGCAATTCAGGTTGCAATCGATATCCCGAGAGCAGAGTTTAACAAGACTCTTCGTCAGATGACTTGGATTGAAGGCGAGAATCAGGGTATCAAGATTACCTTCGAAGAAGAGGAAAAGGCTAAGACCGAAGAACTCAATTTAGACGAGACCGCAGATATTTCCAAGGTTATCAAAGCAGTTAAGAAACTCGGATATGATTTATCCGACGACGACAACGCAAAGGTATACAAGGAATTCAAGAGAGTATCCGAGAAAAAGAATGTCGGAACAAAGGAAATGGAAGCAATCATTGCAACCGCAGCTCTCCAGGTTCCCGCAACATATCAGTTGGTTGACTTTGTAATCAACTCAGGAAACATCATCACTCCCACCGCTCACATCACTCTTGAAAAAGAAGGAAACGAGCTTAAAGGTTTAAGTTCGGGAGACGGCCCCATCGCCGCTGCATTCCTTGCAGTTGAAATGGTTGTCGGACATCACTATGAACTTGATGATTTCCAGATCCAGTCAGTAACCGAAGGAAGCGAGGCAGTCGGAACCGCACTCGTAAAACTTCGTTCCAACGGAAAGCTTTATTCAGGCAACGGTATTTCAACAGACATTATCGGCGCCAGCATCAGAGCTTACCTTAACGCAATCAACAAGATTGTTTACGAAGAGAAACAGGAGAACATTCCCGATTAGGATTAAAACGGAGGAAAGATTTAAATGAGATTATCATTCAGCACAAACGGATGGGATGATTTTGACTGGTCTGACTTTTATGTGACCGCAAAAGATTTGCAGTTTTCCGGTATTGAAATTCACGATATAAAAAGAGAAGTTTTTTCCGGAAAGAACAGACCTTTTAATAATGAAAACATTGTTGAGACGGCAAGAAAAATAGCTCAGATGGGCCTTGAGATTCCCGTACTCGATGCTGTCTGCGATGTATCGGATCCCGACAAGGTAAACGAAAACATCGAAGAAATCAGAGAATACATCAGAATCGCCAAGATTTTAAAATGTCCCGCTATCAGACTTCGTGCAGGAAAGAGCAGCACAGATACCGAGGTTTCCGATGAACCCGTTATCGAGTGTATCAAAGCTACCTACAGAGAAGCAGACAACAACGGCGTTTCACTTCTTATCGAAACAGTCGGACCTTACGCAAACACAGAGAGACTCCGCAATGTCTTAAATGTTTTCGCAAGAGACAATGTTGCTGCAGCATGGGATATCCACCACACAGTTAGATTTGGCGGTGAAAGTGCAGAAACTTCAATCCAGAACCTCGGTGCATACGTTCTTCATGTGCACATAAAAGATTCCGAAGTTGTTGACGGAAAGATTGAATACAGACTTATGGGCGAAGGCAGCCTTCCCATTGACGATTTAATGGGCGCTCTTCGTTCAATCAATTACGATAAATACATTTCATTTGAATGGATTCCCGCATGGCTTGAAGAATTATCAGACCCCGGAATCGTGTTCCCTCACTTTATCAACTTCATGTCCCAGTATGAGCAGGAAGCAAAAGTTGTAGGCCAGACACTTTATTCAAACAAGGCCGGCACAGGTAAGTTTATCTGGAAAAAAGAAGAGATTATCGACAAGACCTTCCCTCAGGTACTCGACAAAATGGTTGAGGAATTCCCCGATCAGTATGCTTTCAGATATACAACTCTTGATTACACAAGAACATATTCCGAATTCAGGGATGATGTTGATGAATTTGCCAAGACTCTTATCGCACTTGGCGTAAAGCAGGGTAGCCACGTAGCTATCTGGGCAACCAACATTCCCCAGTGGTACTTATCATTCTGGGCATGCTGCCGTATCGGCGCAGTTCTTGTTACAGTAAATACAGCTTATAAAATTCACGAGGCTGAGTATCTTTTACGAAACTCCGATACTCATACTCTTGTAATGATAGACGGCTTCAGA
>JAEEOJ010000081.1 GCA_016284175.1 Lachnospiraceae bacterium | reverse complement strand
AGAGTGCATGCGGTAAATATGCGGTAACGGCATATTTTATCATGGGCAGAAGTACCAACTCACGTAACCGTATCTTCGTGGAGGACGGAAACGGATTAAGAACACAGGCTTTCGATGAATCCAAACTCGAGGATCCGAGCCTCATCATTTATGCTCCCGTCAGAGTACTTGGAAATAAAACAATCGTTACAAACGGCGATCAGACAGATACCATTTATGAAGGTATGGATAAGCAGATGACATTTGAACAGTCACTTCGTTCACGCTGCTACGAGCCCGATGCTCCCAACCTTACACCGAGAATTTCAGGTATCATGCATGTTGAAAACGGCAAATACAACTACGCACTTTCAATCTTAAAGAGCAACAACGGCAGAGAAGGCGCTCACAACCGTTTCACATTCGCATATGAAAATCCTTTCGCAGGCGAAGGTCACTTCATCCATACATACGAAAGTGACGGAAATCCCCTTCCTTCATTTGAAGGCGAACCTACATGGGTTGGAATCTCCGGCGACATCGATGCTTTTACGAACGAAGTATGGAACTCTTTAAATGAAGACAACAAGGTTTCATTATTTGTAAGATACATTGATATTGAGACAGGCAAATTCGAGACAAGAATTGTTAATAAGAATAAATAGTTTTAAGGAGTAAATTATGAAAGAACTTGAACTTAAGTACGGTTGTAACCCCAACCAGAAGCCCAGCAAGATTTTTGTAAATGACGGAAGAGAACTTCCCATCACCGTATTAAACGGCAAGCCCGGATACATCAACTTCATGGATGCATTCAACGGCTGGCAGCTCGTAAAAGAATTAAAAGAAGCAACAGGTCTTCCCGCAGCTACAAGCTTTAAGCATGTATCACCCGCAGGTGCTGCAGTAGGTCTTCCTTTGGATGACGTACTCGCAAAGATTTACTGGGTAGACGATTTAGGCGAACTTTCACCCCTTGCATGCGCATACGCAAGAGCAAGAGGCGCAGACAGAATGTCAAGCTTCGGTGATTTCATTTCACTTTCGGACGTTTGTGACGTTTCCACAGCAAAGATTATCAAGAGAGAAGTTTCCGACGGCGTTATCGCTCCCGGATACGAGCCTGAAGCACTTGAAATCTTAAAAGCAAAAAAAGGCGGTAACTACAACGTTATCCAGATTGATCCCGATTACAAGCCCGAACCCATCGAGCACAAGGACGTATTCGGTATCACATTCGAGCAGGGCAGAAACGAATTCAAGATCAACAATGAACTTTTAAGCGAAATCGTTACTAAGAACAAGGAACTTCCCGACCTTGCAAAGATTGACCTTATCATTTCACTTATTACATTAAAATATACACAGTCCAACTCTGTTTGCTTCGCAAAGGGCGGACAGGCAATCGGTATCGGCGCAGGACAGCAGTCCAGAGTTCACTGTACAAGACTTGCAGGCAGCAAGGCTGACAACTGGATGCTTCGTCAGTGTCCCAAGGTACTTGAGCTTCAGTTCGTAGACGGACTCGGCCGTGCAGACAGAGACAACGCAATCGATAACTACATCGGTGACGAACTTGACTGTCTCCAAGAAGGCAACTGGCAGAAGATTTTCAAGGTTAAACCCGAAATCTTTACCAAAGAAGAAAAGAGAGCATGGCTCGATCAGATGACCGACGTTGCACTCGGTTCAGACGCATTCTTCCCCTTCTCGGACAATATCGAGAGAGCAAAGAAGAGCGGCGTTAAGTACATCGCAGAGCCCGGCGGATCAGTAAGAGACGACCTCGTTATCGAATGTGCCGACAAGTACGGCATGGTAATGTGCTTCACAAAGATGAGACTGTTCCATCATTAATATGAAAATTAAAAGATTTCTCTGTTCGTTCTTAATTGCAATTTCTTTCTGTGCATTATGTGCGTGCGAAAAAAAGGACGAAACAGACTATGTTACAATTGGATATGAAAAGCTCGAGGAGCCCGATTATGCATCTGCAGAGCAGAATTTCAGGCAGGCCATTGAGCAGGATAAAAACCTGACCATGGCATACAGAGGACTTGGAATCTGCTATATGAACAAGGGTGACTACGAAAGCGCCATTGAAGCTTTCAAGACTGCTCTTGCGGAAGACGGTGCAACACCCGATGATATTGATTACGATATCAATTACTATGTCGGTGTCTGCTATCATAAGCTCGGCAAATACGAGGATGCAAAGGCAAGATACGATGCAATCATTGCGTTAAGACCGCGTGAGGTTGACGCGTACATGCAGCGTGCGGCGGAATATCTGTATTTGCAGGACGTTGATTCAGCCTGCACGGATTTCGAGAAAGCTCTTTCTCTTAAAAAGAAGGACTACACGCTTTACATCGATATCTACAATCTGCTCGCGGAAACCGGCTTCCAGCCCTATGGTGTGGATTATCTTAATGATGCTTTAAACAAGTACGACCGAAACATGTCGGACTACGACAAGGGCTACATCAACTACTGCCTCGGCAATTACTCGACCGCAAAGAACTATCTTGAGCAGGCGAGAACCGGCGGTAACAAGAGCGAAGAAGTGCTTCTTTTACTTGGAAAATGCTACGAGGAACTCGACGATACGGCATTTGCCATCAATATATATAATAAGTATCTCGAGACAAATCCCGATGCAGGTGTGTACAATCAGCTGGCCGTAGCACTCATAGATCAGGGCAGATATGAGGAAGCTCTTGAGGCTGTGGTAAACGGTTTGGAGATTGATACCAACGAGGCACACCAGCAGCTTTTGTATAACAGAATTGTGGCATACGAATATCTTGGGGAATTTGAGAAGGCAAGGGACCTTTGTGCACAATATCTTGTGGATTATCCCTCGGATGAGAACATGGCGAGAGAGTATGACTTCTTAAAGACTCGATAATTATGTAAACTAAAATACGAATGCATCCCTATTTTAAAGGGGATGCATTTTTTTAGTTATGTAAATTTGTGCAAACCTTACAAACAACTATATATTGTGTTTGTAAAAAATTTCAGGCAAATATATAGTGGTTTTTCGTTGACATTACAAAGGGGTGATGTTACAATGGATTCAATCGGCGCAAAGCCCTAAAGAATTGTGTTGGAGGAATGAAAAATGTTTGGTGTAATTAAAAGAGACGGCGAAAAAACTGATTTTAATATTGAGAAAATCAAGGATGCCATAAAGAAGGCGTTTGACGCCACAAGTGTACAGTACAGTGAAGATATCATTGATCTTCTTGCTCTTCGTGTTACCGCTGATTTTCAGTCGAAGATTAAAGAAGGTTATGTTCATGTCGAGGATATCCAGGACTCAGTAGAGAAGATTCTCGAGCAGTCAGGCTACGCAGAAGCTGCAAAGGCATTCATCCTTTATCGTAAGCAGCGTGAAAAAATGCGTAACTTAAAGTCAACAATCCTTGACTATAAAGACGTTGTAAATTCATATGTTAAAGTAGAAGACTGGAGAGTTAAGGAAAACGCTACAGTTACATATTCCGTAGGTGGTCTTATCCTTTCCAACTCCGGTGCAGTTACCGCTAACTACTGGCTTTCGGAAATTTATGATGAAGAAATCGCTGAAGCTCATCGTAATGCCGATATCCACATTCATGACCTTTCCATGCTTACAGGTTACTGTGCAGGCTGGTCATTAAAACAGCTCATAAAAGAAGGCTTAGGCGGAATTCCCGGAAAAATTACATCAGCTCCCGCTTCACATCTTTCGGTTCTCTGTAACCAGATGGTTAACTTCCTCGGTATTATGCAGAATGAATGGGCAGGCGCTCAGGCATTCTCATCATTCGACACATATCTTGCTCCTTTCGTAAAAGTAGACAACCTTACATACGATGAAGTTAAGAAGTGCATCGAGTCCTTCATTTACGGTGTAAACACACCTTCAAGATGGGGTACACAGGCACCTTTCACCAACATTACTCTTGACTGGACAGTTCCTTCGGACCTTGCAAACGAAAAAGCACTTGTAGGCGGCAAAGAAATGGATTTCACATACGCTGACTGCAAGGATGAAATGGATATGATCAACCGTGCATTCCTTGAGACAATGATTGAAGGTGATGCAAACGGCAGAGGATTCCAGTATCCTATCCCTACATATTCAATTACAGAAGATTTTGACTGGTCAGACAGACTTAACAACAAGCTTCTCTTTGATATGACCGCCAAGTACGGTACACCTTACTTCTCAAACTACATCAACTCCGATATGAAGCCTTCGGACGTTCGTTCAATGTGCTGCAGACTTCGTCTTGATTTAAGAGAATTAAGAAAGAAAACCGGCGGTTTCTTCGGTTCAGGCGAATCAACAGGTTCTGTAGGTGTTGTTACAATCAACATGCCTCGTATCGCATACCTTGCATCAGATCCCGAAGATTTCTACAAGAGACTTGATCGTATAATGGATATCTCCGCAAGATCCTTAAAGCTTAAGAGAGGCGTTATTTCAAGACTTCTCGACGAGGGCTTATATCCTTATACAAAGAGATACTTAGGCAACTTTGACAACCACTTCTCAACCATCGGTCTTATCGGTATGAACGAAGTTGGTCTTAACGCTAAGTGGCTCGGCCATGATATGACAAACAAGGATACCCAGGAATTCACCAAGGATGTCCTTAATCATATGAGAAACCGTCTCTCCGATTATCAGGAACAGTACGGCGATCTTTACAACCTTGAAGCAACTCCCGCAGAGTCCACATCTTACCGTCTTGCTAAGCACGATCGTAAGAGATGGCCGGACATCAAGACAGCAGGTAAAGAAGGCGATACACCTTACTACACCAACTCATCACATCTTCCTGTAGACTTTACAGATGATGTATTTGATGCACTTGATATCCAGGACGAACTTCAGACACTTTATACTTCAGGTACAGTATTCCATGCATTCTTAGGCGAGAAGCTTCCCGACTGGAAGGCAGCAGCTAAGCTTGTTCGTACAATAGCTGAAAACTACAAGCTTCCTTACTACACAATGTCTCCTACATATTCAATCTGTAAGAACCACGGTTACCTTGCAGGTGAGCAGGATACATGTCCCGACTGCGGATGCAAGACAGAAGTTTACTCACGTATCACAGGTTACTACAGACCCGTTCAGAACTGGAACGACGGTAAACTTCAGGAGTTCAAGAACAGAAAAGAATACGATATTAACCTTTCTCTTTCTAAATCGGAAGATTTAGGAAATAAGAATCAGAACATTTCGGCAACAGTTAATGTGGCAGAGCCCGTAAATGATACAGTTGCTCCCGAAAGCGTTCAGGCACCCACAGAAAACGTTAATCCCGCATACGCAGATTTATTCGGTGTTTCAAATGCAGCACCTGTAGCAAGTGCAGCACCCGCTGATGACAGCACGGTAATCTTATTTACCACCAAGACCTGTCCTAACTGTGCAATTGCCAAGGATTACTTGGGAGACCTTCCCTACAAGTTAATCGATGCTCTTGAACAGCCCGATCTTGCAAGAAAGTACGGCGTTCAGATGGCTCCCACACTTGTAGTTGACAAGGGTGGTGACATTGTTAAATATGTCCGCGCTTCGGAAATCAAGAAATATGTTGATGAAAAGAAGGGCGTGATTGCATAAATGATACAGAAGCTGATTGACAATATCGTAAGTAAAGACGCTCCCATCGTAGTGGGACTCGATCCCAATCCCAAATTTGTCCCGATGGATATAATGAGCGAATGCATTGAAGCATACGGCGCAAACCTTAAAGGTATTGCAGAAGCCGTATGGCTCTACAACAAAGCCATCGTGGATTCGGTATATGATTTAATCCCCGCAGTTAAGCCTCAGATTGCAATGTATGAGCAGTTCGGCGTTACGGGCGTAGAAGTATTTAAAAGAACCGTTGATTACTGCAAATCAAAAGATCTGGTTGTAATCGGAGATATTAAAAGAGGCGATATCGGTTCAACATCGCAGGCATATGCGGAGGGACATCTCGGAAGCATAGAAATCTGCGGACAGAAGTTCGCTCCCTTTGACGAAGACTTTGCAACGGTTAACCCGTATCTTGGAACAGACGGCGTAAAGCCTTTCGTGGATGTATGTAAGGCAAACGACAGAGGAATCTTCGTACTCGTTAAAACATCCAATCCGAGCTCAGGAGAATTCCAGGATCGTATTATCGATGGAAAACCGCTGTACGAGCATGTGGCAGATAAGGTAAACGAGTGGGGTGCTGACTGTATGGACGGCGAATACAGCAATGTAGGAGCGGTAGTCGGTGCAACATATCCCGAGCAGGGAAAGATTTTAAGAGAAAAGATGCCCAAGACCTTCATCCTGGTTCCCGGTTACGGAGCACAGGGCGGCAAAGGTGCAGACCTGGTTCACTTCTTTAACAAGGACGGACTTGGCGCTATCATCAATTCCTCAAGAGGAATTATCGCAGCATATCAGAGTCCCAATTATCCGGGATACGGCGAAAAGAATTTCGCCGATGCCTCAAGACAGGCAGTCATCGATATGAAAGAAGATATAAAATCAGCTCTCGGCAAATAAGAAAATTCAAGTGCCGGAAGAACGGAAAAAACCGTTCCTCCGGCATATTTTTTTGTATATTTTTTCTTGCAAAAAGCGCTGTAAACCAATAAAATTGAATTATGGGGCGCACACAAGATATAGGGAACGTAAAAGCATACAAATCTGACTTAAGAAAATACGAATTTGTCAAAAATGTTATCGTTCCTTTTGTTAAATCTAAATTTAATTTTAAGGTCGAAAATCGGTATAAAATGCCTGATGTGCCGTTTATCGCAATTTCCAACCATGTTACCAACCTTGACATGGTCTGGATTGCTTTGTCGATAGACAAACATCTATATTTTGTGGCCGGAGAGCAGGTCGTAAGAAAAGGAATCGGCGGAAAACTGGTCAACTGGACCTTCCATCCGATTGTGCGTGAAAAAGCCACCGTCGGACTCTCAACAGTCGTCGAAATGAAGAAGCATCTTCAGGCCGGACATAATGTCGGACTCTTTGCCGAGGGTGTCAGATCGGCGGACGGCCTTTCCGATAAAATTGTTCCTTCAAGTGCAGCCGTTCTTAAAAAACTCGGCTTCACTGTAGTCACTTTTAAAATCCACGGCGGATTTTTCACATCGCCCAGATGGTCATCGGATGTAAGACGCGGAAAGATGACCTGCGAACTGGTCAATATTTATTCACCCGAAGAACTTAACAAAATGAGCGTCGACGAGTTTGATAAGGCTTTAAATGACGATATTTTCGAAGACGCATACGCATATAACGAAATCCATAAAATACCTTTTAAGAGCAAAAAACTTGCCGAAGGCATTGAATTTGAGCTTGTAATGTGTCCTAAATGCAAAAAAATGGCCACAATAAAATCAAAGAAAGATACCTTTTTTTGTGACTGCGGCTTAAAAGGGTTGTATAATGAATACGGTATGTTAAGTGTGGAGGGATTTGATTTTAAAACAATTCCCGAATGGGACACCTGGCAGAAAAAGGAAATCGACGCGCTTACCTTTGAAGACGGAGAGATAATTCTTTCTCATCCAAACCAGCGCATGACAGAGATTTCCAAAGATCATACCGAGAAGGTTGTCGGCGAAGGAACCCTGATTTTAAAGAACGATTCGGTAGCTGTAGGCGACAAAGTTATATCGTTTAACGAAATAAGGGACTGTGATATTTTCTATCACGGATTTCTTTTGATTTCTACAAAAGACAAAAAATATTACGAGATTTCAAACCCGGACTCGAAATTCCCCGGATATCTTTACAAACTGATTATTAAAAGATATCTCGGCGACACGAAATAAACGGATTATTTTCTGCGAAAGCAGATTATATAAATTTTAGAAAATGAGGAATAAATGAATGTCTAGCGGATTATCGTTTTCAAGCAACAGTGTCTGGCCCGTAATTATGTTTATCGCCGTAATTATGGGAGGTCTTCTGGTCGGAAATACCTTAAAAAGATATATTCCCTTCCTGAAGAAATCTCTCATACCCGTATCGGTTATCGGCGGTATTTTCCTTCTCTTTGTTTCTTCCGTACTTAAATTCACCACGGGAGAATATCTTTTCAACTGGTCGATTTTCTGTGAAGGAACTTCCATGACCGGTATCGAAATGCTCGAGATAATGACCTATCACTGTCTGGCCATCGGTTTTATCGCAATGACTTTAAGAAAATCCGACAGCAAGGGCAAAACCAAAGGCCGTGTGAGCGAAGTTGTTAATACAGGTATAACAACAGTCAGCACATATCTTTTACAGGGTTTCTTCGGACTAGCGATAACCGTTGTCGCATCGTTCATTATTCCCAAGCTCATAAAAGCATCAGGCATCATCCTCTGCTTCGGCTTCGGACAGGGTACAGGACAGGCGCTTAACTACGGTTCGATATACGAAACAGATTACGCCTTCGTCGGCGGAAAATCCTTCGGCCTTACAATTGCTGCATTAGGCTTCCTCGCAGCAAGTATCGGCGGTGTCATTTACCTTAACTATCATAAAAGAAAAGGCGATATCGTAATCCGCGAAAGCGTATCACAGCTTAATCAGGAAAAGGTTGAAGAAGAGGGCGAAGTACCGATGGTTGATTCAATCGACAAGCTCACCCTTCAGATTTCGCTTGTTTTCGTCTGCTACGCACTGACTTATCTTCTTATGTACATCCTCGGCAATCTCGTCGGAGACGGTCTTAAGACAACAATTTACGGCTTTAACTTCTTACTCGGTACACTTTCCGCAGTTATCGTAAAAGAAGTATTAAAGCTTTTAAGAAAAACAAATTTAATGCACAGGGACTATGTCAACAATTTCCTCTTAAACAGAATTGCGGGATTTGCTTTTGACATCATGATTGTTGCCGGTATCGGAGCAATCAGAGTAGACCTCATAAAAGATTACTGGGTAGTGCTTTTAATCCTCGGCGTAGTCGGTGTCCTTGTGACATTCCTTTATATCAAATTCGTATCGTTCAAACTCTTTAAGAACTACGAGCATGAGCAGTTCATGGTTATGTACGGCATGCTTACCGGTACGGCTTCGACAGGTGTAATTTTACTTCGTGAAATCGACCCTTCCTTCGAAACGCCCGCATCGGAAAACATCGTATACCAGAACTTCCCGGCGATTCTTTTAGGATTTCCTATGATGCTCGTTGCGGCATTCTGTCCTAAGAGCGATATGGCAACATACATTACAATGGGCGTAATTGCGCTTTACTTTATAGTGCTTAACATCATTCTTTTCAGAAGTCTGATATTTAAGAAAAGAACAAAGGCAGCAAAAGAATAATTTTTTTACGAGGAGAAAAAATTGGTAATAGATTCTGATAAATACCTGCAGGTCGGAGCCATCACTTCGACACACGGAATAAAGGGCGAAGTAAAAGTTTATCCGACTACGGATGATGCATCAAGATATGACGATCTCGACGAGGTCTTTCTTGATACCGGCAAGGAACTTATGCCTCTCCATATCACAGGTGTTAAATATTTCAAGCAGTACGTAATCGTAAAATTTAAAGAATTTAAGGATATCAACGAGATTGAACCTTACAAGGGCAAGAATATCTACGTTGACAGGGAACACGCAGTGGACCTCGACGAAGACGAGTATTTTGTAGCGGATCTTTTAGGGTTAAAAGTTGTGACTGATGAGGGCGAGGAACTCGGTGAATTAACCGATGTACTTTTCACCAAGGCAAACGATGTTTACACCGTTACAAAACCCGACGGAAAGGAAGTTTTAATTCCTGCGATAGAAGAGTGCATACTTGATATCGATCTTGACGAAGAAGTCATGACAATACATATTATGCCGGGTCTTTTAGACTAAGGAGAGTGGTTTGAATTTTCATATTCTGACATTATTCCCCGAGATGGTTGAAGATGCTTTAAATACGAGTATTTTGAAGCGTGCAACCGATGCCGGAATAATATCAATCAACGCAGTAAATATAAGGGATTATTCGACGGACAAACATAAAAAAGTCGATGATTATCCGTATGGCGGCGGAGCCGGAATGCTGATGCAGGCTCAGCCTGTTTTTGATGCTTACGAGGATCTCTGCAAAGCAATAAAGAAGAGAAAAAAATCGAGAGCGAAAAAGCTTAAGGTTCGCGTGCTTTACATGACTCCACAGGGCAGAACTTTTGACCAGAGATTTGCAGAAGAACTTGCAAAAGAAGAAGACTTAATCTTCCTTTGCGGACACTACGAAGGAATAGATGAAAGAGTAATAGAAGAGATAGTTACCGACGAAGTTTCCCTCGGTGATTTCGTGCTTACAGGCGGTGAGTTACCTGCAATGGTAATGGTTGACTGTATCTCAAGATTAATCCCCGGAGTGCTCGGTTCTGATGAATCCGCATCGGATGAAAGCTTCTCCGACGGACTGCTTGAATATCCGCAGTACACAAGACCTGAAGTATGGCAGGGAAAGGCTGTTCCCGATGTGCTTTTAAGCGGCAATCACAAGGAAATCGAAAAGTGGCGCATGGGTATGTCACTTGAAAGAACCAAAGAAAAAAGACCGGACCTTTACGAAAGCATAAAAGAAGAACTCGATGAGTTCAAAAAAGAAAATCCGAAGAAATTCAGAAAGAAACGCACTGAAGCCGAAGAGGTTTTAAAGATGCGAGAACTGAAGAAGGAAAATGGAAAAGAAGAATAAAATCTACAGTATAATACTTGCATATGCTACAGGTTTACTTCTGTCATTGCTTACAGTTACGGGATTTGTCACAAAACACAATCACGGTTTTGTGATGAGTCTTTCCGTTTTGTTTATTGCTGTGATTTTAACCGTTATGATCGGAAGTGTAATGCTTGCATTCTTCGCCATGACGGATAATTATTTTCTAACCAATAATCTGTTTGGAAAGAGCAGCGCATCTGCAAAATCAGATAACGCATCAAAGAAACCCTTCCCGCCCGTTGCGGTATTTTTCATAGTCTTTTTAATCTTTTTAATCTGCTGGTTTCCGTATTTTCTTGCAATGTATCCCGGCATGTTTGCATACGATAACGAGTGGCAGTACTTTATGTACGCAGACAATGAAATCACCAATCATCAGCCGGTAATTCATACGCTTATTTTAGGATTTCTGATTCATACAGTAGAAGATATAACCGGCAGCATCAACAAAGGCGTTGCAGCATACACACTTTTCCAGATGGTTTTAATGGGCCTTGGAAGTGCATTCATTCCGTACACGATTTATAAAAGAAAAGAGAATAAATTCCTCTTTGTCGCATCGATAATTTTCCTTGCGTTTTATCCTGTTTTTGTAATCTTTGTTTTTACGGGAACAAAGGATACGCTTTTCTCGATGGCGATTGCTGATTTTATGATTTTAAATCTCGACCTCTTTGAAAAAGGCGACGAATTCCTTAAAAAAAGAGGCAATAGAATACTTTGGATTCTCTTAGCATTTATTATTTATTCGTTCAGAAACAACGCGGTTTACGCAATGCTTCCCGTGCTTCCTTTCGCAATTTGGTTTGTTCTTAAAAAATGTAAAAAACATAAAAGAAACGCACTTGCAATGTTGTTGTTTACAATAGCTTTGTTCATCTTTTATTCGGGACCTTTTACAACGCTTGTTGCCAAGGAAAAGGTTTCAAAAGCCGAAATGATGTCGGTTCCCTGCCAGCAGATGGTCAGGGTTTATACATATAAAAACGATGAACTTCCCGAGAGCGAAAAAGCGGTATTCGATGAGTTTTATGATTCGACTTTTATGCACGGATACTATATTCCAGAGATTGCGGATGCTGCTAAGGGGAGACTTAAAGTCGATGTTTACGATGCAAAAAAATCCGATTACTGGAAACTCTGGCTTTCGTGGTTAAAAAAATATCCGAACGAATATGTGGATTCGTTTCTGGAAAACACATACGGGCTTTTCTATATGTGGCCGCGATATGTTTTGTACGGATACGGACAGGAAGGCTTTACGGTAATGCATCAGATGGACCCTGCGGTACCAAACAGCAAACTGCCGAAATTGTATGCTTTGCTTGAAAACTTCGAAGCAGGAGACATTGTTTTAAAAGACGGATTTATCTCGTGGATTTTCGCGCCTGCAACATTTCTCTTTTTGGGAATTGCGGCATGCGTATATGTGCTTAGAAACAAGAAGTTCAGGTTATTAATTCCAATCGCGTTTCTTGCACTTTTATGGTGTACATTTTTACTCGGACCGGTTGCGCTTGTAAGATATGTCTTATTCCTTTACATTCTGCTACCCGTATGGCCGATGTATATGAGAGCTTCGTTTAACGGAGAAAATAAATGAAAATCAAAGAGTTCTTTAAGGTAAAAAAGAATAAAAGTCTTTTTGTGAAGTGTTTAATCGCACTTCTTTTTCCTTTTGCACTCTGTCTTATATATTTCCTTGTAAGAGGCATTTCGCCTTTTGATATTTACGTTCCCGCATCCAAAAACAACGACAGTTTATATTACTTCAAACTCGTCGAAGCGATGAGATACAATCTCTACCCGAGAGGGTATTTCGGCTTCAATGAAAGTCATGCGGCAAACCTTACATTTGCAGCGTGGAGCCCGCTTATGTTACTTCCCTGGGCAGCAGCAGGTCTTATATTCGGATGGGGCTTTAAATCTGCGGTTTTCATCAACATCCTTTTGTTTTCAATCGCATTCGCAATCTTTGTTTTTGTAACGGATCTTGAAATCGAAAAATATATAAATTTAACTATTATTCTTGCGTTTTTCCCGAGTTTCTTCATTCACTTGATGTGTGTGTTGCCCGAAGCTTCGATAGCAGGATTCGCGCTTATTTTTTTAGGTCTTGCATACAGAATTTCGCTTGAGAAAAACAAAGGTAAAAAAGACGAAAACATATCATTCATTTTCTTAATCATAATAGGTGCGTTCTTAACGCTTTTACGACCTTACATGGTTGTATTTTTCATCATTCCGATTGTACTTGCATTTAAGAATAAAAAGATTGTATTCGGAATCGTAAGCATAGCTTTGACAGTGCTTTCTCTGGCCGGATATTTTATCGTCGCAAAGCTTTTTACCGCGGAATATTTCACACCGCTTTTTGACCTTGGGATCATAAAATTATTCTTACACGGTAAATTCACCGAGGGCTTCTGGAGCAGCGTATATGTTATCCGCAGCATGAAAAACGAAATCTTTGCGCAGATAAAAGATGCATTTGCATACGGACTTACATCAGGTACACATTACGTACTGCTTGCGTTTGAATTTGTTGCAGTTTTATTCCTTACTTTCTTTAAGAAAAACAAGAAAGTCAGAGTAATTGCGATTACATATTTAATCGCAGTTGCAGGTGTTGTTTCCGCAATCGTTTTACTCCTTCAGAAAGCCAACGAAGGCGGACGTCACATCTGGGTATTCTGCATAATCGGAATAGCAGTTATCGTGTTCTTTAAGGAAGGCAACGAGAGCCATGTTCCCAAGCTTTTAATCGCGGCGCTTTTAATAGTATTTATGATAAGAGGAGCAGTGACACCGACCGATTATGACGTGCCTTTTGACGACAGGAACATAAAAGAAACAGTCACCGCATGGGAAGATATTTTCGAAAAAGAAAATGTGGCTTTATCGGATAACACAGGGTATGAAAATACCGTTATATGGGTATTCATAGATTATGTGGACGGCAAACAGGTTGTGACCGAATTTAACGGCCTTTACGCACTGCCTAAGGGCTTTGGTATAAGCTGCTGTTCACCGGATTTTGTTTTAACTTATTTCGATTCACTTCAGAGTAAATACATCTTCACATACGACGGTGCACTTGTGGCTGAGGAATGCGAAGAATACGGTTACAGACTCGTAGGTAAGTACGGAAACTCCGTAATGTATGAGCGATACTAAAAGGGCATTGATATGAAAGAAACCGCGAAAAAACAGAATATATTCAGAGTGGCGGATTTTATTCTTTTTGCCTCGCTTTTAATTGCGCTTGCATTTTTCTTCGGCCAGCTTGTTTACGCACAGGCTTTGTATGCAGGTAAGGAAGGCGGGTATTTCAGCGATATCTATGCCTATATGCAGGAGATGCAGGGCATTGATTCGGGCTACTCATTCCCTTATCCGGTTCTCTTTTTAACCGGCAGGTTTTTTGATCTTTTCCTGCCGATAGAAATGGCGGTTACGTTAGCGGAAGTTTTGTTTAATTCGCTCGCAGTTTTAATCACGAAATATTATCTTGAAAAGTACATAAACGAATACGTAAAAAAAATAACCTGGCAGCATTTTGCAATTACAATTTCAATCTTTGCATGCTTCTTAATGTCAATGTGGTGGCTTCCGAGATTCGGCAAAATCACGCTTCCTTTAAAGGATCAGGCTTTCTACGGCACATACTCGGGCAACCCCTGGCATAACGCAACATATATAGCCACACGTCCTTTTGCAATCGGTGCATTTTTCTCATTCATAAATCTCTTTAAGGACGAAGATAAATGCGACTGGAAAAAAGGAATCGTATTCGGAATATTCTTATTCCTCACTACAATGACCAAGCCCAGTTTCACACTGGTTATCGGCTCGGCGATGGCGATTGTCTGTGTCATAAGACTTATCGGAAAGAAATTTAAAAACATCAAATATATACTGTTCCTTTTTATCTGCTCAATTCCTACATTAATCGCCCTTCTTTTACAGTTCGGCGGTGTATTCGGAAGCGGCAATACTGAAGCGGAACACGGCATCGGTCTCGACTTTTTCAGAGTTTGGAGAAGTGCGAATCCGCATGTGCTCGCAGCTATCTTTTATGCGAATGTTTTTGCACTTGTCTGTATTCCTTTCTTAATCAAAAACATAAGAAAAGATTACCTCTACAAATTCACGCTTATCATTTTTGCGGTATCGGTTCTCGAAGCCGGACTTCTCTGTGAGAAAGGCTTCAGATATTCGCACTTTAATTTCAGCTGGGGATACATGCACGGAATTTTCTTCTTTGCACTCGGCAGCATAGCGGTACTGCTTAAAAACATTTTTGAAAAGAAAATAAAACCTGTATTTGCAATTATTTGTATCATTGCACTGCTTTCACAGGTTGTATTCGGAATACTTTATTTTAAAGGACTTTATTACGGACGCGACTACAACACGCTCTTACCGTACAACTGGCTTTAACGAATGAAAAAAATCGCAGGATTTTTAAAAGAGAATAAAAGATATGCTATCGTTTTAAAGGTGCTTGCGGCGTTACTTTTTCCGCTTCTAATGTGCCTTATTTTCTGTCTCGTAAAAGGGCATTCTTTAAAAGATGTTTTCCTTCCTTCGAGCGAATGGAACGATGAACTTTTTTATTTCAAACAGGTTGAAGGAACTGTGGGATATTTATATCCGAGAGGGTATTTCGGATTTAACGAAAGCCATGCAAATCTTCTTTCGTTCGCAGCCTGGAGCCCCGTGCTTGTCACTCCCTGGATACTCTGGGGATTGGTTTTCGGCTGGAATCTTTTATCCCCGATTATCTGCAATATTGTGCTTCTTAGCATAACCTGCGCACTGTTTGTAATTCTTACAAAAATGAAAGTAAAAGACATGATAGCCCTTGGCGTGATGATGACTGCTTTTACTCCTTTTGTAAGATACATGCTCTCGGGAATGCCGGAAATCATATGCTTCTCAGCCTGCATTCTTTTTACGGGACTGACAATTAATTACCTCATCAAAGAAAAACTGTACAAACTCATCATTCTCTTTGCCCTTGCTGCGGTAATGACTCTGATGAGACCTTACCTCTTTTTGTTTTTTATAATGCCTGTATTTCTGGCAATTAAAAAATACAAAGTTAAAGGTTTAATAGTATCCGCGGTTACAGGCATTGCGACTATCGGTATTTATGTGTTTATCAAAGTCAAATTAAGCGCAGAATATTTCACCGCGCTTTACAACACCGACTGGGTAACGGATTTCTTTAACAAAGGCATTGCGACAGGAATTCATAATCTCGCCTACAGAATATACGCGATGTGTTTAAACATTACAGACTACATGAAGAGCGGTATAATTACGGGTCTTTGTGCTGGCGCGATATTCGCCGCATTCTTTGTTTTGTTTTTATTAATGATTATTCGTTTTATTCTTGATATTATTAAATTTAAAAAAGAAAAAAACGAAGAAAACAAAAACAAGCTTTTCGTGGAAGCACATTTCCTTTTCGTGATGTTCGGAATGTTCTGTGCGCTTGTGCTTATGTACAAGCTCACCGAAGGCAGCAAGCACTTCCTTACATTCCTTGCACTCGGAGTATTTATACTGGCCCTATACCACGGAAAATACTATATTGAAAATGTGATTCTCGTGGCGGCGTTTGTATTCTTCTTCATCATAAAAGCAACTTCGCCCTATGATTACGAAGTGCCTTTTAAGAACGAAGTTATCGAAGTCAAAACCGCAGAGTGGCAGCAGGCGTTTGATGAAAATATAAAAATCGAAGATAATTTAAGTTACGACAATGTAATTATCTGGAACTTCGTCGACGTAAAAGACGGCACTTCCTATCCGATCAAATGGCAGTACCTTTATATGCTTCCCGAGGGCATGGGAATAAGCTGCTGTGAACCGCAGTATGTAAAAGATAACTTCGACAGTCTTAAGTCAAAATACATTGTTACATTAACAGGCAGTGAGACCGATCTGCTTTGTCAAAAAAAGGATAAACAACTGCTTCATTCAGACGGTGAATTAAGCTTTTACGCTTTAAGATAAAAGGATTCTTTTGATGGAAAAAAAGAAAATTTCGATTGATTACAAAAGAATAGTTTATACAGTCAGCATGCTTCTTCTCTGTGTGGTTGCTTTTGTAAGAGCCGCAGGAGGAGGGGACTGGTGGAATGCGGCCGTAAGCTGCTTGGGCTTCGCACTGTTTCCGATTATCGTCACGAGATACGGCTTTAAGAGTTTCCTTAAAATCCCGTATCTTATCTGGCTGGTAATATCAATCCCTGCCGCATCTTTTACGATTTATAAGTTTTATTATTCCGCAATCCACCGTATGGCGTTTGCACTGCTTGTGGTTGAATGCGTATTTTACGGACTCATAATTATCAGAATTATTTACTCGATTATTAACAAGGATTTCGTAAAAGAAATAAAGAAAATCAACCCGCTCTTTTATGTGCTCGCGGCATTTTTTATTCTTTCGACCATATCCGTAAACAAGGCCACATGGCCTCTTTTCTACGGCCTGTTTTACTTGAGTTTTTATCTTGCACCGACAGACGAAAAAGATACCGAAAAAATCTTCTTGTCACTCTGTGATGCGCTTATAATTTCATTCTTTATCATTCAGTCGTTTGCATTTCTTCACAGACCTTTCGATCAGTTAAGATATGTGGGTGCATATACCAATTCAAACGTCAACGGAATGTTTTATTTCTGCGCATACCTTGCATGGCTTGGCAAGTATATTTATTTCCGGAAGAACGATACGCATAAAGCCTTCAGAATCGTTCATTTTCTGTTTGCATGTGCGATGTGGTCATTTGCACTGCTTACCATCTCTCGAAGCTCTCTTATGGCCTTTGTGTTCGCTACAGTGGTATTCCTTGTAACCGCAGAGCTTGCAATTATGAAAAAAACATTCTTAAAAGGATTTCTCTTAAAAGGAATCTGCATGTTCTGCATATTCGCATTAAGTTTTCCGCTTGTGTTTGCTTGCGTAAGATTTTTACCGCCGCTCAGACACCATCCTGTATGGATTACCGAATACAGCGAAGACTTCGTGCATTCATACGACCCCTGGAATTCTCCGAAGTACACAGACCTCGACGAATTCTTTAATGAATTCCTTGGCAGATTTGATGTTAACAATGTCGATGAAAAAAGTGGTGTTTCAACCGAAGAAGTAATTCTTGAAGAAAAGAAAGCTGCACCGGGTGGAGAGAGCGAAGCTCCCGCAGGTGAAAAGATCATAAAAGACGGCGAAGTATTAAGTTACCCCGACGGCATCGCACCCGGTACGGATCCGGCACATCCGGCATACACCGTTGAGAGTTATCAGGGGCTTGAAAAGATACTCGGTATCAGAAAATACATTTACGGTTTTTATCTTAAAAACTTAAATCTTTTGGGACACGAGAGAGAGTATCCTTTCGTATGGCTTTTCTCATGGTATCAGGTGCTTCACGCACATAACTCGTATCTGCAGATTGCGTACTGCTTCGGAATAATTCCCGGAATTCTGATTACGGGCGTGTCACTTTTCGGAATGGTATTTCCGTTTGTTTACATCATTAAGAAAAAAGGAAACGTTCCCTGGTATCTTGTTTTCACGGCATGCGCACAGACAGGCATATTCGTTGTCAGCATAGTTGAAAATATTTCCTTCCCCGGAAAGATGATGTTCTCACTTTTGTTCGTGACACTTCTTCCGCTTATGAGAATTACCAAGAAAAAAGACGAAGATAAGAATTAAATTGAATTAAATATACGCATGATGTACAATAAATGGTTGTGGAATAAATTGAAAGAGGGAAGTTTACATGTCATTACAGGCTGAAATGATCCAGAAACAGTTACTCGAAGCCAATATGGAAGAGGGTCTGGATTATATTTCAAATAAAATATTCGCAAAACCTTTAAAGGAATTAAGCGTCAAAGAAGCATATTATGTGATTCTTCTTTTTACAAAAGATTTAACGCTCGTTACAGATCGAATCAACGGTGAAAAGAAGATATTTTATATTTCTGCAGAGTTCTTAATCGGACGTCTTTTAACAAACAATCTTATTAACCTCGGTATCTATGACAAGGTAGCGGAGGTTCTTAAAAAGAACGGAAAAGATATTGCACTTCTTGAAGAAGTCGAGCCCGAACCTTCACTCGGAAACGGCGGACTTGGAAGACTTGCCGCATGTTTTATGGATTCGATTGCAACACTCGGACTTCCCGGCGCAGGCATAGGACTTAATTATCATTTCGGACTTTTCAAACAGGAATTCAGAGACAATTTACAGTGTGCCCAAAAGAACGACTGGATCGAAGATATCTCGTGGCTTAGAAAAACAGATACTTCTTTTACGGTTGAATTCGGCGACTGCTCGGTTAAGTCAAGACTTTACGACATAGATGTAATCGGCTACGAAAACGGAGTCAACAAGCTTCACTTATTCGACCTTGAAAGCGTAGACGAAAAGCTTGTAGAAAAAGGTATTACATTCGACAAAGAAGCAATTGAAAAGAACTTAACTCTTTTCTTATATCCCGATGATTCGGACGAGGCGGGCAATCTTCTTCGTATTTATCAGCAGTATTTTATGTGCTCAAATGCGGCACAGTTCATTCTCTATGAATTAAGAGAGAGAAAGTACGACCTTCGTCATATGTACGATTTCTGCGTGATTCAGATAAACGATACACATCCGACATTAATCATTCCGGAGCTCATCAGAATCATGACCAGCGAAAAAGGCATCGGCATCGATGAAGCCATCGATATAGTTTCCAAGACATGTGCGTACACAAACCACACAATCCTTGCGGAAGCGCTCGAAAAATGGCCTCTTGAGTACCTTGAAAAAGTTGTACCTAAACTCGTTCCCATCATAAAAGAATTAGACAGGAGAGCAAAGGCAAAATACAAAGATCCCAGGGTTGCCATCATTGACGAAGACGACAGAGTTCACATGGCTCACATCGATATTCATTACGGCTTTTCCATCAACGGTGTTGCCGCAATCCATACCGATATTTTAAAGAACACGGAGCTTAATGCTTTTTATAAGATTTATCCCGAAAAGTTTAACAACAAGACCAACGGTATTACTTTCAGAAGATGGCTTTTATCCTGCAACCCACAGCTTACGAATTACATCGAAGAGCATATCGGAAAAGGATTTAAGAAGAATGCAAACGAGCTTGAGAAACTTTTAGGATTTATCGATGACGAAAAGGCATTAAAAGAACTTGAAAATATCAAGCACGAAAAGAAGGTTGAATTTGCCAAGTACGTCAAAGAAAAAGAGGGTGTTGAAATCGATCCCGATTCAATCTTTGACATTCAGGCAAAGAGACTTCACGAATACAAGAGACAGCAGATGAATGCGCTTTACATCATTCATAAGTATCTCGAAATTAAGAGCGGTAAAAAGCCCGCAAGACCGGTTACATTTATCTTCGGCGCAAAGGCTGCTCCCGCATACGTAATCGCACAGGACATCATTCATTTAATCCTTGTGCTCGAAGAGATCATTAACAACGATCCCGACGTTAACAAATACATGAAAGTTGTTATGCTTGAAAACTACAATGTAAGCTATGCAGAAAAGCTTATCCCCGCATGCGACATCTCAGAGCAGATTTCACTTGCAAGCAAGGAAGCATCAGGCACCGGCAACATGAAGTTTATGTTAAACGGCGCAGTTACACTCGGTACCGCAGACGGTGCTAACGTAGAGATTTCCGAACTCGTCGGCAAAGAAAACATTTATGAGTTCGGCGTATCAAGCGACGAAGTCATCGAGCATTACGCAAAAGCGGATTACGTTTCAAAAGACCTGTACGATAAATCGGACATCATAAAAGAAGCAGTAGACTTTATAGTTTCAAAAGAAGCGCTTAAGGTCGGACACAAGGAAAACCTTGAGAGACTTTACAACGAGCTTTTAAACAAAGACTGGTTTATGACTTTAATCGATTTGGAAGAATACATTAAAGTCAAGGATCAGATGCTTGCAGATTATGAAGACAGAGAGAAGTGGCAGAAGATGATGCTTACAAACATCGCAAAGGCAGGTTTCTTCTCATCAGACAGAACGATTGAAGATTACAACCGTGACATCTGGAAGCTCTTCCCGAAAAAAGACATAAAGGTATCGATAGTATAAATGAGAAAAAGCGGAATTCTTACGGCGGTTTTCAGCCTTCCAAATGAATACGGAATCGGTTGCTTCTCAAAAGAGGCTTATGATTTTGTGGACTTTTTGGCAGAATCCAATCAGAAATTCTGGCAAATACTTCCGCTCGGACCCACAGGCTACGGCGATTCGCCTTATCAGTCATTCTCGACATTTGCAGGCAATCCTTACTATATAGATTTGCAGGAATTCATCGATAACGGGTGGCTTTCCAAAGAAGAGTGCCGCGAAGCTTACGATGAATACTATGAATCTGATAAGTGGTATCAGAAAGCAAGCGAAGATGAGCGAAACAATTACGTTGATTACAAAGCGCAGTACTATGCAAGATTTTCACTTCTTAGAAGAGCATACGAGCGAAGCAGCATAGCATCGGACGAAGGGTTTGCGAAGTTTGTTCTGGATGAGTCATACTGGCTTAACGATTATGCGCTTTACATGGCAATTAAAGATGATAAAAGAGGCGCTTCGATTTACGACTGGGAAAAAACGCTTAGACTTCGCGAAGAAAAAGCGATTAAGAAAGCAAAGAAAGAATTAGCTCCTCAGATTGGATTTTATAAATTCCTTCAGTATTTCTTTAAAAAGCAGTGGCTTTCATTAAAGAAATACGCCAACGAAAAGGGCGTTGAAATCATCGGAGACATTCCGATTTACGTGGCGCTCGATTCCGCAGACACCTGGGCCAATCCCGAACTCTTCATATTTGATGAAGACTTAAGACCTAAGGGTGTTGCAGGCTGTCCGCCCGATTATTTTTCGGCCACGGGCCAGCTTTGGGGCAATCCCTTATACGACTGGGATGTTCATAAAAAAGACAATTATTCCTGGTGGTTAAA
>JAEEOJ010000080.1 GCA_016284175.1 Lachnospiraceae bacterium | reverse complement strand
TACCAACTTTTCTTTCCATAAAAATCTCCTTATCTTATAAAAAGCTTATATAAAGCATAAATTTACCAAAAAATATTATACATACTCGACTTTTGAAGCGCAAGCGGAAAATTATGAGCCATTTGGGGACGGTTCCGTTTTGGTAAAAAAAGCCAAAACGGAACCGTCCCCAAATGGTAAAAAAGGCCAAAATAGAACCGTCCCCAATTGGCTCACTATATATTGTGTTTGAAACACAACTTATATACAAGAAACAGTGGAAATTGTAAAAATGTTGTGATAAAATAATCATGTTAAATAAAAGGGGAGGGCATTTTTATGTACGATCTTGTGATAATTGGTGCGGGACCTGCCGGTTTGGCAGCTGCAATATATGCTAAAAGAGCACGTCTTAACGCGATTGTAATAGAAAAAGAAGGCTGTGGCGGACAGATGGCACAGACCTATGAAGTGGATAATTATCCGGCATTACCCGGCATTTCGGGATTTGAGCTCGGCACAAAGATGAAAGAGCATGCCATGAGCCTCGGCGCCGAGATTATATATGATGAGATTAAAAGCATCAATCGCCAGGACGACCGCTTTATCGTTCATTATGACACGGGCGGAGTGGCTGAAAGCAAGGGTATCATCATTGCATCGGGCGCAACGCACTCGAAGCTTAATGTTCCGGGCGAAGAGAAGCTCGCAGGCAGCGGTGTATCATACTGTGCAACTTGTGACGGTGCATTCTTTTCAAAGAAAGACGTTGCGGTAGTAGGCGGCGGTGACGTGGCCATCGAAGACGCAATTTTCCTTTCAAGAATTGCAAAATCCGTTACACTCATCCACAGAAGAGGCGAGCTTCGCGGGGCAGCCTCCCTTCAGGAAAGCCTTAAAAAATGCGATAACGTAAATATTCTCTGGGATACCGTAGTAGAGAGCATCAACGGCACCAACAAAGTCGAATCCCTCTCGCTTCGCAATGTAAAAGACAACGAAGACTTCTCACTCCTAGTAAATGGCGTATTTATCGCAGTAGGTATCACACCAGTAAAGAACGAAATTGACGGCCTTATGTGCAACGCAGGCGGCTATATTATCGCCGACGAGGACTGTAGAACCAATATCAAGGGCGTTTATGCGGCAGGCGATGTAAGAGCCAAGAGACTTCGCCAGATTGTAACCGCAGTAGCAGACGGCGCCAACGCAGTCACAAGTTTCACCGAGGACTTCCGTTAACAAAATGTTCAAACTTATATACATTGAATAAGCATAATTATTTTGGTATAATATATGCGTAGTCAAAACTACAAATACTTGTATCGGAGGGTGGCTATATGAACATTATTATTATTGGAAAAAATATTGATGTTACACCGGGTTTACGCGAGGCTGTAGAGGAGAAGATAGGAAAACTTGAGAAGTATTTTACTCCCGACACAGAAGTACATGTTACATTGAGCGTTGAAAAAGACCGTCAGAAGATCGAAGTTACTATCCCCGTTAAGGGAAGCATCATCAGATCCGAGCAGGTTTCCAACGACCTTTATGTATCAATTGATTTAGTAGAAGAGATTATTGAAAGACAGCTTAAAAAATATAAGAGCAAACTTGTAAATTATAAGCAGAACAGTGATAATTTCAAACAGGATTACATCGAAAAAGATTTCGCAGACGATGACGAAATCAAGATTATCAGATCAAAGAAATTTGATATGAAGCCGATGTATCCCGAAGATGCGTGCGTTCAGATGGAACTTTTAGGACACAACTTCTTCGTATTCCAGAATGCAGAGACAGATCAGGTTTGTGTAGTTTACAAACGTAAAGGCAACACATACGGAATGATCGAACCCGAAGCATAAAATTAACTTAATACCACGAAGGCCTGCATCGATTTGGTGCAGGCCTTTTTTATGAGAAAAATAAAAAATTTTTCAAAACTTGTCACCTTTTCGCTCCCTCAAACGTATTTATAGTGAAAAGGTCATTCGCGAATACCTTTATGACAGCAAAGGAGTTCATAAATGAAACAAAAAGATGTTGATTTGGAATCAGTCATCGACAGATACAGCGACATGCTTTATAAAATCTGTTTTCTGATTCTGAAAAACGAACAGGATACAAAGGATGTGCTACAGGAGACTTTTCTGATTTATTATACAAAGCAACCCGAGTTTGAGAGTGAGGAGCATAAGAAAGCCTGGCTCATAAAAGTATCTCAAAATAAATGTAAAGAATTTTTAAGATTTCACAAAAGACATGTAAACATCTCTTTGGAAGATATGGAAGAAACACTCGTAATTACAGACGGTTTAAGCGGAAGCGACAAGGAAATTTTATCCCTCGTCTGGGATCTGGACTACAAACTTAAGTCCGTAGTGATTCTCTTTTATATCGAAGGCTACACCGTAAAAGAAGTGGCAGAAATCCTACATACCACGCCTTCCGCGGTGAAGAAAAGATTACAGCGCGCCAGAGAAAAATTAAGCGTTAAGTACAAAGGAGAGATTGTTTATGGAAAATAAAATCAATAAAGACCTGATTTCCAATATCGAAATCAGTGACGAAATGAAAAGATCTATATACAGAAACTGCATCAAAGGAAGAAGAACTGCAGATTTCAGATTTAAGTATGCTACGGCACTTTCGGCAGTTATCATCATCGCAGCAGTTTTCGCAGTAACCGGTATCGGTGCAAGCGCAGCGATTATTGGATACAAAGCAAGACTTGCGAACATGGATGAAGAAGAATATCAGGGCTACCAGACCGAAGTCGAAAACGATATATTTGTTTGCACCGACGAAGGTTTTTCAAGAGAACTGACCGACGCGGAGATTTTACGATCAATCAAACTTGAAAGGGAATATTACGACAAAGGCATCTTCCCCGAAACCAGCATGGCCCACTATGAAACCAAAGCCGAGATGAAAGACGGCGAACTCGCATACATTACCGAGGACAATATCGTATATCTTCCCGAAGGTGAAATGACCGACGAACAGCTGCTTGAATATATCGACCACGACGCAAAGAAGAGATACGTAAATGTTCAGGGACTTATCGAAGAAGGCATCGAGCCCGGCGTAAATATGGCGCTTGAATCAACGCCCATAAAAGAAGGAAGCGAAGATGCCAAAGTCAAAGCCCTCGCCGACAAATACTTAAAAGACTTTTACGGTGTTACAACCGACGATTCCTGGATTGTACTCGTAGACAGATTTGAAAATGTCGGAATCCAGAGCGGCGCAGAAGTTACAGTTTACGATATCGATTACTATCAGCTCGGCCTCGGCTACGCTACCTCCTACAATTTCAGAATTATCGCCGACGACATGTCTCCGATGATGCTCTCCGAAAACGGATATGAAAGCTTCAACGGCGTTAAACTCTACACATTCGATGAAGCAAAAGCCAAAGAAGCCGATGGACAGGCATTTGTACAGGATTATCTTTCCAAGAACTTCGGCTACGGCGAACCGAATAAAGTTATCGCCGATTCGGAAAGATACAGCGACGACGGAAAAACTACATCCTGCATAGATTATGAATTTGACTTCGACGACACCACGGTTTATGTCTGCTACAGGATAGAAGATCAAAGAATAATCTGTTACTGCAAACAGTAGTTATCCCCCACGGGGGCGGTTCCCGATAAATTACAACAAAACCTTTTAACTAAAAAATCTAACATAAAATAAACCAAAATACATTTTTATAAAACCGATAAACACAAAATTCGTCCCCAAAAGCCCGTAAGAAACCGCCTCTTTCGGGCTTTTAATAATTCTCATAAAAAAATTAAGAAACAGTTAAGAATTGCACAAGATACACTTTAAGACTTCCAAACTTCTTTTTGATAAATTAAGATTGCAGGACGAAAGAAATGCGAGGAATAGAAAAGAAAGTTAATCATAAAAGAAAAGAGGGACTTAGAATGAGTATCTTAAAGAAAAAAACAATGGCAATCATCGGAGGCGCACTTGCAGTGGTTGTTGCTACAGGCAGCATCGCTTCGATATATGCGAAGGCAGCAGTTAAGGTAAGCTCATATACAATTGCCAAATCCGATATGCAGCAGGTGCTTGAGTTAAACGGAACAGTAGTAAGCAATGATTCGGATATGTTTTTTGCAGACACGAATCTTAAAGTCGACAAAGTATATTTCAAGGCCGGCGAAGAAGTTAAGAAAGGCGATTTGCTTGTTTCCTTTGACAAAGCAGAAATCGACAATCAGATTGCGCTCTTAAATCTTGATGCAGAAGCAAAGGAAGGAAGCTACCAGAATGCACTTCAGGTTTCCGACAAGTATTCGGCACTTTACTCAGAAGCAACAAGAAACTTAAACGTTTTAAACCAGCAGATTAAAGACACTGAAGAAGCAATTATCAATAAGCAGAATGAAATCAACAAAAGATGTTCCGACCTTGCTTACGACGGAGCCAAAATCCAGGTTGCAATCGTAGATAATTCCTCAGATCCTACATCCGACAAATCAAAAGAACTTCAGAAGCAGTTATACAACAACGCATATGTTCAAAGCTATGACAGCGAACTTGTAAGACTTCAGGAAGAGCTTGGCAGATTAAATACACAGCTTGCAGGTTTTAAGGAATACAAGGCAGAAATGACTTCACAGAAGGCATCCAGCCAGATTGGCGTTTTAACGGATGGCGGTAAGGCAGAACTTGAAGCAAGCAAGGCGGCAGCAGATTTTACGATTGAAAAAGAAATCGAAAAACTTGAAGCTGCAAAAGAAGGCATCAAAGCCGAATGTGACGGTGTTGTTTCCGCAGTATATGCAGAAGAAGGAAGCCTCTTAACCACAGGTTCGCCCGTCATCTGCGTGGACTCACTCGAAGATGTTATCGTAAGATGCAATGCCAACAAATATGATATAATGAGTATCGAAAAAGGCCAGAGTGTAAACGTTAAAATCCTTAACGCAGATTACTCCGGCAAAGTTACCAAAACAGATAAAATGGCAGGCATGGACGCAACTGCGGCAAACGGTGTAGGCGTGGACATATCTCTCAATGATGCGAAAGATGTAATCCTCGGTCTTGATGTAAAGGCAAGAGTAAATACCGCATCTCTCACAGAGGTTGTAAGCGTTCCCCAAGAAGCAATTATTACCGAAGACGAAAAGAGCTACGTATTTATTTCAAAAGATAAAAAAGCCATCAAAACAAGTGTTGAAACTGGTATCAAAAACGACGATTATGTAGAGATTACCTCAGGTTTAAACGAAGGTGATATCGTAGTATGGAGCGACGCAAAAGAATTATCAGACGGAGATGAAGTACGCTTCTAAAAAATAAAAAAGCAGGAAAGAAATATGGACGGCAAAAAAGTTATTTTATCAGTAAGCAATTTATCAAAAACATTCTCGAACGAATCCGTGCAGCAGCACGTTTTGAAAAACTTAAATCTTTCGATTTATGAAGGCGATTTCACCGTAATCATGGGAAACTCCGGATCGGGTAAAAGTACACTTCTTTACGCGCTTTCAGGCATGGATCGTCCGAGCATCGGAACGATAACATATTTTACGGACGGCAAAGAAACGGAAATCTCGCACTTTAACAACGACAAACTTGCCAGATTCCGTCGCGATCATGTCGGATTTGTTTTCCAGCAGAACTACTTAAACGACTCAATGAGCGCATTAGACAACATCATGGTCTGCGGACTCTTAAAATCCAACGGCAGAAAGGAACTTACTCAGAGAGCCAAAACCCTTCTTGAAAAAGTCGAAATCTCCGAGAGCGATATGAGAAAATTTCCGACACAGCTTTCCGGCGGACAGCAACAGAGAGTTGCGGTTGTAAGAGGCGTCATCAATCATCCCGAAGTGCTTTTTGCAGACGAGCCTACAGGTGCTTTAAACTCCCAGAACACAGTCAATGTATTGGACATTCTTTCTGACTTAAACAACGACGGACAGAGCATCGTAATGGTTACTCATACCATTATGGCAGCAGAGCGCGGCAACAGAGTTATTTACCTTTCCGACGGAGTTATTTCCGACGAAATTTATCTTGGCAAATACCTCGGAGATTACAAGGATGAAAGCAATCCCAACGTGGAAGAAGCAAGGGAAAGACACTCCAGATTAAAGCTTTTCCTTCAGAACATGGGGTGGTAATATGTATCGTTATTTCTTTATTGCAAAAAACAATATGAAAAAGCAGAAGGGCGATATGATTACTTTTTTTATCATGACCTTTTTAGCTTCTTTTATGCTCTTTGTCTGCCTGAATCTTTTAACAGGAACATTTCGTGTAATCGATACGAACAAAGAAACGATTAACGGTGCAGATGCACTGATATTTAAAACGGAAGAGCCCGTTTCGGATTTTAAGTTAAAAGAACTTCTTCAGGCGAATGAAAACTTTGACGGTTATGAGGAAAGCAAGTATCTGGGAGCCACGGCCAAATATCGTAAAAAAGGCGCTAAATCCTGGTCTGATTACTGGTTTTATTTCGTTTCATATGAAGAAGAAAGAAGTATTCATACTTCCAGCATAGACTTAAGCGGTTTTTCAGGCGACGAAATAGTTCTTCCGGTTTCGCTTTCGGCTTCTTACAAATTAGGCGACACAATTGAAATTAAAATTGACGAAAACATTTACGAGTTTACAGTTGCTGGATTTAACGAGGATTTCATCTTTGGTTCTCCGATGAATATGAGTACGTACCTGGTGTATGTTTCGGAAAAGATGTATCAGCAGATCGAATTTGAAAATACGAACTATGTTACTCCGAGTATAATGATAAAGTCCCAACTGAGTGCAAAAGCCATTCGCCGTAATGTATCCGGGCAGGAAGAACTGGATAATGTATTTACCGAATGGAATACATGGCATCAGAACTATCGGGCCATGCACCCGGAATATACTGAGGAACTTTCAGGGAATTTTATTCCGAGTGAAATGATGGCTGTTGCCAGTATGATTCTCCCCTTTATGTTTATAGCGATCATACTTGTGTTCGCAGTTATCGTCTTCGTGGTTGCACTGGTTGTAATCGATTTTTCGGTCAAAAATTTTATCATGGATAATATGCGAAATACCGGCATTATGGAGGCAGGCGGATATACCATAAAAGAAATGATGTTAATCCTTCTCGTTCAGCTCCTTTCGGTATCCTTTGCGGGAAGTCTTTTGGGAGCACTTACAGGTGCACTGCTTCAAAAGAAAATCGGTTTTATCATGCTGTATCTTTTAGGATT
>JAEEOJ010000079.1 GCA_016284175.1 Lachnospiraceae bacterium | reverse complement strand
ATATCATAATGAAAAGAATCATTATAACAAGGCTTCCTATGGCATTTGTTGCATCAAGATGAAGCATGGTATTCGTGGCAGGTAAAAAAGCGCTCCTCAAGTATTTCGCCAGATCATTTGCGTTGGTAAAATTATCCGAGAGGTATTTCGCGGGATTATCCGCAAGTCCCTCGGGAAAGCCGAGTGATAAATTGTAATTGGTCGCAAACACCGTATAGGAAAAAGCAGTAACAAGTGTGATTATCCAGAATCCTAATGTTTCGCGAATATATTTACCATAGTTTTTCATAGGCTTCTCCTGTTATTGTTCTTTGTTCTCACCGAGAGCAATGAAATACTCTTCCAGTGACAGATCCGTAACCTCGATAAAAGATGCACCGAGAGTCTTCAGCTTTTCTTTTATGCTTTCCTCGTCTTCCTTTGAATTCATGGTATAAATGCTGCCTGTATGCGATACATGTTCAAATCCCGCGTTTACAAGATCTTCATCCGATACGCCTTTTTCAAACACAGCCTGAGCACGTTTAATCTTGCTCTTAAGTTCATTGACCGCCACATTGCTTTCAATCTCTCCCTGATGCATGACGGTTATTACATCACAAATTTTCTCAAGACTTTGTAAATTGTGTGAACTGATAAAAATACCGGTGCCGTTTTCCTCGACCTCGCGGATAAGCATATCGAAAAACTGCGTTTTCGCAATAGGATCAAGCCCTGATGCCGGTTCGTCCATAATGATGTACTCCGCTCCTTTAGCCATCTCAAGCATTATATTAAGTCTCATTTTCTGACCTTTGGATAAGTTGTTAGCAACGGATTTAAGGGGTATGTTATATATCTCGTTATACTTATTAAACTTTTCAATACTGAAAGTATCGTAAAATCTCGTATACATTTTAAGCACACTTGCCACAGTGTAAAAAGGCACAAACTGTGCATAGTCTCCGACATAGGCTATTCGTTTCTTGGCATCCAAATTGTCGTATACATCGTTACCGTCTAAAGTGATACTTCCTTCATCGGGCGTATATATTCCCACAATACATTTAATAAGCGTTGTCTTGCCGGCAGAGTTTTCACCAATCAGGCCGTGAATCTGTCCTTTGTCAATTTGAAGCGAAACATTGGAAACGGCGGTTTTCTTTTCATATCTTTTGGTAACATCGTTAATCTTAATCATACTTCCATCTCCTTATACAGATTCTTTACGAGGCTTGTTACATCATCCTTTGAATAACCCATCATTTTAAGTTCAAGAATGGCGGATTTTAAATCTTTTTTGACCATTGAAAGTTTCCCTTCATCGGGTTTCAATTCAATCTTCTCGGCAATAAAAGTGCCCTTTCCGCGGATGGTCTCGATAATTCCTTCGCGCTCCAACTCCTGATAAACTTTGGCAACCGTTCCGGGAGTTATATTTAAGTCAAGTGCTAATTTTCTGACCGAAGGAATGGCATCTCCCGGTTTTAAATTACCGCATAAAACATGATATTTCATCTGTTCTGTTATCTGTTCATATATTGCTTTTGAACTTTTGTTATCAATATGAAACATGTTATATCCTTTCGTAAAACTTATATATTTCGCAGTCATTTTGTCTGTATCTAAAAAAATAACTGTATCACTCGTACTGATACAGTTATAACACTTAATTTTATATTTGTAAATAGGTTTTTAAAATTTATTATTTCTTTCGCGATGCTTTAATTCGGTCTGCAGCACGCGATAAGGCTATCATGGTACCGGTCGGCCGGTAACGCCTTTCCTTGTAATTATATTCACATATAACCGATTTCAATTCATCATAAAAGATGTTTAATGAATCATCGGGACTTCCTTCCTTTGCTTTTACAATGTCTTCAAGAAGTGCTTTTTTTAGATCATTTTCAATATATCTTCCTCTTAAGGTTTCTATAAGCATCGGAAGAAATTTACTGTTTCTAAGCATATCCCGGTACAGCGGATGTGTCATGAATTCGTTCATGCTCTTTAGAGTCAGAACAGTCTTGTCGGGAAGCCATGGGTCCTCGGCGTATGCCTTTTTGACCAGTCCCGCAAAAAACTCAAGATCATCGCGTTCCTTCCTCTTCCTGTCAGCCTCTGCTTTGTCTTCAGGTTCTTTTTCCTCAGGCATGATACTTAATATATCTGCCCAGAAGGCCTTTTCGGCTTCATCATCCGACTCAATTTCTTCAGCGGTTTTTTCGGCCAGATTATCCCAGAAACGATAAAAAGAATAATTATCTTTTGACAGAAAAGATTCAATCGAGATATCCGCTTCTTTTTCCAGCTCTTCTGCCTTTTGACCTTTTACGTGATAATATGCATTCTTTTCTTTAGGCGTATCTAGTATTTCCGAAAAAGCGATCTGAGCCAGTTCCTCCATACCTTTTTCATCATTAAGAATTTCTGTCAGGCTCTTGAAAGCATTGTGTATCTTCTTCCATTCCTCGGGATTTTCTTCGGGATGATATTTAGCCGACATTTTGGAGTAGGCTTTTCGAATCGCTTTCAAGTCATTGGTTGGAGCCAGGCCAAGGATGGCAAAAAGACTTTCAAACTCATTCTTTATCATTCTTATGATCCTCTTCCCAGCGTTTGAAGGATTCGTCGGTCTCCCTGGTTTCCTCATCGAGCCACGAATCGTCGTACTCGTAATTTTCGAGCAGATTCTTAAGTATCGTCATCTCTATGTTAAGAAAATACATTTTAAGGTATTTTCTGAGCTTTATAGCCTCGTATCTGTCCTCGGCGAGCTTGCTCTCGAAGAAAAGTATTTTCTTGGAAATCTCACGTTTAATATTATCGGGGCACTGTACGAAAAGTTTCTTGCCCCATTCGATGATTCTTAAGTTTTCCTCGTCCTCGTAAGACACCAGTTTAAGACCTTTAAGCTGCTCGACTTTTGTCTTAATCGTCTCTTCGTCAAGGCCCAGTTCGTTGTCAACGAAGAGCTCTTCCTGCGTCATCTCAAGGTCGGGGATATCAACATTCACAATGAGGAATCCGTTTAAATCATAAGTGAATGTAATGTAAGTAAGCATGCCTTCTTTGCCTAATCCGTGAAGGTTGACCTCGAAGCTGCCTATCTGCCTGTTTTCCTCGGCATACATTTCCTCGCCCTGGAAAATATCCACTTTTATGATGCCCTGTCCGTCATAAAGCACTGTATACGGATGTGTTCTCGATGCAGGAAGCGCGGTATTACGGGGTATGATAAAAGATGAAAGCGGCTTTTCGGGATTGGTGTAATTCACAGTCGATATTCCGAGTGAAAAAGGCGCAACATCGGTTAAAATCACGTCTTTTACATCCTCGTCTCTCTCTTTGATGCCGGCATAAACGCCCATTCCGAGAGCGACAATTTTATCAGGATCGTATACGTAGAGCTTGTCTTTTTTCAGAATGTGCTTTAAATACTGCTGCACTATGGGCATTTTGCCCGAGCCACCGACTACGATTACTTCGTCGATGTCTTCGGGTTTGTTGCCCGAATCTCTTAATACATTTTGAATCGGAACATATATTTTCTTGAATATCGGAGCCGAAAGAGCGGCGAATTCCTTCATCGTAAGGGACATAATGCCCTTGTAGCCCTTTGCATTGACCTTGACACTCGCTTTTTTTTTCTCGCTTAATTTCCTCTTAAGCGCCTCGGCATCCTCAAGGATAATGTTGAAATCCTGCGGTTTAATCTGAGCCGGATCCTTATCCAGGCTCTTAATATAGTTAATTGCAATTGCCTTATCAAAATCGATGCCGCCTAGCATATTGTCACCGCTGACTGATATTATCTCCACGACATTTTCAAATGTTTCAAGCAATGACACATCGAGCGTACCGCCGCCAAAGTCAAACACGAGCAGTTTGTGATTATCAAAATCTCCGCTTAATTCACGGCCTTTTTCGGTGTTTTTAAGATACCCTAATGCTGCTGCTGACGGTTCGTTAATTATACGATTAACAGTGAGCCCTGCGAGTTCTCCCGCGAGTTTGGTAGCTTTCCTGGCCTTATCATCAAAATAAGCCGGAACACTTATAACAGCCTCACTCACCTCTTCTTTTAAGTATCTCTCCGCATCCGCCTTGAGATTTTTAAGTATAAAAGAAGAAAGCTCCGCTGCAGTGAACTTGTTCTTAAGAAGAGTTTTCCTGCCCATATTACGCTTAAAAGAAGCGATTGTATCGTCGGGTGCGGTGATAAGTCTTTCTTTGGCCGCTTTGCCGACTATCACTTCTTCGCCGTCAAAACTCACGACGCTGGGCGTAAGAAAATCACCGTATGCATTGGGTATGCATACGGCTTTTCCGTCTTCCCAGACAGTCACAAGACTGTTTGTGGTTCCAAGATCGATTCCGATTATTTTGGACATATTTTCTCCGCAATCAGGGTTTTAAAAGTTTAACAGATTTTCTTAGTCGGATCATATGTAGCTTTTCCGAACGCAAGAATCGGGAATGTTACAATGTAGAAGAATATGGTTAATATTGCAAATCCCGTACCTTTTCCGAATGTCTTGGCCATTCCTATCATCATGGCTATCATTGAAACAAAATTAAGGAACGGAATAAAGATGAATATAAACCACATAATATTATTGTTGAATACCATATCACAGAGCACCCAGAAATTATAAACCGGAACTATACTTGCCCATCCGGGTTGTCCCGCTTTTACGAATAATTTCCACATACTGATTATCAGAATCGTTACTATTGCAATTAAAATAATCGCATAAAGTATCCAGAAAATGATAAATAATATTGATGCTCCGCCCGCAAATAATACGGCTAATGCATCTGATGAATTACTGTTCGACATTTCTTTGTCTCCTTTACATAAGTTAAATTGTTTTAGCAGTTATTTAAATAGTTCATACACTTTAAGAAATCGGCTCGTCATGTTCACTATACGGTTCTACAGTACCACACTCTGTACATTCATTCCAATGATGTCTTATCTTTCCGCTTCCGCCTCCGGGATCATCCATATCATAGTATTTATCGACATAATTATGTTCTTTATAGCCTATACTGACTTGATCATCCGTATAGCCACACTTTGTACATCTGTGATACCTCATGCCTATTGAAGTACATGTGGAATCAGGATCTGGTATCCATTCAAAATTATGTTCTTTTTTAGGAATTACATCTTTATCAGTTGTATCTCCGCAACCAGAACATGTATAAATCTTTGAACCTTCAGCTGAACAAGTTGAATCTTTAACTGTAACCCATGAATAACTGTGTTTTCCGGTTGCAGGAATTGTTTCCGAAGCTTTCTTTTCATGGCAAACCGAGCATTCTTGATGCTTTGTTCCGGTAGCCACACATGTTGCTTCCTTATCAATAACCTCTGTCCAACTGTGATTTCCTGTTGCAGCAATCTGTGTATTCTCTTTTTGTTTCGCATGGCAAACCGAACATTCCTCATGCTTTGTTCCGCTTGCAGCACAGGTTGCTGCTTTATCAATCACTTCGGTCCAGCTATGATTTCCTGTTGCAGGAATAGATACAGAGGCCTGCTTTTCTCCACAGGAAGAACATTCCTGATGCTTGCTACCATCTTCACCGCATGTAGCCTGTTTATCAATAACTTCTACCCAGGTATGAGTGTGAGCAGTCTGCTGGTTATTGTTTCCGTTGTCATTATTCGTCGTATTATTGTTATTGCTGTCGTTATTTACTGTCTGCGGGGTATTATCTGAAGTTTCTTTATTGTCTTTGTTATCTTTGGAATCCTTATTATCCTTGGAATCCTTACTGTCTTTTGCATCTTTATCCTTGCTGTCCTTGGAATCCTTAGCGTCCTTATCCTTGGAATCTTTGTCCTTCGAATCCTTGTCCGCATCTTTATCCGCATCGTTATCCTTGTCGGCGTCTTTATCTGTATCTTTTTCGGCAACCTGATTCTTATCTTTTTCGTCAGTATCCGTTACAGCCTTCTCTTCTGCCTCTTTAGCTGCTGCTTCAAGTTCTTCACCCTCTTTTAGAAGTTCAATTAATCTGGGTACAGCTTCCGAAGGAAGACTGTTGTAATCAAGGAACCATACTTCTTCCTGCTCTTCGGAAAGCACGAATTCAGAGAAATCATCTCCACCTCTGATAAGTGCGCTCTGGCCTGCGAAGAATTCTTTTTCAACTCCGTTATACTCGCCCGTTAAGGTCTTTAACTGCGCAAGTACAATACCGCTTTGAACCTCAAGCAGTGTATAAGTATATCCGTCATCTCCTGTATAAACGGTCATTCTGAATCTTGTACCTCTTACAGACATTGTGGAGTTCGGAGTATCAACCTGATAGGTATCTCCGTCTCCGAGTTTTGCGGTAAGAACATTTAATTCGGAACCTTTATCAAGAACTATCTTTAACTTGTTGCCCTGCTTTGATGATGCTGCTTCAAGTTTAAAATGCGTGTTTTCGTCGGCATATACATACTTATCGTTGTTAAGACAAAGCGTAAGTTCGGAATCTTCCATCACGGAAACGTCATCACCGTCAAAAAGACGCTGTCCTTTGTATGCCTGACCATTGTTTTTCTGACCGATTATATTAACAATTCCTTTTACATCGGCTACAGAAATACTTCTGTATTTGTTATTGTTAAGAATAAGCATTACGGCAACCGCTGCCACGACGGCAACCAAAGCCACTCCCGAACAAATCGCGGTAACTTTTCCCTTGGTTGTCTTTAAAAATCTCTTAAGCATTTGACCTCCTAAAAAATTCCTTTATACACATTATTCTTCGTTATCTTCTTTTCCGATACCGTAGAACACATTTTCTTCTATCAGTTCAAGCATCACTTTTACCACTTCTGGATCAAACTGTTTGCCGGCACCCTCTTTTAGTTCTTTTACGATTCTTTCCATGGGGTATGCTTTACGATAACATCTGTCGGAATTCATCGCATCAAAAGCATCGGCTACGCAGATAATTCTGGCAACAAGCGGAATGTTCTCGCCCGCGAGTCCCTCGGGATATCCATTGCCGTCGTATCTTTCGTGATGGTACCTCGCGCCTTCGACTATATGAGGCACGGAGTTAAAATCTTTTAGTATCTGTGCACCGTTTGTGGTATGCGTCTCAATTATGTTTCTTTCTTCTTCATCCAGTTTGCCGGGCTTGTTTAATATCGAATCGGAAATATTAATCTTTCCTACATCATGCAGAAGTGCGATGTAATAGATATTGTCAAGTTCATCCTCATCAAAGTCCATTTTTTCGGCAATTTTTTTGGTGTAAAAGCCTACACGTATCGAATGACCTCTCGTGTATTTATCCTTCGCATCGATAAAGTTAGTAAAGGTCTTCATCGACTGAATGATGATTTTACGGTCATGCTCGGTCCTGACTTTGTACTGGTGATCTTTTATTACCACCGCAATATTTATCGACAGAAAAACGATATTTATAAATATCATAAAAAGCAAAATATAATAAAGCGGATAATCCGTTATCTTTGCTTCGGGTGTGGCTTTGATGACAAAATCGGTTATTTCTTCATCGGAATTTGAAAAAAGAATAAAACCGAAAGTAATAAAATCCTTTGGTTCGATAATGTCGTTAAAGCCCTGATTGGGTGTATTGATAATCGTTACCGTACCGTCTTCATTTTCATAAAGCGATATGTTCCACGAATCGTTTACTTTGGCGTTGTTGGGAAATGAGAGTGTGATTGACCAGTCTTTTACATTGTTATAAGTATTGTTGTAAAGAGTGGCGCCGTACTGATTTGCATGAAATCCGCTGTCGTTCCAGCTTTTGATGATGGGCATTTCGACATACAAATCCCCTTTGTTTTTTGTATCGTCCACGGTCTGAACAACAGTAATCTCAGGTGTATTTTTTACACGAATAAAAAGAAAGATAAATCCGGCTGCAATCAATACAAAAACGATTGCGCCGATTATAAATGCAGCTTTTCGGCTTTTATACATATTTTTGCCCTACTTAAATGCCCGTTTTACACTCAAAAAACAATAAATGCAACTAAAAATCTTCCTTACTTTGCATACACAGTAATGATAACACAAATCATAAAAAAAATATATTTTTTCTTATATTTATCGCTTTTCCTTTGGTTGACTTTTATTCAATAGGGTTTTACACTATTAAAGGTAAAATTTTCTTGAAAAGAGGTTATTTAATGGAACGTATTTACATTGAAAATGTTAAGGATTATGCAGACAAGGAAGTCTCCCTTGCAGGTTTTGTAGACAACTACAGAGACGGCAAGGCAATGGCTTTTCTTGTACTTAAAGATATTACGGGAAGAGTTCAGGTTACTATCGAAAAAGAACTCCATCCCGACTGGGAAGAAACATTAAGCAAAATCACTCCCGATACAGTTGTCAGAGTAACCGGTAAAGTGCTTTTAAGCGATTTCGTAAAACTTGGCGGAGTTGAAATCATTCCGTCAAACATCGAAATCGAATCTGTTGCCGCTGCACTTCCCATTGCCAGAGAATATATTCCCGCTACCAAGAAAAAAGCAGCTGTTGAGCGTTCTTCCATAGATCAGAGAATCGAATACAGATGGATTGACCTTCGTACAGAAAGAAACCAGCTTATGTTCAAGGCTCAGACCACTCTTACCGCTGCCCTTCGTGAATTCTTACTTAACAAGGAATTCATCGAAATTCATACTCCCAAGCTTATTGCAGCAGCATCGGAATCAGGTGCGGATGTTTTCAGACTTGATTACTTCCCAAACTACAACCTTCCGAACGCTTATCTTGCACAGAGCCCTCAGTTCTACAAACAGATGGCTATGGCTTCAGGTTTTGAAAAGATCTTCGAAGTAGGTCCTGTTTTCAGAGCAGAGAAATCTTTTACCAGCAAGCATGCTACAGAATTCACATGTTTCGACCTTGAGTTTTCATACATCAACGGATGTGAAGATGTAATGAAAATGGAGGAAGATTTAATTACATATGCACTTACAAAGGTTAAGGAAAAATACGGCGATAAAATCAAAGAACTCTTCTCTACCGAAGAATTCGACGCAGAGGTTATCGTTCCCACCACTCCTTTCCCCAGAGTAAAGCTTGCAGATCTTTATGATGCACTCGAAAAAGAGTACGGATATACTGTTCCCGATTCGGAAAAAGGCGATCTGACTACAGATGCAGAACGTTTAAGCTACCAGTGGGTAAAGAAACATTATAACCACGAATTCCTTTTCATCACCGATTACAGCGCAGAAAAGAGAGCTTTCTATCACATGCGTGACGACAAGGGCGTTCCTCAGGGTTACGACCTTATCTGGAGAGGTGTTGAAATTACAACAGGTGCACAGCGCGAGCACAGATATGATGTATTAAAGGCTCAGGCTGACGAAAAGGGACTTACCGAAGACGTTAAATTCTATCTTGAATTCTTTAAATACGGATGTCCTCCTCACGGTGGATTCGGCCTTGGTATCGACAGACTTACCATGCTTCTTTTAGGACTTAACATAAAAGAAGCAATGTTCCTCTTCAGAGGCCCTTCACATCTCACACCTTAATGATTATTAAATCGGAGATTTTTTAATGAAACGCAAATCAATCATTGCCCTTTTTTTGCTGTTGTCTTTTTTAGCTCCCACGGCATGCGAACTGTTTGAGCCCGAGGAGTACGATTACTATAACAGCGATCCTACCGCCGGCACAACCATCGTAACTACTCCCTCGGAGCCGGTTAAGACATACGGTTATGCTCCCGGAACACATGATTTCTCTTATGAAACCAAACAGTCATACATGATTTACTACGGCGTCTTAAACGATGACATCATTGAAGAGGCCAAACAGTATGAAGTAGTAATCTTACATCCTAAAATGGGTAATATCACAAGAGAACAGGTTCAGGAAATCCGTTCAAGCGGTACAAAAGTTCTAGGTTATATTGCTATCGGTGAAGATTTAAGAACCGCATACATGACACCCGAAGAAATGCTTGATGATTCAAGATTTACAGGTGACGGAACAGGTCCCCGTGTGGATCCGAGACCTGAAGGTACCGAATCTCTTGACGGAGTAGACCCTATGGGTAACCCTTCTCCCGCCGGCACAGGCTATGCATCCTATTATCTGGATGATAACAATCATGACGGCAAGCCCGATATCAACCCTGTATTTAACTGTGCTTTTACCAACATCGGTGATCCCGCCTGGTTTGAAGTACTTGATAATATGACGATAGACGGTGAAGACGAAGTTCCGGGACTTAAGGAAATCCTTTCCGACGATTACGGCAGAGGTCTCGGATGTGACGGAGTTTTCCTCGATACAATCGATACCGCTGCTCCCAACAGATATACAAACGAAACAAGTTACAATATGACAAGATTCGAATGGACAGGCACCGGTGTTAAAGATTTTTGTGCACTTCTTAAAAATACTTATCCGGATAAACTTATCCTTCAGAACCGCGGAATTTTCTTTTACAATCCTGCTCTTCCTCATTACAAATACAATCCCCGTCAGTACGTGGATTATGTAATGTTCGAAAGTTATCATCTGGATTCGAATACCGATGTACTTTTCTATGAAGGTTATTCGTCAGACAACCGTTACAATTATGCACCGAGACTTGTTGCGGAAGCTTCACGTCCGGACGGTTTCCAGGTTCTTTCATTAGGATATGCGGAGGGTCCCGCAGAATACGAGCTTAAAGACACTTTGTACAACAATTCCGAAGCAGGCCTTTCGGTTCTTTTAGAAGATATGAATATCGCCGAAGAAGCCGGATTCATGCATTATATTACCGACGGAAGCGTTACTATGGTTAACGACTTTGTAATAGATCATGAGGAAAAGGAAGATACAACCGCTCCTGTCTGGACCAGCACTTACAATGATTCAACCACTTATCCGTTTGAAGCACCCGATCCCAGAATAGGTATTCAGGAAGCTGTAGCCGTTAACGGCGGAGTCACAGTTCGCTGGGATGTCGCAATGGATAAGAATCATGTTAAATACATGCTCTATTACCAGACCGAACCTTTTGATTTTGAAAACGATCCTTCGTTGAGCAAAGCACTTTGCAAAGAGCTTGTTAACGGAGTCGGTTCCGGATATGAAAACGGCGTAGGCGAAGGAGTTTATCCTAATCAGGATACTATAACAGGTCTTACATCAGGCGAGACTTACTACTTCCTTATACGTGCAAGAGACTTATCCGATAATGCCAATGAGGAAGACAATACAGTATATTTAAGCTGTACACCAAAATAAAAAATAAAACCTGTCCTTTAACCGGGACAGGTTATTTTTATTTTGTCAGAAGACAAACCGTTTCGCAGTGATATGTGCTTGGGAACAAATCCGTTAAGCACATCTTTTCAAGTTTATAGCCTTTCTCATAAAATGCAGATATATCTCTCGCCAGACTTGAAGGCTTGCAGGATACATATACTATTCTTTTAACACCGTAATTAAGTATAATTTCCAGAGCCTTCGGATTGATTCCGTCACGCGGTGGATCGAGTATTATATAGTCAGGCAGAGTATCAATGCCCTCTAAACACTTTAAAACGTCCCCTGCGATGAATTCACAGTTATCTATACCGTTTCTCTTCGCACTTATCTTCGCAGCCTCTACGGCCTCCTCAACAATTTCTACGCCTATGGTCTTGCTTGTGGCTTCCGATACAAGCTGGGCAATGGTTCCCGTGCCCGTATACAAATCATATACAACAGGTTTTCCGTCAACACCGGATAAAAGATATTCCTTAACTTTGGAATACAATAATTCGGCCGCAAGCGAATTGTTCTGGAAGAAAGAAAACGGAGAAATTTTAAAATTCAGACCAAGCAGTTCCTCTTCAAAAAAATCCTTTCCGTAAAGAACAGTACTTCCTTCATCTATAACCGCATCTGCAAGCGAATCGTTCTTAATATGCAGAATACCCGCAAATTTACCTTTTGTTTCTATGCCTAATAATTCATTCTTCCAGGCTTCGAGAATTCTGTCCCACTCTTCTTTGGAATACTTATTACTCCACTGCGAAGAAGTTACAAGGAACACAAGTATTTCGCCTGATTTTCTGCCCTTTCTCACGCATAAATGACGAAGCACGCCTTCATGTTTCATCTTGTGATAATAGGGAATATTTAACCTCGTAAAATATTCAAAAGTGGTTTTAAGAATCCTTCTGTAATCCTCATCCACTATTCTGCATTCAAATGTATTAACAACATCGAAAGTACTGTTTCTTTTATGCATACCGAGTGCCAAAGGGCCGTCCTTGTATTCGTCGCCGAATGAAAACTCCATTTTGTTTCTGTATTCGCTTCTGTCCGGACTTCCTAATATTCCTTCGTATGCATTATCGATATCTGAAGCATTGTCACCTAAGGACTTTTTTAACATATCGATAATCTGCTTCTCTTTTATTTTAAGCTGGCTTTCGTAAGGAAATGTCTGATATGTACATCCGCCGCATTCCTTAAAATGCGGACAGGGATCGGCAGTTTCTTCGGGTGCTCTCTCGATTACTTCTTCAAGTCTTGCTTCCAGAAGGCCGTGTTTCTTTTTATTTACCGTGCCTCTTATCTTCTGTCCGATGATTGCGTTCTTAATCTTAATGTCATAAGTCCCGTTCTCGTTTGAAACTTCAACATGTCCGACATTCGGAAAATCATATTTAGTTACATATCCTTCAAAACTGTCGCCTTTTTTCATGCCTAAACCTTTAAACAAGTATATTTTTAAACAAGGAAATTTCGCCGGCAGTCAGACCGCCGACGAAATTCCATAAACATCACAAAACAAATATTTAATGATCTTCCATATAAACGTTATAGTAATTTCCTACGCCGTACTCAGGTTCCTGATTCATCGAGAAGATCAGAACGATGGTGTAAAGCCAGGGAACAAAAATACTGATAATCGAAATCGGAATTGCAAGTTCCTTACTTCTGAAAGTAACGAGCATATCGTATTTTTTACGCCATGCCATCGCCATAAGCACGATAGGTAAAAGAAGATCCAAAAGCTGTCCTACTGCGGGAACAACATTTAATGCAACAATAATGCTGGTTCCGAATAATGAAAGTACAAGGAAAGCAATTCCCATGTAATTACGTTTCTTGGTCTTAACAAGAAGGTTAAATTCCCTACGCGGCAGGACGAATTCCAGATATGTCTGGGCAAACGGAATAAACCCAAGCCAGGGATATTTATATCCTGCTTTTTTAGCCAGTTTATAGAGTGCAATGGCAGGAAGAAGATATTCTAAGATTAACAAAATAAATCCGAATATCGATGAAATGATTGCACCTATAATTCCCAAAACCCAGATACTAATTCCGAGCATTCCCGCAAAAGCAGCAAATATTCCGTATACGGAAAACGCCGAGTTGTTCGCGGAATTAAGTCCGGTTTCAATATTTGCTAACACATCATTGATACCGCTTCCGTTTAAAAGTAAAAATTCCATTATTAAACCTCCTGAAGCTTATTCGTCAAAGGAATCTGCTTCTGTTATTTCTTCAATTGTTTCTGTGGCGGATTCATTGCTCTCTTTCACATAGATGGGATTGTGTTTCATCCCGGGATTTCCGCCGCCTTCATTAAGCGCCATAGCCCATAAATCTCTGCCAACAGTGTTGTTCTGATTGAACCAATTCAAACCTATTAAACCGATCATAACAAATCCTCCTTTCGATTTAAACATTACCTTTTCTTTTCTATACGATTATTTTATCGATATATTCTTTCATTACAATTGCCGCTTCATAATCCGGTGTACAGTTAAGCCTTGCAACAACTGCTTTGTTTTTTATGATGTTTTCAACTATTTCAAACTGCTTATCCAGAAGATTTGTATCCCACGAAGGAGATATGATTCTCTGCTGTAATAAAAGTTCTTTCTCGTCTTCCTGTAAATCTTCGGTGAAGTTATCTTTATTTCTCTTAAGTAAAATCACACCGCCGAGTTTATATGTATTTACATCGAATGTATTGCTGGTTCCGCACCACGGAAGTCCGTATACAACGCTCTTTCCGTCTTTATATCCTAAAAGATTTAAATCTCCGTTTACGTCCTTTACATCAAAGAGTTCCGTCCAGAGCCTTGCGTGTGTGGATTTGCCGGTTCCGGCGCCGGCTGAGAAAAGCCATACACAGTTTTTATAAAGTATTGATGCCGAGTGTACCGCAACTATTCCTTTTAAGAGCGCTTTGTAAAGAAATACGGTTCTTATCGCATGGAATAATAGTTCTTTTTCGGCCTCATCCAAATCATTTTTTATATAAAACCTTGCAAGGTTTCCTTTTTTGCTTAAGTGACATTCGATAATCTTTTCAGATTCGGGAAATCTTAAAATATATCTGTCCGCACATTCAGTGGTTTCTACAGCTGCGTCTTTTACGATTTCTTTTCCTTTAAGGCTTTCGGGTGTATCATGTACTATTTCCAACCTTAAATCGTCTGCTCCGTCGCTTTTAATAACAAATGCATCGAAATTATCGGTAAGGCAGCTTCCGTCTCCGTAAAAGCCGATTTTTATATTTGCTATTCCGACTGATTTTATGAAATCAAGATTTTTATAAGGTGAAAATCTTTCTTTAACTTCTTCAGCTGTATCGGTTTCTTCAGAGGTTTTATCTTTTATGATCATAAAGAGCGAATCAAGATATTTTAAAAACTCATCACATCCCGCTTTTACTTCTTCTTTCTCATCCTCTGAAGCTTCATAATATTCAAAACACTTTTCGTAAAGTTCTTCTTTGGAAATATCATCCTTAAGGCATTCCCAGATAAAAACTCCGGTCTCATTTATTTTTACGCCCCTCATATGGTCTGCAACCATCTGGCCTACAGGTAAAATATAGGGGACGTCTGCTATTCTCTTTAAGTAAAAAGAATCGTTTCTAAGCATAAATTCCTCGCTTCTTTATTTGCAATAATTATAGCATTGCCACTTCAAAAATGCTACAATGTCATTGGTCATAAACGTACCCTTAATTGCCTTAATTGAGTGAAATAATGATGGACAATAATCTTTCAGAGAAAATTAAAATAGTGGATTTATTATCCGAAAACAAGAGCGTTCAGCTGCATCCTCAGGGCTACAGTATGTACCCTCTTATTGTGCCCGAAAGGGATGAAGTCATTATCTCTCCGTTAAGAGATCATAAAATAAAAAGAGGCGATGTTCTTTTATACAGAAGAAAGAACAATAAGCTGATTCTTCATCGTGTCTATAAGAAAAAAGACGATAAAATATACTTTGTGGGCGATAACGAATCGGTTGTTGAAGGACCGCTTGATATTTCGCAAATTTACGGTATTATGACCGCCTTTTACCATAAGGGCAAGAAGATAAAAACCAACAATTTCTTTTATTTTCTTTCTTGGCAGGTATGGCTTTTCTTACTGCCTTTCCGAAAGCCAATCGGAAAACTGATACACAAAGCAAAATCATAAAAAAGCACCTCCGCAAAAGAGGTGCTTTTATATTTTCAAATTACAGACTTAAGAATAAATTGCTTATAAGAATTACTATCATGCATACGGGGCAGACTGCAAGGATCATTACCTTGTAAAGGCCCTTGGCGCCGAATTTCTTTTCGCCGTACAAAACTTCTTCTTCCACGAATTTTGTCTTAACAAAATATCCGATCAGTACACATGTAAGAAGCGATACGACAGGCATAATTACGTTGTTTGAAATGAAATCGTAGAAGTCTAAGAACTGATATCCGAATATTTTTACTTTGTCCCAAATGCTGTAGCCGAATACAGAAGTAAGACCGATTACAATTACGAACAAGAAGCAGATAATTGTTCCCGTGACTCTTTTAAGTTTGAATCTCTCACATACAATGGATACTATGGTTTCCAGAAGAGAAATCGATGAAGTCAGAGCAGCAAGCGCAACCAGAGCAAAGAATAATGTTCCTACTATCTGACCGCCCTTCATAGTCTCAAACACATTCGGAAGTGTCACAAACATAAGACTCGGGCCTGCATTTAACGCTTCCGAGTTACCGCCGCTGAATGCGAATACCGCGGGAACGATAATCATACCTGCAAGAATAGCAACCGCTGTATCGAATATCTCTATCTGTCTGACGGAACCCTCGAGAGAGTCCTCTTTTCTCATGTATGAGCCGTATGTAACCATAATGCCCATAGCAAGCGACATTGAATAGAAAAGTTGTCCCATGGCCGCTATAAGCGTCTTTAAAAACATCGAAAAAGTAAAGCCTTTGAAGTTTGGAAGAACATAGTATTTAAGTCCGTCCAGTGCGCCGGGAATCGTCATTGTATAAATGGCTATACCTATTATCAGTACAAGGAGAATCGGCATCAGAATCTTACTTATAAGTTCAATACCCTTCTGCACTCCGAAAACAACTACAAGCGCGGTAATAAGCGCAAATAATACAAAGAATAATGTGGGCTGGAACCATGTGCCGATAAATCCGGTAAAGAAATCTCCTTCATCTGCGGCAGTTTTTCCAAATCCTGTAGCAAAAACTGTCAGGTATTTAAGTACCCATCCGCCGATTACGCAGTAATAAGGAGTTATGATAAAAGGAACTAAAGCTGCTATTACTCCTAAAAACGAGAATCTTTTATCAGCTTCTTTATACGCTCCGATAACGGACTTTCCTGTTTTACGGCCTAATGCGATTTCGGTAATCATCAGAGAGAAACCGAATGTCACCGCCAATATTATGTAAACTAAAAGAAATATTCCTCCTCCGTATTTTGCTGCCAGATAAGGGAATCTCCAGATATTTCCCAAACCTACAGCAGAACCTGCTGCCGCAAATATAAATCCAAGTTTACTTCCAAAGCCTTCTTTTTTGTTTTCCATTTTATATCTTTCCTGTCAAATAATATTTTATGTAAACCAATTAAAAATCTCTTATGAGCTTGTCGATTTCAATATCATCAAGTACATTGAGTTTTTTGTCTTTTATTTCATAGACCCTGTTGCAGATAGTCAAAACCGTAGGTCTGTGTGTCGTAACTATACAGGTTCTCGGATATTCATCCTTCATAATGTTTTTAAGCAGTCTTCTCTCGGTCTTAACATCGAGAGCACTGGTTGCTTCGTCTAAAAGAAGTATCGGAGATTTTCTAATAATTGCTCTTGCAATCGAAAGTCTCTGTGCCTGACCTTCTGAGAATCCGCCGCCACGTTCTTTTATCTCACTGTTAATTCCCTCGGGAAGCTTTTCGACAAATTCCCATGCACATGCTATCTTTAATGCATCAATTATTTCCTCATCAGTAGCATCGGGTTTTACGCTTCGCATATTGTAGGCAATGGTACCTGAAAACAAAGTATTTCCCTGAGGAACATATGAAAACATCTTTCTGGCAGAAGGATCAAGTTCCATATATTCACTGCTTTCATTCTCTTCCATGCCATTATAAATCGTAGCACTGCCTTCCTGAGTGAATATAAGCGATAAAAGAATTCGAAGCATTGTTGTCTTTCCTTCGCCCGAAGGACCGACAAGTGCAACTATCTCATGAGGATGTGCGTACATCGAAGCATTCTCAAAGACATTTACAACGCCTGATTTGTATTTATAGGTAACATCGGATATCTTAAGACTGATACCTTCGTTTTTGTATTTTTCCATGAATGCTTTTGCAGCATCTTCATTGGAATAATCTTCTCTCGGCATTTCTACAATATCCATCAGACGCCCTGCCGATGTAGTCAGACTTATGATTGAAGGAACTATTGAAGTAAGGTTATTCATGGCTCCGGTGAGTGAACCCGAAAGACCTAAGAACATGGTCATGGTACCGTATGTAATGGCACCGCTCCATACTCTGTAAATTCCCCATCCGTACGAGGAATACGAAACCAGCATTCCGACTGTGGAAAACAGAACCGAAGTCCAGATTGACATTCTCTGAAATTCCAGTTTCATGGAAATATAATCTTTCTGAAGAGACTTCAGATTTTCCACATAAAGTTTTATTAAGTCGAATGCTTTTATGGTCTGAATGTTTGAAAACGCTTCCTGGTTAAATCCCGACATCTTTGCGCTCATCATTGCGCTTCTCTCGTTATTTTTAACCATTCTTCTCATAAGTGTTCTTGAGAGAATAAAGCTCACGGGAAGACCTAAAAACGCAAAGACCGCAAATGACGGATCGAAGTAAATAATCATGGCAAATGCCGAGATAAATCTTACAACATAAATCACGACATTCGGAAGGAAATTAAGTACTCCCGCAGAAATATTGCTTGCATCAGAACTCCATCTTACAAGCAAATCTCCCGTATGATAAGAAGTTAAGGATTCCCAGTCGGTAACCAGAATTTTCGAAAAGATATCTGCCTTTATTTCGGCATCAACCTTCATGCTGATATATGAAGAAATATAATTTGTTATCTGAGTGAAAACCAGAGAAACAACATTGTATACAACCATCATTACGAAATACTTGATGATTTCGCCTGTTTTATGACCAGTGATGATATCAACCATGTCTCTGGAAACAAGGCCGAGCAGTAATGAAACGCCTACACCTACCATGCCCAAAACGGTATAAAAAAGCATATGCCAGAAATAATGTTTGGCATATCCGTATATCCATTTAGTCTGAGCCCACATGGACTTCAGTCTTCCGGCCTTTATTCTTTCAATGTAAAACTTAATCTTGGACATTGTATTACCCTGTTTTTTTACATAACAATTAATTATATCACAAAAATGTCCCTGAGTGACTCTTCTTTTAATTTAAAAGACCCTGCCAAAAGACAGGGTCCGTAAATGTATATTATTAACTGAATAATTACTTTAAACCATCGTGCTGGCCGCATGTGTGATTGCAGAAAGTTGATGTAACGCTGATAAGCTCAAGTCCGGGATCTGAGTAAATCTTAAGATCTGTAAGACCTGCATTATCTGATGCGTTGTGATGGTATGAACCGTTGCCTACACCGAACGTAAGTGTAAGAACACTGGTTCCGCTGCCTTCAACCTTTTCACCCATACTGCTCATATAAGTAACGGGCTGGTTGAATACGATCTGTAAAGAACGTCCTGTACTGTGATGCTTGTCAGAAGCTTCATGTCTTCCGTCGATATGAACTACATAGTAATCTCTTCCGACTGCAGGAGTCTGATTGATATAACCTGAGTAGGTATAGCAGTCACCGCTGCCGGCATAAACACCTTCAGCTAACTCTTCATTTGCAAGCACTACGGGTTTTTCGTAATTTTTCATTTTTTGAATTCCCTTCATTTTTTTATAAATTTTTTATTTTTTTCAAACCATCGTGTACATTATAATCCAATGATGGACAAACCGTCAATCAAATTATTTCTAGTTCATACAATTTTATTACTTGTTCATCTTTTCAAATGGACTGTTTTGTGACAAAGATGATTCAAGCGCATCATTAATTTCATTTACTGCTTTTTCGAAATCAACTTCTTTGCATGTATCGTTAATGCATATCAGTTTTTTCTTTTTACCTTTTATGCAGGATATAAGTTTTCTGTTGTCGTTTCCGATTTCGAAATATGCAAAATTCCTGTGGAGATTGGAAGGAACAAAATTGCCCTTCTGCTTTTCCCACTCTCTGAAAAGATACTGCGAAACATCATCTTTTGATCTTATATGATTGTTTGCAGTGGCATACAAAACTTCATGTTCTTTTTCCCATACCTCTTCAAATGTACTCTTTAAAAAGGGTGAGGGTCCGTGTACGGTATAAAAGGACGTATAAAGCGGAAATGCATTCTCAAGTATGTTGTAAATAAAATATTTTACGGGATATCCGACATGATAATATTTTGATCTGTTTCTCTTTATGCTTTCCTCTTTATCAAAATGTCTGGATATTACAATCGAATTATTCAAAAAGATATTCGACATAACAGGGTTATTCGGATTAGCAACAACAGGCTGAAGTGCAAGCATGTCCTTGGGTTTGTTCCCCACAAAGAAATCGCTCTCTTCCACATCTTTCAGTATCAGCATATCGTCATTAAAATAAATAAATCTTTCAGAAAGATCCGGTATTTTATGAAGATACATTTCTATGGCATTGCTGTTAAAAGTGGGAAGTGTTTCTGCAGGCATAAAATCCGCATGCTTAACAACATTCAGTTTTTCGCATTCGGTATTAAGCCAGTCGGGTAAATGACCTTCTGTCAGCAAATGGACTTTTCTGACCCAGGGTGCATGAAGATTGATGCCGCGAAGCAGATATTTAAGCGAACCCGAATCCCTGTAGCGTTCATCTCTTAAATCGGTGTCGGGCTTTTTTAAATACTCATTCTTACGCTTCTGCCAGTCTGAATCGCTTCCGTTTACCCATGTAATTACAATATCTATGGTTTTGTCGTTTACGTTCATATTTATCTCTCAAATATTTCCAGTTCCCTGGCCATCTTACTTCTTTCACCCGCATTCTTAAAAATTTCTGCGGCTGTTGTTTTTCTGACTTTTTTATTGTTTATCAGAAATCTCACAAGAGTTATAACCCATAGCACGGGTATAATAATAAAAACTTTTGAGGCTTTCGGAAAAGATAATTTCATCTGATGATGAAACTCCTTAAAATACCCCCAGAGCCCGTTTCCGCTTACCACAGCCATACGGTTGACATCGTTTCTTCCGAACTCTTCGGCTTTTAAAACATCCTCAAGAAAAGCATCACACTTTTCAATCTCACACAGTTCGTGAGGAACTTTATCTTTATCAAGTCCGAGATAATAAACACAGACCGACAGGATTACTTTAGAAAAACCGGTAAGACGGCAGTCATTTATGAGGTAAAGATATGTTTCTTTTTCTTTGTCGTTTAAACCGTTTTCAAAAAGCGCCGCCATATCGCAGAGAAGCTTTATACCGAAGCCTGCTCTCATAAAATGCTGAAGAGCGTGAAGTAAAAGCGTAAAAGCAAATGCACCTCTCTGTAAAACAGGAAAATCACTGCCCCAGATATTTACGTTTCCCGCATAATCTTTTATGCTTTCTTCAAACAGGGCAATTCTTTCGTTTGCTCGCTTGTCAGAAAAGGGCTCTGTAATCATTGTATGAAGCTCTATTTTGATTCCGTCGCTGCTTACGAGAACGGTCTGATGATTTTCTTTCTGGTCTTCTTCAAAGAATAAAAAGCCTGCTTTTTTCATTACTTCTACGGCTTCTTTTTCTTTGCTTTTTTCTAAAAGATACAGATCCACATCACCAGATTTGCGGTAAAGCATTTCAGGGTATTCCCTTGCGGCTGCAATGCCTTTTAAAACTACCGTATCTATTCCGTTTTCTTTTAAAAGTCCGCAGACATATTTTGTAAGAAATATAAGTCTGTAGCTTTGAATAACGGTCTGTTTTGTGGTATAAGTCAGTTCTTTTAAATATGTTTCGTTTACTTTTTCTTTTAGGGCACTTTGCGTAAAAGCATCAAAAATAAAAGGTGCGACCACATGTCCCTTGGCTGTTTTTATGGTCTTTTCGATATCTTCCGAAGTGTAATCGTCAAAAGAAACTGAGTCTCTTTTTTCGGGATATAAAAACCATTTTATTGAATTGTACAATAATTCATCAGACGATCTTTTCATTCAAAACGTTCAGGAAATCATTCACATCTTTTAAAACTTCATCATATTCCGCTTCGTACTCTTCAGACAGAATTTTTGCAATCTCATCACTGCTCTTTCCGTCTTTTAAATACTTACATACAAATGCGCCGAATTCATTTATTTCCAAAGGCTTTTCAAACACATCTCCGCGCTGGGAAACATTAACAAGGAAATGCGTTCCCGCTACATCATGTATTTCATAATTCTTGAGTTTATTATTCATAAAAAACCTCTTTGGTTACTGCACGGTAAACGACAAGTCAAAGTTGTTTCTCGGATTCTGCTTGAAATAATAGCATACAAAATCATCATCTTCGTAATATGTATGCAGCTCTCCGGGGAAAGCAGCGTTAAACTGCTGACACCAGTCATACAGTTTTGATTCTATAATCGTTCTTAAACCTACCAGCTTGTATGAATCGTAATTAAACATGAATCCGTAATCATTTTTAGCATATTCTTCTTTTATTTCGCCTGCAAGAATATAAGGCTCTCTGCTGACATTCAAAACTGCATTTTCAAGATACTCCGTATACTTTTCAAGAGCAAGCCATTTAGGACCTGTAGCAAAATGATACTGGTGATACTGAATCGGTTTCTTTTCAACAAAGATAAATACATATTCAGTCGGCAGGGAATAAGGTTCACCGCTTTTTGCAACATCAAGGAAACTTACAATTTCTTCGTGATAGCCATACTGGATGATCTGATAGATTTCTTCTGTCGGAGATATGATCGTGAAATTGTTCTTATCCATATCCTCGGTAATCGATATTGCACATTTAACGGCAGAATCGTATCTTTCAAGCCAGCTGAAAAGATATCCGTGATAGTTGCCTGTAACCACCGTAAGTAGAGTCTCGGCAAATAATACTCCCGCAGCAGTTAAAGAAACCGCAAGCTTCGGAAGTTCTGCCAGAGGGAATGACATTAAAAGGTCGAGCGGTATAAACAGTACTCCCAGTGCAAGAAGCTGTGTAATCGCGCATAGACGTCCTGTTTCAAATATTTCGGGGAATCCGAGCGAATGGAAATTATTTAACAAAATAAACATAATTCCGATAAGAACAATCGCCAGATATCCGTCATACCTGCCTGTATCAGTTTCGTCATCATTTTTCTTCTTTATAATCGCGAATACCTTCATCGCAATCCAGACGGCTATGCCTATTAATTCAAAAACAAGAATTAAAGCAGCACGTCCCTTACCGAACATAAATACATATGTCTGGTTATATACATATGCAATTTTGCTTTGTTTTTTCTTCGCACGGTCCATGCTTTTTAAAGCATCGTCGCTGCTCTTTTTAAACGGTGCAAGAATACCTGCTGCAGTAGCAGTATTGGCGGTATCGTCTAATTTTATGAGCTCTGCCATCTTCTCTTCGATGATAAATTCTCTTTCATAAGACATCAGCGAATTCTTCATATAATCAAGAGCCCATTTTAGTGAACCCTGGAATTTCTTGCCGCCTGCAAACGAAATAATCATCGGCAAAGCTGCTATAAAAAGTCCCAGCGCTACCGCAATTGCGATTTTTGCAAAACTCTTGTCTTTTATGAATTTTGTTACAAAAGCAATCGCTATCATAAGGCATAAGAAAAATGCCATTATAGTAACGTAAAAATGGATTGATATACTTCCTGCAATGGAAAGCATAAAGATTAAAAGATTTTCATTGTAGATTTTCCTGAAAGACTTATGTTTGATATCTTTTAAGTATCTTACAAGGAATGCTCCGCATAAGAAAAACATCGGGAAGCCGAATTCCTGCGGAACGGACCATGCAAGTCTCGACATACCAACAACCGGATATGCGCCTTTGACGTCAAGGATTAAGAACAAAGCCGTAACAAGAATGGGTGTATATCTCCACTTGAAAAGTTCTTTAAAAAGAAGGTACGCGGAAACAATAATAATTGCTATGTTAATTCCGGCAAGGAATAAAAGAATCGAATAAATTCTTATGCCAAACAGCGCATATATTAAATATATTACGCCGTGGAAAGCTTCGGGATAAATACCTGAAGAATAAACTTCTCCGTTAACAAGACCGTATATCCATGAATTGTGAACATACATATCGAGGGCGCCGTAGGAGTAACTCTGAAATGCATTCCATGAAAAATAAAGCATTGCATACATCACCGAAACTATGAGCACGATATATTCAAAAATATGTCCCTTGAAATTCTTTGCGATATTTTTGCCGGTAAACTTCGCTCTTCTAAGGAAGGAAGCAAATGTTTTTTTGATAAAAGTTTTTCTTCCCATGGTTCCGGAAGATACATTCTTTATCGCATCTATCTTTTTCTTGCTTAAGGTTAAATTCCTGAATAAAAAGAATAAAAAGACACCGTAGAATAAAACTCTTACCACCCATACATTCAGGCAGTGTGCAAGACCCAGGAATACTACAGCGGTGTTAATTATGTTAACCATTACCACTACGCAGAATCCAAATTTGAAAGTCCTGCTTTTACTCTTAAGAAAGCCTCTGAATACTGCCAGCGGCCATACAAAAAACACAAGGCCGAATGCTATGAGCACTTTGAAATATTCAATTATCCAGTATAACAATTCATTCATCAAGCTTACCTAATAATACTTTTCCTTCTTCGTTAAAATCAGACGCAAAATATACCGTCTCATTATTATCGCTTCTTTTTGCATACATGGTTATAAGACCTGTCTGCTTTTTAAAAGAAGCGCTTATCGTCTTTTTCTCACCGGAATTCAAACCGTTTAATCCGGGCTTAATCGCGTGCGTCTCGGATTCGATTCCGTCGCTTATTTCAAGATAAACATCGCAGTTAAAATAAACCGGTGCAAAGCCTGTATTCTTTATATCCGCAGTCACGGTTATTATTCCGTTTCTGTCCTTTTTCGCTTTTACGCTCTCTATTACAAATCTGTAGCCCAGATGTGCATCCACATAATCATATACGGATTCGCCGTTAAATATTCCGTTACCCGTAAATCTCGTCTGTTTCCAGAGACTTAAAAGATCTTTGTCGTGTTCGGAATTTAAGTAAGTAACGCCGGTATCCTTAAGAGCAGAAATCATAAAAGAAATATCCGGTTCTTTAACCTTATCCAGTACAACTTCTCCGCCGACGGGATATTTTAAGGAGATTGTATTTAAGAACTCTCTCTCCTCTTTTGCATTCCACTCACTTCTGTAACCGACATCGTTTTTTGATTCGTTGCCGAAAGTTCCGAGGTCTGTATCCGAACCGAACATACCGTCATCAAATATTCCGGTTCTTATATTTTCCATGCTGCCTGTTTTGGCATAGTCAAGATTCAACATTCTCCACTGAAGAGGTTTTCTGACCGAAAGGAAAATATTACTGTCCGATTTTTTGTACACATCATATAGTTCTGACAGCTTCTGATCCGTAATATATCTCGAGGAATGCATCTCTCCCCAGTTGCCTAAAAGTAATCCCTGGATTATAAAAATGCCTTCCGGATACTCGTTTACCGTTTCAATAAGTTCCTCTGCATGTATTAAGACCGTTTTAAAGGAGGACGGCTCTTTTTCCATAGCCTTCCCCTGATGATCGTAAGCAAACCTTAAAATAACATCTTTATTTTTTGAAACGAAAAACTTAAGAATATTTCTTAAATTCTCCCTGCATTTTTCATCTATGCTAGCATCTTTTACGGAACTAATATCCACTAAAGCCATAGCAAGCTTCTGCGATTTATCGTCTTCAGTTTCAAGAAATGAATAATCGGGAGTTTCGTTTATGTCAAAATAAAAAATCTTATAAAAGCCTCTTAACGGATTGACAAGTTTATTCTTTTTTTCAGAGTAGTCGAACGGATAAAAGTTGGTTTTATCCTTACGAAGCAAGTGAATCATTAATGTTTACTTTCTTGTCGGTCTTAAGGATTTTAATCCTCATCCACACTGCCAATATCGAATAGCACATTCTTATCACATACATAAGAGGTTTTAATCCCGAATGCATGCTTTTCCCTTTGGTTCTCGGATGCATTTTAGCGGGAATTTCTTTTACGTTGTATCCGAGCATTATCATCTGAAGAATCATGTTGGCATCGGGATAATCCGGATCAAAATGATCGAAGCCTGCATAGTAGCAGAATGTTCTTCTTGAAAGGCCCTGAAGCCCCGTAGTCGGATCGCTTATCTTCTTGCCGGATAATATTCTTATCATGGTTCTGAAAAGAGCATATCCGATATTTTTAATCAAAGTCGATTTGTATTTGGGCGAATCCTTTAAAAATCTTGACCCTAAAACAATATCGGGCTGAATGTTGTTTTCGTCAGCGGTCGTTAATGCTTTGTATATGTTTAAAACATTTTCGGGATCATGCTGTCCGTCACCGTCCATCTGAATTACGAAACTGTAATCATATCTCTTGGCATATCTGTATCCTGCCTGAAGGCCGCTTCCGTATCCGAGATTGTAAATATTTCTGATAACCTTATGGCCCCTGCTTTTAACGACCTGACCGGTATCGTCCGTCGAGGCATCGTTTATGACAAGGATATCGCAGATATCCGAAATATCTTTTCTCTCAAGTTTTTCAAGTAAAGGTCCAATATTTTTACCCTCGTTATATGCCGGGATGACTATAAGAACCTTTTTCCTTTTATTTGCCATAATCAATACCTCTGAAAAGTGGCACAATTCTTACATTCAGATAAGTGAAAGCAGTTCCTCAATGCTTTCATTGCTTTCTGTAAATTTCTTTTCTGCATTCGCTCCGATAGTTTTACAAAGATTTTCGTCGTGTAAAAGAGTTTTAATCTTATCACTTATATCTGCGGGATCAAGTTTGCAGACAAGAGCATCTTCATTATCTTTTACGAGTTCGGCATTGCTGTTGCAGTCCGATACTATTATGGGCTTACCCATTATCTGGGCTTCCCTTATTGCCATGCTCTTTCCTTCAAAACGTGTGGCATGAACATATATGTCGCACTGCTTTAAATACGTAAAAGGATTGTCTTTTACACCGAGCAGTATGAATTTATCTTTTAAATCGTATTTCTCAATCCGGCTTTTAAGTTTTTCTCTTAATTCACCGTCTCCGAGTACGTACCACTTTACATTCTCTCCGCTTTCCGAAAGGATTTTCATGCTTTCGACGGATACATCAATTGCTTTCTGCGCGGTAAGTCTTGCAATCGTAAGAATTCTTTTACCATTGAATTCATCTTCGAATCCGCCGGCTTCTTCACCTTTTTTAAGTACGTATTCTTTGTCGATTATATTTTCAAATATCTTTGTCTTTTCTTCACACTCGGGATATTCGGATATAAAGCTTTCTCTTACGTCTCCCGATACGGCGAATATTCTGTCAAAGCCTGTATAAGCGTCCTTGTCAAGTTTCCTTGAGTATCCTGCCTCCACATAATTTACATGTATAAAAGCGGCTTTCTTTTCAGCATTAACATACTTATTAACATAGTATGCGGATGCACCTTCAAGGAATGCTACGGCTAAATCATATTTTTCTTCAAACACAGGCGATGCGTCGGACAAAGTTTTCCAGAGCAGTTTGTCGGGAAGTACCCTGCCGCTAAATACCATCTTTACCCAGTTTAAAATTATATAAAAGAAATTTTTAAAAACAGACGCATTCTTAAAAAACATTCCGAATATGCGTTTTTTCATCATCTTCTTTCCTTCGCGCGAAAGAACAGAAGAAGCATCAAAACTTTCGTTTAAAACGTGAATATGTTCGGGAACTTTTTCAATCAGTTCGCCCTGTCCCAGGATCACATACAAAGAAATGTCATATTCGTTTTTATCAAGTTTTTTAATCAGTTGGATTAACGCATTTTCGGCACCGCCACGGCCTAATGTGTTAATTACGAACAGAATCTTTTTCATCTTCCTCTAAGGATTCCATTTTCTTTCTTAACTCTTCCACTTCCGTGTTTAAAAGAGAAACCTGAATTGCCAGCTCGTTGTTCTTTTTCATGGTATCGGTAATTCTGATACTGAAAAAGTACATCGCATAAGCCGCACAGACAAAAATAACTATTACAAGAGTAAGACCCTGAGGTGAAATATACTCTCTCCAGTGATCCGGTCTTATTACAATACCGAGAACAATAAAAACTATTGCTCCGATACCCCAGGGAATCACTACGGGCTCACTCATCTTTCTTCTGACAAGAGAAATAAACGATGTGACAAGCATCGATGTTCCAAACGCTATTAACAAAATCTGAATTATAAGACCGTCTCTCATCTGTACTTTCTCCGTTTGTTTATATAACTCGGACTTTCGTAAACAAGATTCTGAGGCTTTTTGCCTTCACCCTTTTTCATAAGGTTGCCCTTACAGAATACATGAACATCAAGGTTCTTTTCCATGTATCTTAATCTGAAATATGCGGCAACAAAACCGATTACGGCTCCAAATACAAGACCGATTCCGTACCATATGGGAGTAAGGAATGTGGCAAACCATGCACCGATAACCGTGAATACACAGAAGCACAAAGCAACCAAAAGTGCTCCGTCATAATCGTTAAAGTAATAAAGGAAAATGATTTCCGCATACATTGCAAAAAGGATGAAATATCCTGCTGCCAGGCAGGGATAAATCTGCATTACCATTCCGCCGAATCCGAGTCTCGGAAGGAATATAATTGCCAGGAGGAATATTACAACCGAAATAATAAACTGAATTCTTACAAGGTTTAAAAGTTCCTCGGAGAGCTGATAAAACATTCTTCTCTTCGATTCCTCGATATCCATTTTTCTGCCGCCGATAACAGCCTCGGAGTATCTTTTATATCTCTCGTGAAAATGCATTTCAACTCTCGAAATAAAGATAACCGTTGCGGAAATATTGGTAAACATCGCAAGACACGTAGCCATATCGTAGCTCTGCATATTTACAAAGCATTTAACAACCACTATACGCATATCCGTGGTCCAGAAAACAAAGTTGTGAATGTAAA
>JAEEOJ010000078.1 GCA_016284175.1 Lachnospiraceae bacterium | reverse complement strand
CCTCTTTTAGCCATAGAGAAAATCATACAAGACAAGCGCCTTATTGCAGTTCTTGAAAATGTTGAAAATCCTACCAATATCGGCTCGATTTTCCGCTCCGCGGCAGCAATGGGAGTTGAAGCAGTAATTGTTACCTATGACTCATCAGACCCCTTATACAGAAGGGCTGAGCGTGTCAGCATGGGTACTGTTTTTCAGATCCCGTGGACGAAGACCGACAGGGATACGGATTATCTAAAAATCCTTTCCGACAACGGCTTTGCGACCGTTGCAATGGCGCTGTCCGACGATTCGGTTAATATAAACGACAAGCGCATAAAAGACGAAAAGAAACTCGCCGTAATCCTCGGTAACGAGGGATACGGCTTAAAAGATGATACAATTAAAAGAAGCGATTATGTGGCAAAGATTCCGATGAATCCTGTAGTGGATTCGTTGAATGTCGGAGCCGCAAGCGCGGTTATGTTCTGGGAACTTTCGAGGGAGAGTTTTTAGGAGGGGTTATGAAAAAAAGCATTCTTGGAATTATAATATCTTTATTGGCAGTTTTTCTTTTATCAGCCTGCAAAGAAACAGGCGGTATTAAGTTACTTGATAATGCATCTCCGGAAACGTGTGCCCTGGCACTTTATTATTTTGACGGTGAAAAAACCGAAATGAAATGGATCTTCGATCAGGAGGAAGAAGAAAAAATAATAGAAGAAATAAACAAGCTTAATACTAAGCAAGCGGACTCTTCCAAAATCGAAGACATAAAAGTGCCCTGCTACGGAATCGGCATCAGCGATAAAGACGGAGAGGAAATATGTCTTTCATATTGTGACGGACTCTGGCTGACAAAGGATGGAAATGTTTACAAAGCAAAGTATAATTTAAAGAAACTTTATGACAAAACTTCCGATACAGGCAACAGTTATGACGGCGGACTTTTATACCCGAATGCAGCTTTGCTTGGCGAATATGATGTAAGATTTTATCAGAAAGTCGGAGATTTTCCGAGTGAAAAGAACAATATATCGATGTCGTTTGTCAGTATGGAAGATAATATAGTAACGGTCAGCTTAAAAAATGACAGCGGCGCGGATTTCTTTTATGGTGAATACTTTTCGCTGCAAAAAAAGATTGACGGTGAGTGGTATGTGCTTCCGATGAAAATGACCAACTGGGGATATAGGGATATCGGACTTTATCTTCCTGCGGGAGAAAGCTCGGAAGAAATCTGCAATCTGACGCCGTACGGAACACTTGAAAAAGGAACGTACAGAATAGAAAAAGAAGGCCTTGCGGCCGAATTTGAAGTACAATAAATAGAACTCTCTCTTATTAGACACATATGTCTAAACGCGTAAAAACGGCATTTCTCGCTTTGTGTCGTGTAAAAAACGCGTAAAAATTTTTATTCTGCAAAGGAAAGGAGGAAAACCTCATGGATCAGAAAAAAGTCGGTTCATTTTTAAAAGAACTGAGAAAAGAAAAAGGAATAACTCAGGAACAACTTGCAGAAAAACTTAATGTATCGGGAAGGAGCGTTTCGAGATGGGAAACGGGCAACAATATGCCTGACATATCACTGTTAGTCGAAATCGCTGATTTTTACGATGTGGATGTAAGAGAAATAATAGAAGGAGAGAGAAAAAGCGAGATGATGAACAAAGAAGTAAGAGAAGTCGCCACCAAAATGGCGGATTATGCCAATACGGAAAAAGGCAGATTATTAAAAGTTGTACGTTTAATAGGAATTATCGGAGTAATAATACTTGCTGTGGCAATTATTTTGCAGTGCATTAAATACGAGCCGAGCATTCCGAGTTTTATTGCGGTAACATTGTCACTCGTTGCATTTATTGCAATGCTTATAATGACACTCTACGTAAACGGAATATTACAGAAGATAAAGAAAAGAAAAGCATTTACAATCAGTCTGATTGTGCTTTCGATTATAGCAACTGTTGTAGTTATAAGATATGTTATTCTGGTCGTATTTGTAATCGGACTGGTAGCGTTTGAAATGCTTGTTCCGACGAAAAAAGGTACGGAATACGACAAGGCAGAGATTATCTCAAAATACGGTTCGGACATGAATTCAAAATTCCTGCTTTTCCCCGATGATCTGGACAAAGCGGTTGATGATGAATTCGCTTATTCCGCCAAGACAGGCCTCTTTGATACCGACGGATACTTTATCTTAAAAGTTCAGTACGACGAGGAAGATTACAAGGCTGAAGTTGACCGTATGGCTGATATCAGCTACACGATTACCTTCCAGAGTGATTCATATACGAACTACATTATGTACGATGAAACCATGTACAATTATCCCGCGTATATCGCTTCCGACGGACACGGTCATGCTTACGAATACGCTCTTTTGGATGAAGACAACGATACGATTATATATGTGGCACTCAGTTATCCGAAATTTGTCGATTTAAGCGGCTATGAGGATTATCTTAAAACAGATCCCGATGCATACGAAGATAACGGTGCTTCAACACTCGAGAACTTCACTATTTACTATCATCGTTTCCCGGGATTTGACGGCTGGGTAGGTAATTAAAAAAACAAACCGCATGCAGTCCTTTCGGAGAGCATGCGGTTTATTAAAGTGTGAGAAAGAAGCGAACAAATGAATTAGTTTTTGCTGTTAGGCATAAAATCTTTAGGGAAGTTTTCGTCTAAAAAATCTCTTTCCGGGAATCCTCCGTTCATGAAAGGATTCTGCATCTGCTGCTCACCTTCGGGAGCCTTCTCATCTTCGGGAAGAGCGGACTGTTTTTTGAATGAAAGTGTTACTTCAACTTCAATTAATTCACCGCTTCTGTTTATCGTAAGAGTATATGTGTCGCCTTCGTTTCCTTTTGCGATAATACTTCTTAATTCTTCCGAATCGGAAATATCTTCACCGTTAACTTTGGTAATAAGATCGTTTGCTTTAATTCCTGCTTCTTCTGCAGGGCTGTTTTCGTCGACCTTCTGAACTACTGCGCCCGAGAGACCGAACTTCTTGTAATCGCTTCCAAGATCATAAATATAAACACCTATATAAGGCTTTGTTATGCTGCCGTCTTCGATAATTTCGGTAATGATCTTTTTAACGCTGTTAATAGGAAT
>JAEEOJ010000077.1 GCA_016284175.1 Lachnospiraceae bacterium | reverse complement strand
ATCCCCCCCCAAAAAAACGACATATGAGCCGTTTGCTTGTGCATATAAAGTCAATCTGCAGGTTGAAACTCGAATGATGGGATCATATTTCTTTTTTTTGTCTCGTGGCATTTGAATTACTCTTATTATTTCCGGATATTTCTTTTGCCAAGTCAATAATTCTTCATAAGTGCCGTCAGAAGAACCATCATCCCCACATATTATTTCAAACCGAAAAGAAGTTTTTTGCTGTAGTACGGATTTCAAACTATCCGCAATATATTTTTTTTGATTATAATATGTAATCAGAATTGAAACACATATTGTTTTGTCCATCTATGTTTCACCGCCAACTAAATGTTGATTTTTGTTCAATTAACAATTATCCTAAACTATTTGTATTTATAAATTATACCTTTACTTCGTCAACAATAATAACCTTACCATTCATTAATTGCATCTATTACAAACTGAATTTCTTCATCTTTCATACCATAATAAAGAGGAAGACTTAATTCTGTCGAACTTATTTCCTCCGAAATTGGTAAATCTCCAACTTGAAGTCCTAGGTCCTTATAGCATTCCTGAAGATGTATAGGAATCGGGTAATGTTTATTGGTACCTATTCCGTTAGAATTTAAATGTTGTTCTAACTTTTCTCGTTTTTCACTTCTTATTCCAAAAATATGCCAAACCGGTGATGCGTATTCAGGAACAAAAGGTAGAATGATTTTTGTATTGTCTATCTGTTCTAAATACCTTTGGGCAATTTTACGTCTCTCATTATTCATCTTATCTAGATAAGGGAGTTTTGCCAAAAGAAAAGCCGCTTGCAATTCATCTAGTCTGCTATTATGCCCTTTTAATACATGATGGTACTTATAATCAGAACCGTAATTTCCATATGCTCTAACCTTGCTAGCAAGTTCTATGTCATTTGTTACAACAGCTCCTGCATCACCAAGTGCTCCTAAATTTTTTCCGGGATAAAAACTAAAGCATGCCAACTGGCCAAAGGTTCCAATATTTTGTCCTTTATACTTTGCACCATGCGCTTGAGCGCAGTCTTCAATAACTTTTAAGTCATACTTTTGAGCAATGCTCATTATCGGGTCCATATCACACGGTTGACCATATAAATGCACGGGTATAATTGCTTTTGTCGATGATGTAATAGCATTTTCTATTTTTTCAGGATTAATATTAAAAGTTCTAATATCCGGTTCTACAAGCACTGGTGTTGCGCCAACATAAGAAACTGCCAATGCTGTAGCAATATATGTATTTGAAGGAACAATAACCTCATCTCCTGCACCTATTCCTAATGCTTTTAATGAAATCATCAACGCATCTAACCCATTTCCTACCCCGACACAATACTTTGTTCCAATATACTTAGCAAAAGCATTTTCAAACGCTTCATCTTCTTTCCCCTCTATATACCAAGAAGCACTGAATACTCTTTCGAAAGCTCCTTTTAATTCATTATTTAATTCACGCTCCATGGGAAGAAAACTTACAAATGGCACTTTCATGTTATACTCCTTCTGTAGCAACGGTTTCGCCACAATTTTTTACATATTCAAGAAATTCATCATAATTTCTAATATAGTCTTCCTCATCGTATAATTCCGAGGCAAGAACCAATAATACAGCATCCGGAGAAAAATCATACATTTCTCTCCACATTGTATTTGATACATATAAGCCTTCATATGGTTTTTCAAGCGGAATTATTTTTTTCTCTTTTCCATTATCAAGTTTTATTTTACAACTACCATGAATGCACACCAAAATTTGCTGAAGAGATTTATGAGCGTGATATCCTCGCGTTACTCCATCAGCAGTGCCATATAAATAATAAACACGCTTTATACGGAACGGAATGTCTTTAAATTCCTCAAGTGCTACAAGACTTCCTCGTTCATCTCCATGTGGTTGAAAAACATATTTTACTACCTGCATTTTTATAGATTACCTCCTCATCTGATTATTGACTCCGTTATATCAAAAAACTTGAATATAATCCGATAAAAACCAGCTTTAACCATCATTCTTCTTAACTGTTTTTTCTTTCGTTTTTCAAGTTCATTATATCTAGCAAATAAATTTAGTATATCATTGTCATATTTACTTGATTCAATAAAATACTTTTCATATTTCTCGTTTCTAAGCGTGGCTTTTTGATTCCATACAAAACGTAATGGTTTATAGAATTTTGCTAATGAACTTTTGGGAAAACTATTTCTATTAAGCACATCTTGAAACAGAAGAAGTTCTAAAAGGTTTAATTCTAATTCATCAGATGTTCGCATTATTCCAGTATCACGTTGTCTATATCCAAAAGTCACTCCTGGTATATGTTTTGCTTTTCCTGTACAAAAACAACTATAAAACATACCCGTGTCATCGCAAAATCTATCTAAAAGATTATTTAATACATTACGTCGAAATACATAACAAGAAATATGCCTATATTCAAATGACCATAAAACCGGACGGCTAAATTGGTTCTTTTTTGCTTTAGGAAAAATGCTCTTTCCATCATCCCAAAATTTTTTATAATCTGTATAGCAACAAGAATATTCTGGATTATTATCAAGGAACATAGATGCAACCGATATTTTCTTAGGATCAATTAGTAAATCATCTCCTGAAAGAATCTGCAAATACTCACCCTTTGATAATTCTAAACCCTTTTTTATAACATTAGATGCACGCAACGAAGGAATAATATACTGAATATCTGATCTATCCATTACAAAATATCGTATTTTATTAGGATACTTTTCAGCTAATTCTTTAATAATCTCTAAAGAACCATCACTTGAACCATCATCACCAATGATGATTTCAGCATTGTTATCACAAAAAACTTCCTGCCGTAAGCAAGACTCTACTGCTTCTTTAAGATATCGTTTCTCGTTGTAAGAAATAATAACGATGGAACATTTCATAATCAAAGATTCCTTATCTACTCATTCTTAGCCGAATAGTCTCTACAGCTTTAGCCGGAATATTAAAGAAACTACTAATAGCCAAAAATCTTTTTCTATATTTTATAGGAATAGTACGATATACATTTCTAAAGTTCTTAGTACGAAAAGGGCGAAAATATTTTGCGATAGCCTTTGCTACAATTCCTCTGTAACGAATATAAAAATCATATTTTCCTTCAAATGCGGTATCAAGTTCATTCATTAGAGAAATCTTTTTTTCAAACAAAGCTATTCCTTGATTCATGGAATTGAAATTATGCTCCCCTTTAACAGATATTCTTCTTCGATAAGCAACTGTAACGTTATCAAGCACATACACATTTCCTACCAATAAAATCAAAAAAGTATCAGTTATATCATCAATATATTTGCTAACTTTAGGCATAATAGAAAACAATTCAATATTATCTTGAATCATATTCCGCAACATAATACCATTCAATGGATAATTCTTCCCTGATAAATAATCTTGATATTTGACAGCCTTGTTGCATTCACGTAATGGTGGCTCTACAAAATCATTTATCGAGGATTCTCCCGTTCTCGCTGCAACTCTATTAGCAACTCCAACATACTCTGGGTGGCTTTCAAGAAAATCATATTGTCTTTGTAGTTTACGATTATCAATCCAATAGTCATCGCCTGATAACGGAACAATATACCTTCCTTTACACATTTGTTTTGCTAAAAACATATTCGCCGTTAATCCAATATTTTCTTTATTATAGTTGACTCTTATAAAATCATATTTCTCTGAATACCTTTTTAAAATAGACGGAGTCCCATCTTTAGAGGAATCATCAGAAATTACTATCTCATATTTAAAGTCTACTTCTTGAGATAAAATGCTTTCCAACGCTTGAACAATATATTTTTCATGATAATACGTGGTCATATAAACACTTACCGCATATTCTTGCTGAATCTTGGATTCCATTTTACTCTCCTATTTCCAGATAATTTTTCATATTTATTTAAATATATTTTTATAAAGCCACCTAAATCAAATAATGCTTTTGTCCAATTTTATGGTTGTACGTGTCAGAATTTCAGAATAATTATTATAAATAAGAATGTAATTAGTAAATTTATTTGAAATAAACTATCAACTTTTCTTGTTTCTTCAAGGAAGAACAATCCAATCCCCAAATGTTTTATCCCAACTCTCTGGTTCGAATGGCATTAGTCCTCCCCAATGAGAGAAAGTTAATTCTCCAAAATATACTTTTCCATTAACTTCATAAAAATCAACCCTTAAATGATGCATGCCCTCAGATAGTTTTTCAGCCAATTCTCTCATCAACTCAAAAGAATTAGGTATCGAAGGTTGCTCAGAAGCACACGGATGCCCATTTGTAAGTTCCATATGATTTAAGTCCATATCAAAGAAATCAAATTTGGTTTCTTCCCCCTCTGTTTGGCGCTCTGTAGCTATAAATAATGCTTTGCATTTACCCTCAAAAGTAAAGAATTTATAATCTCTTAAATCTTTTGTTGTATCATCTTCCATATACATTTCAGCAATTATACGAGGTTTTACATTTTTATATGGCCATTCGCGCGCAACATAATAGAATTTTCTTTTTAAACTTTTCTCTATTATGCGTTTGGCTTTCTTTCGATCTAACACATTTTTATCTTTTACAACAATTAATCCACCCGAATCATGTGTGCATTTCAAGACAAATTTTTGAGGTAACTCGTCAAAATTGATTTGGTCAAATTTATCCCACACTCCAAGTGTAGGAATTATATATTCCTCTCCTATAATAGATGCTACAAATTTTTTTGCCTCATACTTATCAACCATATTGGTATAAATGGGCTTACGATCATGAAGTTTTAACCAGTTGATTTTCTCGTTAAAAGTAACTGGATTCTCCAAGTTTGGCCATTTCCCAAATGCTGCTCTATAACAAATTTTTAAATATTTTTCATCAGAAATCCATTTAAAATACCCTTTCCCTCCTAAATGTTTTATTATTTTCCAAGGATTTTTAATTACTTCCCATACTGTTGTTTTATGTGACATTATATTATCTCCTTGACACATTTCATAAATCGTTCATAATATGCCATTTCAGTATATTCCTGTTTTAAACGCGAAAGACATTTTGCCCTAATGTGTTGATATGAACTATCGTTCTGTTCTTCCATCTTTTTGATTCCATCTAATAGCGAATCTATGTTTCCTGCTTCGAATACAAACCCTGTTTCGCCTTCAACTATCAATTCTGGTATACCACCTCGATTAGCTCCGACAACTGGTGTTCCTTGTGAATATGCTTCAAGTATTGTTCTAGGAAGTGGTTCATCCCATTCTGATGGAACTATAACTGCTTTAGCTTTTGCTACATATTCAAGTAATTCTATTCCTTCTCGACTACCTATGAATTCTATATTATTACTTTCATTGATTGTTGATTTTACTTCCTCTTCTAGGATTCCACTCCCCATAATTATTAATTTCTTATCTTGTATTTTTTTAAATGCATTTATAGTGGTTAAAACACCTTTTTCTTTTGATAGTCTTCCAAAAAAAAGATAATAATCTCTTTCACCCTCATACGGGATTTGAGAAATATCTACATAGTTGTACATCACATTCATTTTTCCGCTATCAAATCCTTGCTCAATATGTTTATTCATTACAAACTCTGAATTTGGCATGAAAGCCGATATGTTTGGAAGTATTCGTTTATCCATATCTTTCTTTATCAAATACTTTATAAACGAGTAAACTGCACTTTCCTTATAACATTTTAATCTAACACCTATTAATTTATTATTTCTGCATTTTACACAATATTCTCCATGATCTTGAGCTCCATTAAGGCAAAACAGATTATAGTTTTGAAGATATTTAATAATGGGGATTCCGCGTTTTATTAATGTATGATATGCAGAATTACTTATAACCGACACAACATTATGAACAAGAGCAAAATCAACATTCTCTTTATCTAATATTTCATTAATATCTCTAGAAGTTTGGGGGTTATTAAGAGCACGCATTCCATTTTTGATTTTTCCTAGAATACTTCTATCTGTAGCATATTCCATATTCGTTTTATAATAACGAATAACCTTAATTCCATTGCGCTCTAAAAGATCCGCGATTAAGAATGCCGTTTTAGTTTCTCCACCAGTAATCTGATAATCATTATGTATTTGAAGACATACTATTTGTTTGCCATCCATTATTCTACCTAACCCATTTATTACTGAATTATTTTCCTCTAATTACAGTTTCCCATATAAACTTTGAATTTGTTATAAGATACCTCTTAAAAAGCCTTTTAGGATCTTGCATTAATCTATATAGCCACTCAAGGTTACATTTTTGCATCCACTTTGGCGCACGTTTAATGTTTCCTGCATAATAATCAAATGCAGCCCCTACTCCAACCATAAGACCAATAATTTTTCCTTGATGTGCAGCCATCCATTTTTCCTGCTTTGGTGCACCAAGGCCAATCCAAACAAAATCAGGATTTGTCTTATTTATCATCTCTATTATTTCGTTATCCTCTTTTTCTGTTAATTCACGAAAAGGAGGACTGTATATTCCTGTAACAATTGACTGCGGATAATCCTTTGTTAGATTAGCAGATAACTTTTCAAGTGTTTCTTCTGTCGAGCCATAGAAGAAATGTCTGTAACCACCAATTCTAAGAACTTCACCCATATATGATGGTCCTGTTGTACGAGCCATTTCTTTAGCTCCTCTTTTTCTTCCTACAGTACTTAGAGGACCGCCATCTGGAATAGCCATAATCCCACCATTTTGAATTCTTTTATAATCATCATCCTCAAAAGCAGTTACCGTGGTATGAACATTCGAAACACAAATATAATCCCCTGACAGTTTCTTTATATTCTCTTTTGTAAAATGAATAAGCCAGTCCATATCAATAGCAGCAATATCTACTCCTAAAATATTAACTGTAGGAATGGTGTTTTTATCCACTCCGGGTTTAAAAGTCATATCTGACTCTCCTTAATCAAATTTTTTCAATTTTAACCAATTATTTCAAAGAAAGAAAATATAAATTGCTAATTGAAATGACTATAATAATCTTTATACCAAATAGCGAATTTCTGCAAACCTTCCCTAATTCCTATTTCTGGTGTAAATTCAAAATCTTTTTCAAAGGCTTCTGAGTCTGCAAATGTAATGGGTACATCTCCAGCTTGCATTTCAACTAGTTCTCGGTGCCCTTCAAAATCGTATGTCTCCGGCAAAACTCCTGCGTTAACCAATTCCTCCTGAAGAATAGAAATATAATCAAGCAAGTTTTCTGGAGTACCTCCGCCGATATTATAAATAGCATATGGAGGAATTGGGAGCCCGTCTTCACCTATTTGTTTTTTGGGTGCCCCCTGCATTACGCGATATACACCTTCAACTATATCGTCGATATATGTAAAGTCACGTTTCATATTACCGTAATTAAATATTTTTATTGTTCCATCTTTAGCCAATGTGTTTGTAGCAGAATAATAAAACATATCCGGACGTCCTGCAGGACCGTATACGGTAAAGAATCTTAATCCAGTAGAGGGAATGTTATAAAGTTTTGAATATGAGTGAGCCAATAATTCGCTTGATTTCTTGGTTGCAGCATATAAACTTACAGGATTGTCAACTTTATCATCCACAGAAAAAGGAACCTTTTTATTTCCACCGTAAACAGAACTTGATGAAGCATATACCAAATGTTCAACTTCATGCCACCTGCATGCTTCAAGAATATTAAAGAATCCTACAATATTAGATTCAATATATACCTCTGGGTGATCAATAGAATATCTAACCCCAGCTTGCGCAGCCAAATGAACCACGATTGCAGGTTTATATTGTTCAAATACCTGATTTATTAATTCTTTGTCAGCTAGATTTCCTTTGATGAATATGTGTTTTGCTGAACTTGTTTCTGCTACTTTTTCTATCAATCCAAGTCTATATTCTTTCAATTTAGGATCATAATAATTATTCATAGAATCAAAAGAAATAACCATTCCAGAATTCATTTCATTTAATAAACGAATGACTAGATTTGCGCCTATAAATCCAGGGCTACCCGTAACTAATATAGTTTTTCCGTTTAGTTCAACTTTTGTCTTCGACATTTTTATTCATTCCTCATTCTTGCCTGTTTTTTTAGTCTCTATTAAACAAATCTCTCGTATATACTTTATCCTTTACATCATCCAAATCTGTACCAACACGATTTGCGATAATTGCCTGAGACATGCTCTTAAACTTCTCTAAATCATTAACTACCTTAGATCCAAAGAATGTTGAATTATTCTCAAGTGTAGGCTCATAAATGATTACTGTAGCACCCTTGGCTTTTATACGCTTCATTACGCCTTGGATACTGCTTTGTCTGAAATTGTCACTGTTAGATTTCATAGTAAGTCGGTAAACACCGATTATGCATTCCTTTTCTTCGGAAGCTTTGAAATCTCCACGGTTGTAATAATCATAATATCCTGCAAGTTTTAATACTCTGTCTGCTATGAAGTCTTTTCTGGTCCTATTAGATTCAACGATTGCTTCTATAAGATTTTCAGGTACATCTGCATAGTTTGCTAAAAGCTGCTTTGTGTCTTTGGGAAGACAATATCCACCATATCCAAATGAAGGATTGTTGTAAAAGTCTCCAATACGAGGATCTAGGCTTACTCCTTTTATGATTTGGTCCGTGTTAAGCCCTTTCATTTCTGCATAGGTATCAAGTTCGTTGAAATACGATACTCTTAACGCAAGATATGTATTGGCAAACAACTTAACCGCTTCTGCTTCGGTAGTACCCATGATGAGGGTATCTACATTATCTTTTAGACTGCCTTCTACGAGCAGCTTCGTAAATGTATTTGCTTCTTCAATCTGTTCTTCAGTTGCACCCACGATAATACGTGAGGGATAAAGATTATCATATAGAGCTTTTGATTCTCTTAAAAATTCGGGGGAAAATAAAATACGATCTGTATTGAAACGTTTTTTTACCGATTCGGTATATCCGACCGGTATGGTACTTTTGATTACCATGATTGCTGTATCTGAAGATTTTAAGACGAGTTCTATGACACTTTCTACAGCACTGGTATCAAAGAAATTCTTCTGCGGGTCATAATTAGTCGGTGCAGCTATAATAACAAAGTCCGCATCGCTATAAGCTTTGGCTCCGTCGAGAGTCGCCGTTAGTTTCAACTCTTTCTCTGCCAGATATTTTTCGATATACTCATCCTGAATAGGTGATTTGCGATTATTAATCATGTCAACCTTTTCAGGCATTATATCTACCGCCGTAACTTCATGCTTTTGAGACAGAAGTACAGCAAGACTTAATCCGACATATCCGGTGCCGGCAATTGCAATTTTTAAATCATCAAATTTATTCATTGTCACATATCCCCTGTTTGCCCACAATATGACATTTTATTTTACCATATATAGTGGCCTTGTTCAATAAACACAAACCTATTGATTTTAGCAAAAATGAGAGATATATGCAAGAAAAAGTTGGAGAATACCCAATTTAATCCATGCTTCCACTTATATTACTTAATATTTATAATATAATCTTTACTTTTTGCGACACATATTCCGTTTTTTATAATAAAACACTGAACTGAATGTGAACCACTATATGATGTTGTTTCTCTCTTTCCCATTTCTCCTATATCTGAATTTTCAAAATTACCACGCATACATCCGGCTCGTCTTGCATCTTCTCCTGTATTTGTTATTTGCCATTTTACTACGAATGGTTTCTTTACTCCAGTATATACTTGAAACTGAAGTGATAATCCTTTGTCAAGAGGAGTCCCATTATTAACATATTCTATTACATTTCCATTTTTATCCTTAACTTTTACCCCTATGAATGCAGCTCCGCCGTGAGTCATAGGCCAAAGAGGTTTCTGCCTATGAGTAGCAGTCGCACATACTGTAAAAGCATGAGAAGATTTTGCAGATGTATCCTGCGGAAAATCTTCTCCTAGAATTCTTCTCCATATTTCATTTCCTGTCCCTTCCGTATTTAATAAGTCTGCATGTTCCGACAGTTTATAAATAAATTTGGAGAAATCCTCCGCTGAATACCCGAATAACAAATCATTATCAATTATTTTTTCAGAAGGATCTGGAATATACGGTACAATATCTTTATCAGCAAAATCTTCTTTATATGTGGAAATAATATTTTGTATTGTGCTAATAAACAAATCCTCGGTAGAATGCTCAATATCTCCTATGTTATCGGCTATTATCTTTTCCAATGTGATTCCCTTGGGGTATCTGACATCAGAAGGACAGTTTATTCTTCTCCACCACTTAAAAACTTTCACTAGAGGTTTATACGTAGAATTATTATCTTGATTTATTTGCGTTGACCATGTTTTATGGCCCTTAGGGTCTGTTTTGATCCACTCCCCTGTTTCAGAGTCACAAACATAATAAAGATTATCATCCTCATCCTGAATCACTGGAACTACATCAATGCTAATCTTCGAAAGCTCTATGCCTATTGAATGATGTTGAAGTTCTAAATGACCATATATTGATGATTCCTGCAGTACACTAGAAAGCTCAGTTAATACTCTTGAAGAATCATCATATAAACTATATTTTGTCACAACAATTATATCAACATCTCGCTTTTTATCACCCTTTACCGGACGAATGGAAGTATGTTTAGCATATGATCCAGACAAAAATGAATCTACATATATATTCGAATATTTTTTATGCTTTCTCAAATATTCACGAAGCGTATTTTGAACACTGCTTATATACGAAACAGTACTTGGACTTGGCTCAATATTGCTTATAAACCTATCAAAATCACTCTGTTTGGCCATATTTCTCCTTACTCACTCTCAAAAGAATGCAATACTTTTGCATATTCATTAATGTCTATAGCTGGAACGGTTCCTATTGATTGCAGAGCATTAAGCAATCGTAAGAAAAAAAACAAAAGTGATTCATCTGGAGAACTCTTTTTTATTGAAAGTTTTGTATCTCTATCAACCCAAAAAGACCCATGTTTAATAGCACATCCAAAATCTACTTCATGATTCGAATCTTGAGCATTGAGGTTTTTTCTTAGCGAGTCTCCCAAAGGATCTTTCCAATCTGATTCGATAGTTACTATTCCCGAAAGTATTTTATGAAGAGGTTTTGGACGATAAATACCCCCTACAAAAGGGATTTCAACCGATGTTCTTTTTAACTTTCGAACACTTGCCGCTTTATCTCCTGCATAATCTAAATGCTCTTTATTCAAATTTTGTTTCACTTCAATAACAGCATAAACACTTTCTGCAGGGACATAAATAACTTGCTCGTGTTTAAAAACAAAATATGAATACTGTCCATCATAAATTACTATATCAATTTGATCACTAGCATTTCCATCATGGTCAACAACAAATGCTTTGTCAACACAGTACCTTCGTGGTAAGTATTTTCTCAGCCATTTTCGCCAGCTTTCTTCAGCCGCTTCTCCCATTTCTCCATTGTGTGGAATGGAAATTCTCCCAACCTCTAATGTTGATTGCATCTCTGCTTGCATGTTCTTAAAAAGTTCTAACATATTAACCTGTTCCATATTGAACCTCCTCAATAAATATCACAACACTAACAAGAATTATGAACCCCTTATGTTTATATTACTTCCAAGACCTCAAAGCATTTCTTCAATACTTCCGATTTCTCCCATTCAACGCTTCGTATCTGTTCGTCAATCAAACTAAATACCTTTTCGGGATACTGTATTGCCCATGTGACACCCAAATGTGCTTTAAGTTCAGTTCGATTGTTATAAATATAATTTGATGCTATAGCGCGCATTTCCTTCACAAATTCGCCAGTTTTATTCACTATGACCTTATCATAAGGATCTTCTGAAATTGAATCTAACATTACATTTTCAAGCGCACCTTGGTATTCCTGTGGGACAACTACAAGCAATGTTTCAATTTGCTGATCCAAACGATATGAATCTTTATATGTATTTTGAATCCATTCGTTGTTTTTCATTTTCGATATGACTGGGTTGAGACTTTCTGAAAATCTTTTTTCAATTGATTTTATTCCGTTATCATCTCTGTCTATTATTATCGCCAAACGATTTATAACATTAGAATCCAGAATCGGAGAACTTAACTTGTCTTGATAAAATTTTTCAAATCCATCTTTTCCTCCGACTGCACATATCAACAGTTGCTCACTGTTTTTTGCATAACAATTAACACTCTGATTATCGTTATCCGGTTTAATAGCAAAATTCTTCGGCATTTTCTTGGAGTATTTCCATCCTGACACTTTCTCTAAGTAGTAACTTAATAAAATAGCATCGGTTTTCCCTTCACACAAAATAACTTTTATCATAAGCGTACCTCGAAATTAAAAGATTCCCGATTTTCGCTTACACGACGCCCGTTAAGATTACGCGATAAGGTTTTGTCACCAACTTTTTTCAACGTTATAACATTTATATTATCAAAATCTGTTTGCGAATCATAATCCTGCGTTTTAAGCAGGCTATCAACAGTTTCTATGCTGTGTGTAGTTATAAATAACTGTATGTTATAAAGCGCACAGGCTTTTAACACAAATCTGAAAATATCATCATACAACTGTTCATGAATAGATGTTTCTATCTCATCTATCAAAAGAATTCCACCATTAGCTTTTGCAATAGAATTTGCTAAAACTAATGCTCTTTTAACGCCATCGCCAAATGTTGAAAGTGGCATATTTCCAAGTTCTTTATGATATAGACATTCCACTACTTGATTGGAAATATCTCCCGGTAACGTTTTTATATCTTCGATTTTCTTATCAAATTGTTTTAAAACCTCCACACATATCTTTTTGTATCCCTCATTTCTCACAATTTCCCTGATAGTGTTTCCCTGAATATGAGCAAAAGCACTAACATACTCTATGGAAAATCCCTTCTTTTCACGAATTGCAGTTCCGGAAATTCCGGAATATCTGTTGAACGAAACTATTTGGCGTCTATCGTAATTGCCATATGTTAACATTATGGCGCCATTAAATCCATCAATCTCCTCATTCATATGCACAACCCTATTCCTTGAATAAGGGCTATCTCCTATAAAATCACTTAGGACTTTCTCTTCTTTGCCTGAAAAGCGATAAACAAATTCTTTTCCATCACAAATTCCGCTTAGTTCTATTTTTTTTATGTGATCATTCTTGGGAAAAATATTCATAATAGTTTCATACGGAGAGTTTGCTTTAAAAATAGTATTTTCCCTTGACCTTGCAACTTTATAGGCATTATAAAGATTATCATTACTAATTCTCAGTAATTCTATCGCCTCCAACAAAGAAGTTTTTCCACTGTTGTTTGGTCCGACAATCAAATTTACATTATTAAGATTCTCCAAATATAAATCTTTGATTCCTCTAAAACTGTCTATCATCAAACTATCTATTTTTGCCATAAATTAATCCTCCTCATCTACAAAATCTATTACAAGTCTTTTGCCTGTAGCATTCGCTATCTTATTAAGGGTAGCAAGTGTTGGTATATTATTTCCTTTCTCGATATTACTAATATTTGATTGAGTCAGCCCGGTTATAGCAGCAAGCTCCTTTTGTGTTAATCCTGCGTTTTCTCTTGCTTCAGACACTTTATCCTTAACTGTATCAAGCGTTCCAAAATCTTCTTCTGCCACTTCCCTTACGGGACCGTTTGCAAATTCAACTTTTTTTAATTCTTTGTCTAAAAATTTCTGTAAATCTCTCATAAGCCTCTCCATAACAATATTACAATTATATATTTTGAAGTATTTTATGAGGTTATTATATCTTTTATGATATATTTTGTCAAAATATATTCTCGAAAGTATATTTGTGTGAAATTATATCTTTCACGATATATTTATGGTTTCAAAGGGAATTCTATCCGAATCGGATTTGAATGTATTCCTATTTTACCCTATACAAATTTATTTGACAACCTAATCTCTTTTTTATTTCGCCCAAATCAGCACATTACCTCGCTCTATTATTCCCCGATTGGAATATATTCTTCTTTTATGATATTTTATTATTTTTTCAAAGTTGGTTTTTTTATGAGCACAACTGAAATAATCATTAAAAGGGAGAATTAAAAATGGAAGAAAACAAGGGTTTTTCGTTGGTTGAGCTTATTATCGTAATTGCGATAATGGCTATTTTAGTCGGAGTTATGGCACCGTTGCTTATTAAGTATATTGAAAAGACAAACATTTCTGCCGACACTCAGTTATGTGACACCATTCACAATGCTATTATGACATCGGCTTCCGATCCGGATGTAGTTGCTGATGAAATCAGCCAGAAAATGCTTTATGACACAGGCGGACTTTTGGATCCCGGAAATCCTACCGGTACGCGTCTTGATTGTTTTGGTTCAGGCAGCCAGTGGGTAACTTGTGAATTCGGAAAAAGCTTTACCGAAATTGTTGGTGTAGATGTTTTAACCCAGGGTTGTAATCATTCCCAGTATCTTAAATCCAGAACCGCAAGAGACAGCGGTATCATCTGTGTAGTGCCTAACCAGGAAGGAACTGACTGTGCTGTATATATCGCATGGAGCAACCGTGACGGCGACGGCGCAGGAGTTAACTACAACGGTACTTATTACGGACTTGAAAGTTCCAAGGTAATTTTCGTTAAATAATTGTGGGAAAAGGGAAAATTCTTATTATCGAAAATGAGCCGGTGATTGGTGCGTTGAGAATCATGCACTTCAGGAACTTGGCGGTGTGTGGTCCGAGATTTATTAAATATAGTTAGACACTTAATATAACAAACCCTGCAGTCTCACGCTGCAGGGTTTTATAATTCAGAGATGTGTCCCCGGGTGGTAAAAAAGGCCAAACGGGGACGGTTCCGTTTTGGTAAAAAAGGCCAAAATAGAACCGTCCCCAATTGGCTCATTCTTCCCAGAAGATTTCGTCGAGTGTCTTGCCAAGCACTTTGCAGATGCTTCGGCACAGATTGATGGTAGGGTTGTAATCACCCTTTTCTATTGCATTTATGGTCTGCCTGGAGACGCCGACTTTATCGGCCAGATCCTGTTGGGATAAGTCCAGCGCGGCTCTGGCTGCCTTTAGTTTAAGATTCTTCATTCGTCTTCCTCCTCTTCGTCGTCCGAGGATTTACGCGAATTTGCGATTCTTTTAAGGAGCATCGTTGCAAATATTACGATAAAAAGAACCGCGCACAGGAGATTCAAGATTCTGAATGTGATTCTTCCGTCCACAATTAACTGCCCGTGAATGATATTGATGATTCCGATTACCAGATTGACGAGCGCAATAAATGCGAAGAATATGCTCACGCGGGTCGATTTTTCGTTGACCGCGAAGTAGCTCTCGTGCCATATGCAGTAAACCACATATGTCAAAAGGCCCAGGAAAATCGCCGTCTGATAAAAGACAGGGTAGTCCGCAACTATTGCGATGCCCGAGATATTAAGTATTATCAGCGCTTCGACGGTTATAAGCATTACGAAAAAGCCGATCTTAAAAGCTTTGCCCTGCTCGAGGATCTGTCTTTCATCGTATTTTTTCTCACCTTCTCTGCCGAAGAAAACAAACTCTGCTATGAAGAACCCAAACAGAAGGCCCATAAGCATCCCCCAGCCAAGCATGATTGAAGGGAATACGAGTCCTTCTTCTTTGCTTAAGCAGCAGAATTCGTAGTTAAATACGGTATTTCCGTTCTCCTTAAAGGAAGGAAAGTTGATGTCTTTTGCCATCTGTTGAGCTTCTTTTATGCTGACAACGTTCGTCGACTCAAAATCATAAAACTCGTCTTCGTCGGCAAAATAGTAATAATTCACTTTATAATTGCCGGGCTTTAAATAGATTACAGTATCCAAGAATATCGCGCCCTGCGTGGATGAATAGACGATTTCGTCTGATGCGTCCGTTACAGTAAATGTTGTTACGAATCCGATATCCGAGGGCTTGACTTCACCGACGCTGTCCTCATCGTAGCCGTCGGGGATGAGCGAAAAATAGAGTGTATGCTCGCCCGCTTTATCGACCTTAAAATCGATGGAATTGCTCTTGGGGCTTAGGTTCCTGTCGTTTATTTCTATGGTCGAAGTCCACTTTAGAGTTTTCTTTTCCCTGGGAGTTTTAATTAAGAAAAGAAGTGGAGTTGCCAGAAGCACTGCCGCGAATAAAACCGATACTATGATTCTTCTTACGATGATTGATTTTTTCATGATAAACTCCCTTATGTCCGGTGGCCGGTTTGCCCGACCACCTTTCATTTTAACGCTTATTATGCTTTATTACAATTTATTATTGCTGATTGACGCGAGAGTATTTCAGCTCTGCTCTTTTATGAGTGCTTTTTATATGCCCAGTATCACCGGCAGATATGAAAAGACGAAAAGGCCGATGGTTGAGAGGATGAAAAGCCACACATATTTGCTCGTTGCGAGTGCTTTTAAGGCTTCTGCTTTGGTGGGTTCGCCTTCGATTTTTTCGAGTCTGAATTTCTTTTTGGCCGCGAATACGATGAAGCAGATTATTCCGATAAATGCGAAGAGGCCTAATCCCGCATATGCAAGTCCCAAGAATCCTGCTGCTGCAAGTGCCTCGGGATGTGCCATCAGGAATTCCTGCGACAAATCCATGTTGGGGTTGACTTTAACCAGATTTTGGACTGCCGTAGTTGTTATGACGGAGGTGTACATATTTACAATCATGTGAAGTATTATCGTAAGGTGGATTTTGCCCGTCTTCGAGTAAAGGAATGCGAAGAGAATGCCTATTCCGGTGGCAAAGAAAAACTGCGAGAAGTTGCCGTGGAAAAGTCCGAAGAAAAGTCCCGATACGATGATTGCTATAAAAGAGCCGTATCTGCTTAATCTGTCGATAAGGAGTTTCCTGAAGATAAGCTCTTCGAAGATCGGTGCCAGTATACCTATCACTATGATTCTCGGAATCGGATTTGAACCAACGAGCAGTTCTGCTACTGCGTTTGAACCATTACCTCCAAAAGGAATGGTCATTAATGTGTGAACCAGCGTTCCCACGATCATTCCCGGGACGAGGATGGCGAATGTCATGAAGATAAAGGGAATGAATCCGAAGAAACCGATTTTTGTCTTTGGGATGTCTCTTGTGGGAATCTTCCCGGTCAATCCGAAAATAAGCGGGAAGCCTATCATATCCACACTTATCATAACCAGCATAAGTGAAAAGATTACGCTGTTTGACTGCACAAATCCGGGAAACAAAGTTCCAAAGCCTACGGATACTAAGAGCTGCACGCATGTAATAACGATTGAAAAGATAGCATATGCGAGGCCTATGTTGTCGAGGCCGCGGTTGATGGTATCGGGGGTTGATGTGGTGGTGTTGGGAGTTGATGTGGTTGCATCAGCACTTTTGCTTGTTATAAGTATTATGATGCAAAGAGTGATGATTGCAAGGCCTGTCAGGGCTGTGAGCACCTTAACCCACGCGGGGGATGTGTAAGGTTTGGCAAGCTGTACACTGAATGAAAAACTTGCTTCGCTGTCAGGGTTGAAAGTATCAAAACCGATGGCGCTTATATAATCGTTAAGTGCACTTTCGCTCTTAAATGCATTGTTTTCCCCGGCAAATTCGCGGAACTCATCTTCCGTTGCGAAGAATTCCGTGTTAATTGTGTAGTTGCCTTTTTTTAGGTAGATGCTTTCGTTTGATATCTGAAGCTGAAATGCGCTGGTGCTGTAAACAGTGTTGCCTGCTGCATCTTTAACCGTCATGCCTGTGAAAAATCCCGGCTCTTCGACGTCCCACGAGAATGACAGGTTGTAATTGCCGTCTTCTTCGATGGTCACATCCACCGGCATTCCTTCTCTTGATTCAATCACGCCGTCTTCCTTCACGACTGTCCATGACATATTCGTGTTTAAAATCTCTTTTCCGCTTCCCTGCGATCCCATCGACAGGACTGAAAGTACAAAAAACGGAATCATCAGTATCATTGCTAAAATGTATGGTATGTTCTTTTTCATGTTTGTTCTCCTGATATTTGATGTACATGTTATTCAAGTGTTAACCTAGGGTGCTAAATAAAATGCATAAAAAAACTATATGCTCGTCGACTTGAGCATATAGTAATCCTATCGCGACATAATGTCAAGTATATTTTACAAAATGTAAGAAATTTTAAAACATTCGCTTTATTAACTATTACTTCCTGATTTCTTCTACACCAATTCAATTCATCTATACATAGATAAGAAAAAGGGTTTCGTTTAACTTGTGAATGCTGGATATTTATTCAGAGATGTGTCCCCACCTGGTAAAAAAGGCCAAAATAGAACCGTCCCCAATTGGTCACTTTTCTTCCAGCGGGCTTACCGTATTGGTTAATTCCAGGTCCTTGAAACAGTACTTCGGAACGGCTGCGAGAACGATGTCGCCGTCCATTACAGCTGTACCAAAGTCTCCTTCCGGCGATTCAACAACATCAAAATTAAACGATATCTCCCTGCCATTGGTTATTACGGCATCGGCATGGGAATAATTACCGCCCTGAGAGTATTCCATGTAATAAATCAGATAATTATATATTGCTGTCGAATAATTCATCCTCATTTCCTGAAAAACATCAGAAACATCTGTATTAAAACACCATAATTCATCAGGATCATCAGGCTCTCTCATTCCAAGCTTTTCTTCTGCATAGTCCGCTTCTTCATCTGTTTCAATCAGATACATAACATACGCACTCGGCGCGTTATTCTGACTTAAATACCCGCATTTGAAACTGTTTATATATTCGCATTCCATTTCTTCCCAGGTTTCTTCTTCGGAATCGGTTTCTTCCGGCTCATCCGGAACATTGTTATTCATATATTTTTCGCGGTAGGTTAATCCTTCACGCCTGCATTCAAGCAGAAGATCCGAAAACTGTTTGGTATAATCGTCTTCACACAAAGCATAAAGATCATAAAAGAGACTATTAAACTTTCTGCTTGATACCTCGTATCCACCGATTTTTATTTCATTTCCGTCGCTGTCATAAAGAACAATGTAACTGCTTGTTCCGTCTGTAAAGTCAGCTTCTTTTCCCACATTCATATTGTAAACTTTTTCAGCAGAGAATTTCTTTTTTATCTCATCCATTCTTTCATCTGAAATTGTCTCTCTTCCGAGTTCTGTTTCGTAATACTGTACTATCAGGGTTCCGTCGCAAAGCAGAGTATAGTGAAGCGATTCATAAATCCACGGCTGATATACACGAAGCGAAAACATTATCTCATCGCTAAACTCGGGTGCCTTCTTGCCACACCCGGTCATTGATAATACTGCAAGTATTAATATGCTTATTGTTGCGAGTATTTTTTTTACATTGTTTTTCATGATTGGCCTCCGAATGATCATTCTGTATAATACACGAAATGAACATAGGATTATTATGGGAAAATTTGCTAAAGATTCAATATAAAAAATGGCCACATCTTTCGACACAGCCATTTGTGTAATCGCATAAAATGACACTAAACCCCCGTCCCCCGGTGTCACCCGGTAGCCAAAGCACCCTCGAGCTATTCGAACATCTTAGGTATAAATATCCTCAAATATTTATCCCAAAATTCCATGTTATGATCGCCCTTCTCTTCCGCATAAACATGTTCAATTCCCTCGGATTCAAGGAATTTGTGGAAGTCTCGGTTATTCTCGATCAGGAAATCATCCGTTCCGCAAGCCATGTATATTTTAGGGCAGTCTTTGCCTTCGGCTTTTATATCTTTTATGAGCGTTTCGGGATTGTTCCTGCTTTCAAGCACTTTCGTGAGATCTCCGAAGCATTCTCTGAAGTACTCATAATTTGCTATCCCGTTTCCTTCGCCCTCTTTTAGGGACGCTACTTCATGTACGATTAACGCGGGAGAAAGTGCTGTCGCGGTGCCAAATTTATCGGGATAGTACAAAGCGGTGTGCAGTGCGCCGAATCCGCCCATGGACATTCCCATGATGTAGGTGTCTTCCTTTGTTTTTGCGAGGCCGAAAACTCTCCTGACATAATCCATGAGTTCCTCGCCCACGAATTTGCAGAATGCATGACCCGTCGAAATGCCGTCAAGCCAAAATGCGTTCTCGCCGTTTGGAATCACAACCGCAAAATTATACTTATCCGCCAGATACCACGGCACCCAGTTATCTGCGTCGCCCGTATATCCGTGAAGCAGGAACAGCGTCTTAATCGGACGATTCGCGTACTCCGACTCGTTGGGCTCCTCTTCCCTTATATCATTGGGCAGATACATATTGAATGTCGTAAATCTTCTCAAACAGTTTGAATAAAAGCGAACAGAAATATTTGCCATACTATTCTTCCTTTCTGTGGGTGGTTGGAATACTTTCTTAATTATTTTAACATATCATCCATTGATTAGACCAACCAATTTCTGTCACCAATGGTGATACAATTTTATAACAAATATTCTTCTATCATTTGTTTTATTGTGGCTGAACTGAGCGGAGTCATCGATGACTCAAATGTCATGATCATGTTTTTTCCCGCGAGGAAACCATTCTGCTCGTATGTTTGGATTTTTGCTATGTTTTTATTGGCATACGCAATATTATCCATCATGCCAAAATGCTCCCAAACATATTCCTTTCCGGTTCGTTTATTCAGGCAAAGAAAATCCGGTCTGACTGTTCCTAATCCATTAAGCATAAGCGGATATTCGTATCTATAGCAGACTCCGTTTTGCTCCAGCATATTGGCAATAATCAACTCGGATTTTGATCTGACCTTAACTCCGTTAACTGATACAAATTCAATGTTATCGTTGATTTCCATCGGCTCATACTCTACGCTTTCCCACTTCTTTACAAACTCTTCCTTTGTTTCCACTATTGGAGTTACAAGTATTTTTCTTGCTTCAGGAAGGTTGGTATAAACCTTTTCTATTTCGTCGATATTGTAGGATTTTAGGAATTTCGATAGTTTTCTTTTGAGGGCGTTCAGTTTTTTGTTAACGGAAATTTCGTAGTCACGTTGAAGGGTTTTTCTCAATTCTTCTTTATGAGCTTTAGTGATGTATATCTTTTTATTTGTCGTCTTATCAAACCAATAGTACTGAACGCATCCTCCACTTTTACTCGATTTAACCAGACGCTTCGGAATATTCTGTAATTTTGAAAGATTTCTATTTGATTTTGCAAGTAACTCATTTATTTCATTTAGTTGAAGTATGAGTTTTTCTCTGTAGTTTTCCATGTTACCCCCTTTTCTCTTATAATCTTTGATAGTTTTCTTGTTTTTACGGGCTTTTTTTGCTTTTTCTTGTTTTAGCCCGTAATTTCTCGGCCAGTGCTTCTTGTTTTTACGGGCTTTTTTTGTTTTTTCTTGTTTTAGCCCGTAGTTTCTCGGCCAGTGCTTCTTGTTTTTACGGGCTTTTTTTGCTTTTTCTTGTTTTAGCCCGTAGTTTCTCGGCCAGTGCTTCTTGTTTTTACGGGCTTTCTTTGCTTTTTCTTGTTTTAGCCCGTAGTTTCTCGACTGGTGCCGCTTGCTTTTACGGGCTTTCTTGCTTTTTCTTTCGTTTAGCCCGTAATAAAATGATATTTCAGAGCAAAAGCATGCAAAAAAGCTTCCATTGCTGTAAGCATGTATTCATTTTTAAGGATTTCTGGGAAAAATGAGCTTAGAATTAAGCTCAACTTATTGTAGTGAGTGAAATTATAATATATCAAAACAAATATTTCAACAGTGGGCGGGGAAAATGGCCGAGGATATTAAAAATACTGCAAGTTTTGTATAACCTTTGGCAAAAGAACGGAGGAAATTAAAAACCCGCAGGTTCTTCAGAACTTGCGGGTTTAGTGTTAATAAATTGTTGCCTGCAAATAGGGGTTGTGAGAAGTAAATTCTATTCCCACTCGATGGTTCCCGAGTAATTCTTTCTGAAGAGGGGTGATTTTTTATTCCACTCTGAGACGTTCCACTACGCTTTTTTTGTTTAAAACCGAATATGACGCAACCGGTATTAAAGCAGACAAAATTAAAAACAAAGGTAAACAGATTATAAGAGGCAAAAGCGTAAAATGCCATATTAAAATTGCAGTTCCATCCATAAGATTTCTGAGAATAAAAATATTAACCACAGTCGACAGAACAGTTGATACAATTGCAGTCCAGACAAAATAACCCAATCCTTCCCTCACCATGCTGAATATCTGCTGTTTTCCGGTCATTCCGACAGCCTCCAGCATCGCAAATTCTCTTTTCCTAACCATAATTGATGCAATAATTGTATTTGCGTAATTCAACAGTCCGATAAGCGAGAGAATTACTACCAGAACAAAACCGATTGATATTATGGTTTTTCGTGTGGATTTATATTCTTCCTCCACACTGGCCTTGGATATATATGAAAGATTATCGTTCTCGTTTTCGGTATAATCTTTTATCCACGTTTCAAATTCTTCTTCACTTTCGTTTTTAACATCAATCAATACTCTCTCCGGAAGGCGATCGCCGCATATATTTAAGAATTCGTCGGGAGGAAGTATGCAGTCGAAATCATAACAGTAATAAGATTGTCGTTCTATCGGATACGGAATCTCAACCAAGGCCAGTACTTCATATTCTTCAAGAGGCGCCTCGTCATATGCCCCAAAGATGTAAGGTGTGCCATCCTGTGCAAAATATTTCGGTTTAAAATACTCGGGTCTTTTGTTTCTCACCAGGACTTTATCTCCCGGATCAAGAGCGTTGTAACAACTTCCATTGTAATTAAATTGATTTAACAAAACGTATTTCCCGGACATGAATTTTTCCATGTCGATTTTATCCGAACCGTCAAGGGTTTCGATAACATCAAGTTTGCTCACCACGAATTCATCCATTCCGTAAAGTTTTCCCTCAAGCGATTTCTTTTTATTCAGATTTTCAATAAAAACATTTACATCAAAATTCGGATAATATCTGTTAAAGTATTCTATTCTCTCTCGTGCTTCCCGGGTCTTTAATAATCTGTTCTCAATCTTCTCCCATGTTATATCATCAAAACAATAAGGAGTATCCTCTTCAAACTCAAAGTATAGACGTCCGATATTTTCAATTGAATCCTGTTCATTCGCCGCTTCCCAGAAACCGTTGTCGACTCCGATTCCGTAAGACATCATGGAAGGATTGTCAAAACCCGCATCCTGGATGCTGAAATCAACGGAAGTATATTTTTCTATAAAGGTGTTTAAATCAAGACCCGACAATATTCCGAATGTTGAATTAAGAACCACCAATGCAAGACTTAAGGATAGAATTACAATCACCTTTTTTCTTTTTGGTTTTCCGTTCTTCCCAAGCTTTTCGGTAAATTTCAAAGCTTCAATCGGCGATACGCGTGCTGCGTTTTTACACGGGCGAAGCGAACTGATTATTACGGTCACATATGAAAAAACCACAGCCAGAAGAATAATCCATACATTCAGATGAACTTTCCCTTTGTCAAAAGAAACGGTATTTAAATCCTCGGTGATAACAGGTAAAAGATATGCTCCGACTCCTATTCCCAGTATTAAACCTATGGGTATACCGAATAATGACAGCAGCGATGCTCTTCTTAACACTATTTGTCTGATTTGTTTTCCTGTCGTTCCGATAGTTTTTAAAAGCCCGTATTCCTGAGTATCGGAAATAATATTAAGATAAAAGATGTTATAAATAATCAAATATCCGGCAAAGAAGAAAACAGCCAAAAACATTATCATAAGTACAATAGCCAAAGGATCGATTGATGAGGTCATATAAGCCCAGTTTACTCCGGAATTACTGTTATTTAATCCTGTCCTTGACATAAGCTTATCCAGTTTCTTTTGAAGGTTAAATGAATTGCGGAAATTAATATCAGCCATGATATATCCCGAATAATTAAAATCAGTTTCTTCAAAAAACGAAGTTTGTTTTACGGGAGCGTATTTTTGCTGAAACTTTTCGGAAACAAGCGCCTGCTGTGCAAATGATATCGGATCTCCTCTGTAAGATCCGCAAAGAACAAAATCATATGTTTTAACTTCATTTCCTATAAGTAAATCCAAAGAAAATTCCGAACCTATTTCTTTGGGAACACCAAGTTCTTTGAGTGTTAAATCACTTAAAACAATTTCATTTTCGGCTTCCGGCATTCTTCCTTCTTCCGGATAGCAGAAAGAGCCTTTTGCGTTAAGCGGCTCAAAATAATTTACTTCCACATTTAATTTTTTAAGTCTTTCATCCCTGACGAATCCGACTACAATTCTGTATGAAATATCTTTGAACTTTGAATCTTTTTTTAAGATATCGTATTCGCTTTGGCACAGATATTTTATTTCGGTATGAGCACTTCCGCCGGCCCGTCTCATGCTTGCAAGCTGCAGTTCATTTAATATGCTTCCCACAATCGTAAAAAACGAAGAAAACATAAGTGTTGTTAAAATTACCGCAATTGAAAGCAGGGCATATTTTTTTATGTTGTTTTTTATTCCGCTTAAAGCAAGGTTGTTTATCGCTTTGTTATTTTTGACTTTCATATTTTTTCCTTCGATTGATTTATTTGTTTTCGATTATTCTGCCGTCTTCGATATGAATGATTCTGTCGGCCATTTGTGCTATTTCATCGTTATGTGTGATTATCATGATTGTCTGGTTAAATTTCCTGCCTGTTGTTTTAAGCAATCCCAGAACATCCTGACTTGTCTTGCTGTCAAGATTGCCTGTGGGTTCATCCGCAAGAATAATGGCCGGTTTTGCCGCAAGAGCACGTGCAATGGCAACTCTTTGCTGTTGTCCTCCGGACAATTTGGACGGAAGAACATTAACCTTTTCTTTTAATCCGAGCGTGTCAATGACATTGTCGATAAATTCTTTGTCAACTTTCTTTCCGTCAAGTTTGATCGGAAGAACAATATTTTCATAAACGGATATTGAAGGAACAAGGTTGTAACTCTGGAATACAAATCCGATTTTTCTTCTTCTGAATATGCAAAGTTCATCGCCTTTCAAGTCGGAAATATCCTTATCATCAACGATTACTTTTCCCGATGTGGGATTGTCAAGTCCGCCAAGCATGTGAAGAAGTGTCGATTTTCCGCTTCCGCTTGTTCCGATGATACTGACGAATTCGCCTTTTTCCACATTTAAAGAAACTCCGTCAAGCGCTTTTACAAGAGTCTCATCCTTTCCGTAATATTTTTTCAAATCTTTTGCTTCCAAAATACTCATATTGGTTCTCCTTGGCATTTGCCGATTCTTAGAATTATAATTTTGATAATATAAGCATATCAGCCGACTCTTTCTGAAATATTACCCGATTCTTTCAATTTTGAAAGATTTCCGGATTTCATATTCGTTTTCATATAAAAAACCTCCTTATCTTTTCGATAAAGAGGTTTTATTTCATCATTTTCTTAAATATACGACAATCTCTCCGCCTTTTCTTTTATTGTTCGGAACCACTTTGATATATCCTTCTTCTTTGGAAATGATTTCTCTGGCAAGATAAAGCCCTATACCGATGCCTTCCTCCTGTTTGACTTCATTTCCGCGGTAAAATCTTCCGAAAATTCTGGCCGCTTCTTCCTCGCTTATTCCCGGGCCGCTGTCGACAACATGTATGGCATTATACATCTCGAACGATTCCGTAAAAACCTTGATTTCTCCGCCTTCGGGGGTATATTTTACAGAATTGTCAAGAATGTTAACCAAAGCTTCATTCGTCCATTTCATATCAAACAAAGAGGTTAATCCGTTGTCGTCGCCTAAAATAATTTTAATGTTCTTTAATGCCGCTTTTGACTCTATGGCTGAAATCGATGTTCGTATCAGCTTGTTCGTATCTTCTTTTTTTGCCGATAACGAAAGAGTTCCGTTTTCAAGCCTTGAAAGTTTTGTTAAAGATTCAATTAAAAATTCGAGTCTTGAAGTCTGTTTCTCTATTTCCGAGGAATAATTCCTTATTTTCTCAAGCGATGCATCTTCGCCACGCGAAACCTCTTCGGAAAGAAGGGTAGAATACATTTTGATATTCGTCATCGGAGTTTTGGTCTGATGCGAAATATCGGAAATGAACTGTTCAAGTCTCTGTCTTTCGGTTTCCAGATTCTTATTGGACAAAACCGAGTTGCTCAGAAAATCCTTCCATCTGCTTTCGAGCCTCGACATCCTGCTTTCGTCGTATTTGTCTTCAACAAAGGTACCTTCAATCGCATCATCCAGCATTTCTTCAAGTCTTACGATTGTTCTGTTGGCTAACATATATCTCCTATTCAAAACGATATCCCTGTCCGTAAACGGTATTTATGTGCCTGTTTTCGGAATCGGAATCTATCTTGCTTCTTAATCTGTTTATTGTAACAGAAAGTGCATTTTCATCCACAAATTCGCCTTCATTGCCCCAAAGTCTTTCCATAAGTATTTCGCGGGTCAATATCCGACCTTTATTGTCAAGAAACAGTTTCAGCAGTTTTTGTTCGTTAACGCTGAAAAACAAATCCTCATTGCCTTTTTTGAACAGTATTTTGTCAAAATCGAAAATCATATCATCAAGTCTGTATACCGTTTCACTTCTTTTTTCGGTTTCTTTTGCAATACCGCTTCTTCTTATCAAAGCATTTACCCTTGCTCTTAAAACAGCAAGACTGAAAGGCTTGGTCAGATAATCATCCGCTCCGAGGGTAAGTCCCGTCACTTCGTCAATTTCCAGATCGTTTGCCGTAAGAATCAAAACCGGAACGTCGCTTCTTTCCCTGACATATTTAAGATAATCATATCCGCTTCCGTCCGGAAGATTGATATCAAGAATAATCATATCCAGTTCCTTGCCGTAATTGTCAAATCCGTCTTTGGCATCATGTCTGGTATTTTCTTTGTAAAATTCATTGTTTTCGTTAAGCGTAATCGCTACCCCTTCGCAAAGCGAAAGATCGTCTTCAACTATCTGTATTTTCATTAAGCCTCCCTTATGTCAAAAAGACGAATCACGTTCGATTGTCGGGATCTTCTTTCCTCCAATTGTATAATATAACATTATTATGCCATTTCCCACTTATTTATTTTTTTTAATTTTATTTTTTTATACATTAAGTGGGAATTTTGCAGGCATTTTGCCGTCAGAAAATAAAAAAAATCCCGCAAACCCCTGCAAATAGGGGCTTGCGGGAAATACCTCTTTACTCCCACTCGATTGTAGCAACAGCTTCTCGGCGAATTGGGTTATGGATTATTGAATTGAACCCATTCGGATAACATCATCGGCATACTTCATTGCTGCTTCGTCATGGGATACAATTACGACACTCATTCCCTCACGGCTTTTTTCTTTAAGTAATTTTAATACAAATTCGGTGTTTTCTTTATCAAGGTCATTGGTGGGTTCGTCCGCAAATATCATCTTTGGTGAATTAATAATCGCTCTTGCAATTGAGACACGTCTTAATTCTCCGCCGGATAACTCAGCAGGATAAGAATCCATAAGATTCTCAAGCCCAAGATCTTTTAAGAGACTGACAGCTTTTTCTTTTATATCATTTACCCCATATATATTGGCGGGAAGCATCACATTTTCCAAGACCGTAAGACTGCTCACACCGCTTGTTCCCTGAGGGATATATCCTATATTTTTATTTCTGAATAAAGATAATTCTTTATCTCCAAGCAGATACGGATCTACACCGTCAAGCGATATGCTGCCGTTTGAGGGAGGCAACAGTCCTGCCATTATATTCAAAAGAGTTGTCTTCCCGCTTCCCGACTTACCGTGTATTACAGCCAGTTTGCTGTCTTCGATAGAAAGAGAAGTATCGTTTAGAGCGAAAATCTCCCTGTTTTTTAGCGTATACTTTTTACTGACATTATTAACCTTAATCATATACCATTCTACCTTCTTAATGCATTGCCTATGTCTTCCCTGCATACGCCCATTGTAGATATCGAAGCCGTTATCGGTCCGGTGAGTACCGTGATAAAAAGTGCCAAAAATGAATATAAAACCGTATTTAAAAAGTTCGGTAAAAGAAAAGGCAATCCCAGGTACCCTTCAATCATATTTCCAAATGATATGATAATCACCAATGAAAGGACAATTCCAAGAACCGATCCGATCAAGCATATAATCATCGACTCAGTGAAAATTAGTGAGACAATTTTGATTTTGGAAAATCCCATTGCGCGAAGAAGAGCAAATTCACTCTTTCTCTCGCCGATGCTGACCGAAAATACTAATCCCATAATGATGATTGAAAACACCCATATCCCTGTCACCAAGGCGTATATGATTTTCGAAACATCATCCAATCTTTTAACAGTATCGGATATCATGCTCTTTGTTCTCACAGCCTCAACCCGATCCTTAAAATTTATATTTATCGTGCTTGAGACCACACTGATATCATATCCTTTTTTTACTTTAATATACACAGCCGAAACCGTCTCGTCCGGGCTCTTTTCTCCGACCATGCTAAGTCCCACTTCTTTTGATGCTTCTATGAGATGTTTTATCGTCTCTTCGTTGGCATACACCGCAGTATCAAGACCTGTGCCGGTGGAACTGAGTTTTCCTACTACCAAACACTCAATTCCATAAATTTTCAGACTTTCTCCCGTTTGAACAGAAAGGCTGCTCCCGGCGATTATCTCGTCTTTTCCCGGTTGACCCTTGAAATTGTCTTTTATCCAGGGAGCAACCACAAAATCATTTTCAGGATCAAACCCTACTATTTGCACAGGCGCAGAGCAGCAATCCGACACCGATGAAGCCAAAAAATACTGAATCGAATAATCCTCCACTCCCTCAACTGAGGCAAGATCGGACACAATGGATTTATCCATATAAAAGTTTTCCGGTGTTCCCTTAAAATAGATATTTTTAAGTTCCTCTTCGGACTTTGCACCTTTCGGAATAACAATAATATCCGCTCCAAGTCTCGCTTCCATGCTGTTTAACCCTCTTATTAGGCTTTTACTCAAATTGGCTCCTGCAAGAATTGCGAAAGCCATTAATAATGCCATTGAGGATAGCAATGCTGTCTTAACCGGTCTTTTAATTATATTTTTGATAATCAGTCTTTTAACATTCATTGTTTATTATTGTTTTTCTTTCCAAGCGAAAGAATAACCACATCAGCCAGGGAAATCAGAGCCAGCACAACAGACAATACTATTACGAACGGCTTGAATGAAGTCTGACATCTCATCGTATCCATCATGCATAAAGATATAATCTTCCCGGGAACCAGGAACGTAAGAACAGAAAGAGGAACAAATGCCAATGCTATTCCTTTCTTGACTCCTTCTTCTTTTACAATCAGACGAATCGCACTTAAAGTGATGAACGCAATTCCAAGCGCTTTTACCGTATTTTCCGCCCAATGACAGGCCATTGCCTTGCCTTCGTGAAGGCCGCATGCCTTAAACAAAGTAAATACACCGACAGTAAGTATAATGCTTATCAATAATTCCGCTATGCCTGCGGCATTCTTCTTAAAAAAATTCATTATTTTCCCTCCGCGTGAGCCTCAATAAATCCCTTATCAAGATTGGGTAAAAATTCCTTGAGGTCTCTTTTGATTATTTCATCTGTTATCAGTGCAGCATCTACAACGTAATCCTCACATAACATATGATGTTCTGCTGCTCCCCATACGACATTTCTTGTTAAAGCACGACAACAGATTGCTTTATTTTTGTTTTTGAATCTGTCATGAAGTTCATTTATAAGTGAGAACGCAAGTCTTTCCGACTCATAATTGACGTTTCGTCCGGTGATAATACTAAGCACCATTGCAGCACCTGTCACGGAACCGCAAGAGCATCCCGACTCTCCGAGTCCGGCTCCAAAACCGGTGGATATTTTATAAAATTCTGCAGGAAATCCCAGATTATATACCTCATTGAATGCTCGAAGTATTGCTTCCGAACAATACAATCCGTTTTTAAAATACTCATGAGACAATGCAACTGCAGGCGGAAGTTCCTTGTTAAGATCTCTGATAATCTCGTCATTCAATCTCTTGTTCTCGGTATTGTTAACAGCAAATTCTTCGTAAAGCCATGTACTTAAATATCTTTCTCCCGAATCAGGAAGAAGCGTTACTATTCTCTTTCCCTTATTCTCTTCTCTCTTGGCCAATTCAAGTGCTGCCCACACTGCTGCCGCTGAAGAAATACCAACGAGAATACCCTCATTCTTTGCAAGTTTGTGAGCTATATCACTTGCATCCTCGTCGGTTACGGTCAGTATTTCATCAATAATAGACGTATTGAGTATGCTGGGAATAAAGCCTGCTCCTATACCCTGAATACGATGAGGTTGTGCTATTCCTCCTGAGAGAACCGCAGATTTAAACGGCTCTACAGCTACTACTTTTACATTGGGATTATTCTTTTTCAATACCTCGCCTACGCCTGTTATCGTTCCGCCTGTACCTACTCCGGCAACAAAGATATCTACTTCTCCATCAAGATCGTTAAGAATCTCTACTGCCGTTGTTTTTCTGTGTGCCTCGGGATTGACGGGATTGTCAAACTGCTGAGGAATAAACGAATTGGGAATTGTTGCAGCTAATTCTTTTGCTTTTGCAACCGCTCCCTCCATACCGTCATATGCCTCGGTTAACACAATCTTTGCTCCCAACGCCTTAAGAATCTTTCTTCGTTCGATACTCATGGTTTCGGGCATTGTGAGAATAAGCTTATATCCTTTAACAGCACTTACATAAGCAAGTCCTATTCCCGTATTGCCGCTTGTGGGCTCAATCAGAACATCTCCGGGTTTAATCTTGCCGCTTTTTTCTGCTTCTTCAATCATTGCAAGCGCAACCCTGTCTTTTACACTCGAGAGAGGATTGAAACTTTCCAATTTAACCAATATTTCCGCTCCGTAAGGATTAATCTTTTCAAGTCTGACAAGCGGTGTATTTCCAATTAATTCCGTAATGTTGTTTGCTACTTTCATCTTTCTTTTTTATCCGATGGCTTTTGGACATCAGATAACCTTTCTACCCTTTTTTTTGACACCTTAAATGTAATATCCTGCCGTATCTTCCGTACTTGCGAAATTGAGTTTTTCAAGTATTCTTGTTCTTAAATCAACAAAGTCAGGATAATTACGCGATCTGGTTCGATTCTGCCTTAATTTGATAACTTCCTGTATACGTCCGGGTCTGGAAGAGAGAATAACGATCGTATCACTCATATAAACCGCTTCATCAACATCATGCGTGACAAGAATAACCGTTACTTTTTGTTCCCGCCAAATCTTTAGTATCTCATCCTGCATATTCATCCTGGTAAAAGCATCTAGCGCTCCCAAAGGCTCATCGAGAAGCAATACTTTGGGCTTGTTAACCAGTACCCTGACAAGAGATACTCTTTGTGCCATACCACCCGATAACTGATGAGGATAAGACTTTTCAAAACCGGATAATCCGACCAGTTTTATGTATTTATCCACTTCATCTTTATTTTCTTTATATACTTTTCTTGCTACCAACCCTGTTGCCACGTTCTCTCTTACATTAAGCCAGGGAAACAGATTGGCTTGCTGGAAAACCAGCCCGCGTTCATGATTGGTTCCGTCTATCTTTTCGTCATCAAGCAATATCTCTCCGTTTGTGGGAGTATCAAGACCTGCAATCATTCTAAGCAGGGTAGATTTTCCGCATCCGCTCGGTCCAATCAATGAAACAAAAGATCCGGGTTGTATATCCATCGAAAAATTGTCCAATGCAACAAATTTGTTGCCGTCGTTATCAATGAATTCTTTATGAATATTTCTAAAGGATAATGCTCCTTTTCTTTCGTCTACCATTTGATCAATCCTTTCTGCCATCCGAGAAGTTTATCCTTAACGAAGAACAACAACTTGATAAGTCCGGAAAACATAAGAGCTAAAACAATCAGACAAGCGTATACCTTGTTGTATTCTGCCCATCCCTGCGACCAGTTAATATACCAGCCAAGTCCCGCTTTTACTCCAAGCATTTCCGCCGCGATAAGTGTTGCAAAAGATGTTCCCATACCCATAAACAAACCTATGAAAATGGAAGGCATTGCTGCAGGTATTGCTACCTTAAATACCAAAAATTTTTGATTGCCTCCGAGAGTCTTTGCCACTTCAAAATACGAATTCTGTACATTGTGAATTCCCGTACTTGTCATTACCGTAACAGGAAACCATACGGCCAGTGCAATCAGGAATATACTTGCCAGGAAGCTTGTCGGAAAAGCTACGAGCGCAATCGGAATCCATGCCGTAGCAGGTATCGGTCCGATAATCCTTAAGAGAGGACCTATCCAATAATCCGCCTTTTGATTCCATCCGATCAAAGTTCCCGTGAACAATCCAAACGATGCTCCGAGCAGATATCCGCACAGTAATAATCTGACTGAATAAAGCGCACATTTTAATAAAATTGCTCCATCTGATGCGAATACATACAATACCTTATCCGGTCCGGGAAAAAACGGAAGCGGAAGGAGAGACAGTTTTAAAGTCACCACATCCCATATAACAAGGAACAGGAAAACTGCTGCTATAAAAGGTGCTTTATAAAAATACGCTTTCCCGAATTTCTTGTTTATCAAAGAAATAATAAAAACCGCTATGCTTAAAATCAGTGATGCCATTAACACCTTATTGTATACACCCGTTGTAGATACAACCTGCTTATTTGGGATAAGCAAATGCTCCGCAATTGCGAAAAAAATTATTACTGCAGGGAGTATTCCTTTTATTATGCCCGTTGTTTTTGCTTTATTTGTTTTATTGATTTTTTTATCAGATATCGTTTCCCTGTTATTACTTGCCATTTTTTCACCCGACTATTCTTTTATAACATCTGCGAAAGTTGCATTGAAAAGGGCATCTTCGTCCGTGGAACTCTCAAGAATTCCCTGATCCTTAAGTTCGTGGATATACCATTTGATATTTTCTTTTGCGCCTTCTACGCTGGGAGTCCAGTTGTATTCGCTTAAAAGCTGCGAGTTAAGATCTACATCACCGCCGACATAATTGTTATCAAGAGAAATCTTCGCAGCCTCCACAGGGTTTTGCTGAACCCACTCCGAACTCTTCATCAAAGCTTTGGTAATCTTTCCTGCTGTTTCCGTATCACTTTCTATCAATTTGGCACTTACGCCCACGAAGCAGCAGTACTTATCCTTAAAAGGATCGTCAGCCCCGATATCAAGAAGGTATCTGTATCCGTCATTATCATGTGCTTTTGTAGGAAAGGGATCCCAAGTCATGTATGCCTGGATTTCTCCCTTTTTAATTGCTTCATCCAACAAATTGCCGCTGTATGCAACCCAATTGACTTCAGTATTTGGATCCACACCTTCTTCTCTGAGTTTCGCAGAAAGAGCAATCTGCGGGCCACCGCCGATGGCATCTACACCTACCGTCTTGCCTTTGAGATCCGCAAAGGAATTAATATCGGAATCTCCGGGAACTACAGCCTTTATACATCCTGTATGAATACCTGCCGTAAGTTTTAAGTCCATACCCTGCTCAATAGGCTTAAACCATGCAATATTTGCCATGGCTGCATCAATCTTACCTGTTGCCAGACCCTGTTTTAATTCGTCAAATCCTGCCTGAACCAATTCAACCTCGAGTCCTTCTTCTTCAAAGAATCCCTTGTGATATGCTGCAAATACCGGTGCCTCACATGTTCCGCCTGCATAAGCAATCGTAACCTTTTTCTTACCGTCACTTACATTTTGGGGTTCTTTACCTGTACATCCGGCGAAAGTTCCTGCCGTTAAAAAAAGTGTGATGGCAATACTTAATGCCTTAATAAAGTTTTTTTTCATTTCCTGTCTCCTTTTTGTTTAATAAAAAAGTCCGGCTTTAAGAACCGGACTTTACAAACTTAATCATCGTGTTGGCGTTTCACGCGCAAAAAATCACGCCAAACGCCCGGTTTGTAATCCAGTCCGGCACATTCGGTAGGAACACATGTACATACACATACATATATATCTAATTGATAAACAAACTTCTTTCATAATTTTTTCTCCATTACGCAGCATCATACTACCATTAACCTACTATGTCAATAGGTTTTTATGTTTTTATGATATTTTTAATACGTGTTCTCTGATTCTTTCCAAACATTCGGTTAGATTTGTTCTTGGAGTGGCTATATTGAGACGTTGGAATCCTTCTCCTTCTTCTCCGAATATTTCTCCTCTCTCAAGCCAGAGTCTTGCGTCATTAATCATCCTCCTGTTGATCTCATCACTGTTGATACCCGTATTTCTGAAATCAAGCCACATCAGGTAAGTTCCTTCTGAGTCTATAACTTTTACTCCGGGAAGATTGCTATGAACATATTCTTTGACGTATTCGATATTGCCTTTAACATACGCATGCATAGACTCATACCATTCTTCTCCGTATTCATATGCTGCCTGAGTCGCCAGGAGTCCCATTATGTTTAATTGGCTTATTCCGGCGGCATCAACTTCTTTTTGAAATCTTTTTTTCAAATCTCTGTTTGGAATAAAGATGTTGGATACAAGCATGGTTGCTATATTAAAGGTTTTGCTCGCAGAAGTGCATACGACACATATATCCTCAAATTCTTTTTTTACGCTTGCAAACACTGTGTGCTTTCCTTTGAATACAAAATCATTGTGTATCTCATCGCTTAGCACTGTAACATTATGTTTAAGACATATATCTCCTATCCTTGTCAGTTCTTCCCCGGTAAAATCACGCCCTGACGGATTGTGAGGATTGCAAAGCAGAAATAATTTAATATTGTTATCCACAATCTTTTTTTCAAAATCCTCAAAATCAATATGGTATCTGTTATCCTCTCCCAGATATAAGCTGTTGCTTACCGCGACTCTGTTATTGGCGATTATTGTCTCTGCAAAAGGATAGTAAAGCGGCCGTTGAATAAGCACTTTGTCTCCGGGTTCGGTATACGCTTTTACAGCCATTGCGACAGCGAATATCACACCAGGCGTCTTGATTAACCAGCTTCTTTTTACTTCCCAATTATGATGTCTTTTCATCCATCCCGACACTGCATCAAAATACTCTTCACCAGTTTCACTGTATCCGAATATCGGGTGCATTGCTCTTTTTTTCAAAACATCCTGAATATATGATGAAGTCGCAAAGTCCATATCTGCCACCCAGAAAGGAAGTACATCTTCAGGCATCCCTCTTCTTAAAGCAAAATCATATTTTAAACAATTCGTTCCCTTTCTTTGAATACAGCAGTCAAAGTCTGAATTCTGTTCCGACATTTCAATCATCCTCTTTATCATGTGAAAATTTAAAAATATAAGTCGGATTATATTTGTATTTACCTACCATGTCAATAGGTTTTTGTTTTTTTCTTTTGCACGCGATATAAAAAATATCAAAACAAATAATTCAACAGCGGCGGGCAAAAGAGCACAGGAAATTAAAAACCCGCAGGTTCGGTTCACAGAACTTGCGGGTTTAATGTTAATAAGTTGTTGCCTGCAAATAGGGGCTTGCGGGAAATAATTCTTTACTCCCACTCGATTGTGGCAACGGGCTTTTCTGAAATGTCCCAAAGTACTCTGTTGACGCCGGGGATCTGAACGATCTGGTCTCTCATTTTGCAGAGTGTTGCGAAAGGAATTTCGGGAACGGTTACCTTAACTGCATCGGTTGTGTTGACAGCACGGATAACTACTGCCCAACCCATGTAACGCTCGCCCTTGCCGTTGGCGTCATACTTGATACCTGTGGACTGAATGTCGGGGATTGCACAGAAGTACTGCCAAGGGGTCTCGGGAAGTTTGCCGATTTCTTCGCGAACGATTGCATCAGCTTCTCTTAATGCCTCAAGACGGTCTCTTGTGATTGCGCCTACGCAGCGAACACCAAGTCCGGGGCCGGGGAACGGCTGACGATAAACCATGTTGTCGGGAAGGCCGAGTACCTTACCAACTACACGTACTTCGTCTTTGTATAAAAGTTTTACGGGTTCAACGAGTTCAAAGTTAAGTTCTTCGGGAAGGCCGCCTACGTTGTGGTGAGCCTTTACGCCGTCACTTTCAAGGATGTCGGGATAAATTGTTCCCTGTGCGAGGAATTCGATACCTTCGAGTTTCTTTGCTTCTTCAGCAAATACGTCGATGAATTCTGCACCGATTATTTTACGTTTCTTTTCAGGATCTGCCACACCAGCAAGCTTGTCTAAGAATCTGTCTGTTGCATCAACATAGATGAGGTTTGCATTCATCTGATTCTTGAATACTTCGATTACCTGCTCGGGCTCGCCCTTTCTTAAAAGGCCGTGGTTAACATGTACGCATACAAGATTCTGTCCGATAGCCTTGATTAAAAGGGCTGCAACTACGGATGAATCTACACCGCCTGATAATGCAAGAAGCACTTTCTTATCACCAACCTGTGCCTTAATCTCAGCGATCTGCTCGTCGATGAAAGCAGTTGCCAAAGCTTCTGTGGTGATTCTTTCCATTGACTCGGGTCTAACGTTTGAACTCATATAAAAATCTCCTTTTCTTTTATTTACTCGGTTACAGTACAAATATCTACGAGATATTTTATAACCGTATATGACATACCTGTCTGATAAAGATACGGCTTGCCGTATGTCTGCTCGTATACGCTGTAGTAAGCGCTGTCGAGTCCGTACTCGTCAAGCAGTTCGTTTACATCATCCTGTGTTACTACAAGGCCTGCGTCTTCGAAGATTGCCTGGAATTTAAGGTTGTCATCGAGTGCATTCTGAGCCTTGGTTGTTAAGGATGCTTCGTATTCTTTCTTGCTCATACCGATGTAGGATTCGAATGTATATGAATCGCCGAGTGAAGACTTGTAGGATTCGTATGTCTGCTCGTCGTTATACTTGAGCTGACCTTTTACGATCTTTAAGTAGTTCTTCGGATATTCTTTTATGGTCGCATTTTCTCTGACGTAGTCTGTTAAGTAAACCATGAGTTTCGATTCAGACTGCTGCTTCTGATAATACTCTTTGTAGCCTTCAACAGTTGTTGCAACGTCTGAAAGATGTTCGGCTACGAATGCATCGTTGAATTCTGCGGGAACCTGTACGGAGTTAACTGTGATGTTAAATACTGCAGGTTTTCCGGCTAAATCCGTGTTGCCGTAATCTTCGGGGAATGTAACGTTGATGTCAAAGTTTTCGCCGACGTTGTGACCGATGATTGCGGATTCGAAACCGTCAATGTACTGACCTGAACCGATTGTAAGGCTTGTGCCTGCGCCGCCTGTTGAGCCACCGTCGAAAGGTACGCCGTCGATGCTGCCGACATAGTCAAGGTTGATGACATCGCCGTCCTTAATCTTTCTCGAAGGGTCGCTGTCGTAGTTAGGATACTGTGCTACAAGTTTGTCAATCTGAGACTGCATTTCCTCATCGCTGATGGAAATCTCACTCTTGGGTACATTAATGTTCTTGTAATCAAAGAGTTCTACATAGTCAGTTGCCTTGATGCCTGCTATCGTACCGTCGTCGTTAAGACCTGCGCTGTAGTCTTTGACTGAAGGTGTGTTTGTTACAACGCTTGATGCTACTGCCCAGCCGACAAGGCCAAGGACTGCGGCTATAACTACTATTATGACAATCCATTTTATGGTCTTGGCTGTTTTAGCCTTCTGTATTGCTTTTTCTCTGTTTTTCTTTTGTGCCTCGCGTTTATCAGGTTTATCTGAGCTCATATTTCCTCCGTAGTGTTTATTTCGTTAAAGTGAGATGTGTCCCCAGGTGGTAAAAAAGGCCAAAACGGAACCGTCCCCAAATGGCCCAATTGGCCTAGTAGTTCATTTCGGCGTACATACGCTCATCTTCTTCACGAAGTTCCTTACGCTTAATCTTGCCGCCTAAGGTCTTGGGAAGTTCCTGAACGTATTCAACGATTCTCGGATATTTGTAAGGTGCGGTTGCATGCTTAACGTGGTTCTGAAGTTCCTTGGTAAGTTCTTCCGAAGGTGTGTAGCCTGCTGCAAGTACGATTCTTGCCTTAACTACCTGGCCTCTGATGGGGTCGGGTGCTGCGGTAATCGCACATTCTACTACTGCAGGATGCTCGATGAGCGCACTTTCTACCTCGAAAGGTCCGATACGGTAACCGGAACATTTGATAACGTCGTCGTGACGTCCTACGAACCAGTAATATCCGTCGTTGTCTCTCCATGCAACGTCCTTAAGATTGTAGTTGCCGCTGCCGAGAGCTTCGTCGGTTAATTCTTTGTTCTTGTAATATCCTACGAAAAGTCCGATGGGCGGATTATTGATTACATCGCAGATAACTATTTCGCCTTCCTCACCGTTTTCACAGTCTTTGCCGTCTGCGTCAAAGAGGTGAAGATCGTAAATGGGCGAAGGCTTGCCGAGTGTACCGGGTTTTGATTCAAACCATTCGAAGTTTGCGATTAAAACAGTACCTTCTGTCTGGCCGAAACCTGATGCAATCTTTTTGCCTGTAAGCTCTTCCCAACGGTTAAATACTTCGGGATTTAATGCTTCGCCTGCGGTTGCCCAGTGTTCTACGCTTGATAAATCGTAGTCTTCAACCTTTTCCTGAAGCATGAATCTGTACATTGTAGGAGGTGCACAGAATGTTGTAAGTCTGTATTTTTCAATCTTTGCGAGAAGGTTGTTAGCATGGAATTTATCCATGTCGTAACAGAAAATTGTAGCTCCGCAAATCCACTGACCGTAGATTTTGCCCCAGCCGAACTTAGCCCAGCCGGAGTCTGAAACCGACATGTGGAGTTTGTTTTCCTGTACTCTCTGCCAGTAATGAGCCGTAACAATGTGTCCCAAAGGATGGAAGTAATTGTGACAAACCATCTTGGGCATTCCTGTTGTTCCCGATGTGAAATAAATCTGCATGAGGTCTGTACCTACGGTCTTCTGATCGTCGACAGGTCTCTCAAATGTATCGGGATATTTCGCTATTTCGGCGTTGAAATTAATCCAGCCTTCTCTTTCCTTGTCGTCTACTATAAATACGCTTTCGATGCAGGGAGCTTCGGGTAACGCGAGTTCCATCTGCTCAATTACGTATGCATCGTCAACGCAGATAAATGCTTTGATGTGGGCTGCATTTGCACGGTATGCAATATCTTTTTTAGTAAGCTGCAATGTGCCGGGAACGATGATAACACCGAGTTTCATTAAGCCTGTGGCTGCAATCCAGTACTCCCAGCGTCTTCTTAAAATAAGCATTACAACATCGCCTTTTTTAAGTCCGCGGGCTCTGAACATATTTGCTACCTGGTTGGAATATTTTGAAATATCCGTAAAGGTAAATGTTCTTTCTTCATCGTGATCGTTGCACCATAAAAGCGCTCTTTTATCGGGTTCTTCCTTTGCCCATGCATCTACTATATCGTATGCAAAGTTAAAATCCTCGGGAGGAGTAACTTTGTAATTTGCCTTAAAATCTTCGTAACTGTCAAAATCTATTCTGGGTAAAAATCTTTCTAACATTTCTTTTATCTCTCCGTTTCCTTACTCCGCAATCATGGTCAGGAACGTAGCAGGAGAATCTCCTCCGCATCTTTGTCCGTGAGGGTAATTGGGATTAAAATAAATACTGTCGCCTTTTTCCAAAACTAATTCCTTGTCACCAAAGGTGACGACGACGGTACCTTCTAATACGAGATTGAATTCTTCCCCCCTGTGAGTAACCAAATCCGCGGGCTTGTCGGACGGATCAAGCGTAACTATAAAAGGCTGCATCAGCGTGTTTGCATAATGATAAGCCAGGTCCTTAAATTCGTAACCCGGATATCTGTCGGCCTTTGCACCCTGTCCTGCACGAACCACCTGATATGTATTAAGTTTTGCGGAAACACCCGTAAGAATCTCGGACATATCCACTTTATACATCTTCGAAAGCTGGTAAATGGTATTGATGGGGATATCTTTGCCGGTTCTTTCATACTCTCTGTATGTCTCGACGTCCACGCCCACTCGCTTTGCCACTTCTTCCTCTGTGTAATCGCAGATCTCACGAAGTTCTTTGATTCTTAAAGCTATTTCTCTGATTTCATCCATAGTTCGTACCTTTCTTTAAACACTTATGAACTGCTTAAATATTCGTATTTTAAGAATACCATAAAAAACACATTACACGCCACAAAAAATTATGGCGTGTCAATCATAAAAGACGGGTATAAATCCCTTCTTTAAAAATATATGACTTCCCGCACCATAAAAGTGCGGGAAGGATTTTTTCTTTTATGAGTTAAGTCCGATTTCGATTGCCTTTAAGTTAAGTTCAATCATAGCTGCTTTCTTTGCAGGAATAACTTTCTTAACTGCATCGTTTACAACGTCTTTGTTAAGGAAACCGATTTCTTTGAACATCTTTCCGATAAGGATGATGATTGCGCAGCTCTTCATGTTGTTTTCATCAGCGATCTTTGTAGCGTCGATGTAGAATACTTTAACATCGTCTCTCTCAACCTTGATGTCAACCATTGAGCTGTCTACTAAAATCATGCCGCCGGGTACAACTGCATTAACGAACTTCTCAAGTGAAGGACGGTTCATTGCAACAAGCACGTCAGGCTGTGTTACAAGGGGTGAACCGATGGGGTCGTCACTGATAACTACTGAGCAGTTACATGTACCGCCACGCATTTCGGGACCGTATGAAGGAAGCCATGAAAGGTTCTTTCCGTCAAGGAGTCCTGAGTAAGCAAGAGTCTTTCCTCCGAAGAGAATACCCTGTCCGCCGAATCCGGCAAGTAAAACGTTAAGTGTACTCATTACTGTTCTCCTCCTTCTGCGGTTACATCTTTATATACTCCGAGAGGATAGTAAGGAAGCATGTTGTCTCTAAGCCAGTTCATAGCTTCCTTGGGAGAAAGTCCCCAGTTGGTAGGACATGTGGATACAACTTCGATGATGGAGTATCCTCTCTTGTTAATCTGGTTTTCAAAGCCCTTCTTGATGGCTTTCTTAGCTTCTCTTACATGTGCTACGGAATCAACTGTTACACGCTGTGCAAGTGCTGTTCCTGAAAGAGTGGAGAGAAGCTCGCATACACGGATGGGGTAACCTGCTGTCTTAACATCTCTTCCGTAAGGAGAAGTCTGTGTAACCTGTCCGGGAAGTGATGTGGGAGCCATCTGGCCGCCTGTCATACCGTAAATAGCATTGTTGATAAAGATAACTGTGATGTTCTCACCTCTTGTTGCGGCATGAACTGTTTCTGCCATACCGATAGCTGCGAGGTCACCGTCGCCCTGATATGTAAAGATTACATTGTCGGGAAGCGCTCTCTTTAAACCTGTTGCAACTGCGGGAGCACGGCCGTGTGCAGCCTGTACCATATCACAGTTAAAGTAGTTGTAACTGAATACTGAACATCCAACGGAAGCAACACCTACTGTCTGTCCTTCAACGCCGAGTTCATCTAATACTTCTGCCACAAGACGATGTACGATACCGTGTGTACATCCGGGGCAGTAATGAAAAGGCACATCAGCTAATGCCTTGGGTTTTTCAAATACTACAGCCATGATTAATTCTCCTTTCCAGACAGCTTTCGAATTTCTGCAAGTACTTCAGCGGGTGTAGGAATTATACCACCTGTACGTCCGAAGAACTCAACATCCTTGCGACCGTTAACAACAAGCTTAACGTCGTCGACCATCTGACCCATGTTCATCTCGACGCAAAGGAATTTCTTAGCTTTGTCTACATTCTTTTCGATAGTCTTGTCAGGGAAAGGCCAGAGTGTGATGGGACGGATAAGACCGGCCTTGATACCCTCTGCTCTTGCCTGCATAACAGCACTTCTTGATACACGTGAACTTGCGCCGAAAGCTACTACGAAGATTTCAGCATCGTCACACATGAATTCTTCAGCTCTCTGCTCTTCCTCTTTGATCTTTGCGTAACGCTCGTATCTTTCTTTTATGAGGTTTTCAAGCTCTTCAGGCTGAATATATAACGAGTTGATGATGTTTTTCTTTCTCTTGTTCTGGTGACCGTTTGTAGCCCATGCTTTTTCTGCTACGGGGCCTTCCTTCTTCTGAGGGAATTCAACGGGCTCCATCATCTGTCCGAGCATACCGTCGGAAAGAATCATTGCAGGAACTCTGTACTTCTCGCCTACTTCATATGCAAGTGATACGAAGTCTACCATTTCCTGAATGGTTGAAGGAGCGAGTACGAAAAGCTGGAAGTCGCCGTGACCTAAAGCTTTTGTAGCCTGCCAGTAATCTGACTGTGAAGGCTGGATACCGCCGAGTCCGGGGCCGCCTCTCTGTACATTTATAATAAGTGCGGGAAGATCTGAACCGCCGATGTATGAAACACCTTCGGACTTAAGTGAAATTCCCGGTGAAGATGAAGATGTCATTGCTCTGACACCTGCACTTGTTGCACCAAGTACCATGTTGATAGCCGCTACTTCTGACTCTGCCTGAAGGAATACACCGCCTTCTTTTGGAAGTCTCTTGGACATATATGCGGCAACCTCTGTCTGAGGGGTAATAGGATAACCGAAGTAATGCTTGCAGCCACACTGGATAGCTGCTTCGGCAAGAGCTTCGTTACCTTTCATCAAAACTTTCTCTGCCATTTATCTTTCCTCCTATCTTTCCACCTTGATAGCCACATCGGGACACATGATTGCACATGATGCGCAACCAACGCACTGAGATTCATCGGTCATTGTAGAAGGATGATATCCTTTAGCATTAATATGATCCGTAGCAAGCACAAGCAATTTCTTGGGGCACGCTTCCACGCAAAGACCGCAACCTTTACATAAAGCTTCGTTAATCGTAACTTTTGCCATTTGTATTTTCCTCTCTTTCGTTTGTGTATGTTTAGCCGTTGTTTATTGACTTACAGGGGGAGTGTCGACCGCACGATACACCGCGGGCACGCTCTCGCTAAGATGTCTCACGTAGCGGCTGCTAAATTCGACTTCGCATTAAAATGCTCGTCTCATTAAGCACCGACGGAGCCATATTACCCGCTCGTGCATCATACGGTCGCCACTCCCGGGTAATCGAAAAAATATCGGTATAAAGGACTTATTCCCAAGGAGCTCTTACATAGATATCGATGGGGATGAAAGTCTCGTTAGAAGATTCGATTTTATCTTTTATGGTCTCATCTTCAAGTACGAACTTAGGTATTGTACTGCCCATAAAAGGCAAATTCAAAATCTTAGCAACCTCTTTCGCATAATCAATTGATTCCTCAATTGTCTTATACGTAGTTTCGAATTTAAGATGTGAGTTATTTAATACTTTCGTAGCCTTACATCTTGAAGCTGCTTCTATTTCTTTTATGATTTCTACCGTATCGTCTACAGTTGCAGTTAAGTTTCTGTACTTGTTTACGAGGTAGGTCATTTCGTAGTTAATCTGTGAAAGCTGTCCGGCGTAGCGGCCGAGGACAACTGCGCCTGCATCGTCGCCGCCTAAATCCATCACGACATCCATGTCAGTCTCAAACATGAGGTTTAAGTCTGCGGGAAGTGCGGGCGTTTCCACGTTGGTGTTTGCAAAGAGCGGAGCGATTACTTTGATGCCGTTCTCTTCGAGCATGTCTTTGTAGCCTGATGAAAGGAAGTACGGATTGACCAGGTCCAAATCCACGAGCATGACTCTTCTGCCCTTACTAGCCATATCGAGGGCAAGATTGATTGAATAATTGCTCTTACCGCATCCGTAATGACCGCATATAATGTTAAACTTCCTATCGCTCATATGCCGACCTTTTTTGACTGTGTAAAAAAATGAACGCCGAAATTCCTTTCGACATACATACTTATATACTTTTATGTATAGTTCGTGAAATTTTATCGCACCTATGATAACACAGCAATTTTTATAAATCAATACGCGTAATTTACATATTTTTATATGCTTAAGGGCTTTTTTTAATCATTTTTACAAATTTATGTATTCTTGCTATTTTCAGAGTTTTTTGATATTATGGTATAGCAATTTTTTAGGAGGCAATAAATGGTACCGAATTTACTTTTAATACAGATATCACCATTCTCCATCGTAATGATGTCCATTACCTTGGTTTTACTTATAGCAGTTATCGTTCTTTTCTTCGTTGGAAAGAGAATGGATAAGAAGCAGGCTGAGCAGCAGAAGCAGATTGATGCAGCCAGACAGAACATGACGATGCTTATCATCGACAAGAAGAAAGTCAGATTTAAAGACGCAGGCTTCCCTCAGTCGGTTGTTGACCAGGCGCCCAAGATGACAAGGCTCTTAAAAGTTCCCGTTGTTAAGGCTAAGGTCGGACCTCAGATCGTAACACTCATCGCAGACGACAAGATTTTCGATTCCATTCCCGTTAAGAAGGAAGTTAAGGCAGTAGTCAGCGGAATGTACATCGTATCCGTAAAACTTGCGCACGGCAAACAGGAGCTTGCTCCCGCAAAGAAGAAAAACTTCTTCAAGCGTACAGTTGAGAAGCTTCAGGAAAAAGCCGGTGCCAAGCCGATTAGTAAAAAATAAAGTTTAAGGCAGTTCAAAATGAACTGCCTTTTTTATTATTTAATCATAGTTTCTTTGGGAGTAAATGTTACGGTTAAAACCATTCCCATTCCGTCCGCAAGACGCTGCAGAAGTTTGATTGATGGATTGCGTGTTCCGTTTTCGAGCTTGCTTATCTCCGTCTGAGCAATTCCGGTTTTCTCCGACAATTCCTTCTGGCTCATATTCTGAGATATTCTCGCATCAATCAAAGCACGAATCACCTGCATTTCAGGCTGCATATCTAAATATGCTTTTGCGAACTCAGGATCCTTCATTCTTTTTTCTTTGTATTCTTTTAAATTCATAAAAATCACCTCCCTATATCCTTATATGATTCCTCTTGCCTTTTTATCCATTCTTCTCTTCTGTGTTTTGACAATTTGATTTCACTAGGTGGAGTTCTTTGAGTCTTCTTTACAAAACCATTTGTAATAACTATTTTTCCACCATAATAAAAGAAATATAATGCTCTCGTATTATTGGTGCCAAGCTTACATCGGAGTTCAAAAATACCATTTCCTAAATGCTTGGAATAAGGCATTCTAAGTCCATCTCCTTTTTCCTCAAGCAATTCCATTAGCCCAAGCATTTTAGAAGCAGTTTTATTATCTAGCGAATCAAGAAAATCCTCTACCGGCCTCTTTCCGTCTTCGGTCTCATAAAACTCTACCATAAAAGATTTTTCACTTATTTGCTCATTAATATTGTATGAGATATTTCTCAACCAAGTCAACCCCTTTCTATAAAAAATTTTAAAATTTGCCCCATGCTACACACAAATAATTAAATAAATAACGGGAAATAATGTCCGAATCGGACATGATAAAAAATGAATGTACTCACATTCTACTCTGGAATCTGTTTTTTGACAATAAAAAAACCTCGCAACCATTTGGTTGCGAGGTATGTAGAAATATTTAAATATTGTACTCTATCTCAATTGTCATATTGCAATGATTTACATTGGTACCGCCTTGCATTACATCATAGTCAAGCTCGAGTCTTATTCGATCAGCAATTTCATTTAATACATACTCATGGCAGATGATATCAATGATAATGTTTCCGAAAGGCGTTCTGTAGATTGTACTCGTTGCCTCGTCAGGAGTTATGACCATATGCGTACTGGTTGAACCGGATTTACAGTAGTCGATTCTTCTGTCGCTGATGGTCATGGTGTTGATTATCTCGGAGCCGGTTTCGGGATCCTTTTCGCGGTAGGTTACGCTGATGGTTCCGCGTTTCTCAACTGCGATACATTCATGAACTTCAACGGAAGGTTCGTCATCATCCATGACACTCTTAAGAGTAATCTGGGCTTTCTTGGTGACTTCATCGGAGTTAAGGTCTTCGAAACATGTAACGATTACATCGCCTACGTCATCAAGGTCTCTTAAAGTAACTGCTGCCCTTTCTGCGTTTGCCTTGTTGTCAAACAAACCGAATACGGTAGGGCCGCTGCCGCTCATCAGGGTTTTTAATGCGCCGAAGTCGTTCATTATATCTTTTATGATCTGGATGAACGGATAATCGCGAACGGTAACTGTCTCGAGGATGTTCTCCATGTTAAAAGCTATGCCCTTTAAGTCGTTCTTCTTAATGCTTTCCACAACTGCGTCTATGTCAGGATGTTTTCTCACCTGATCAAGTCTTAAACTCTGATATACGTAGCCTGTGGATACGCCGAATTTAGGCTTAGCAACAAGCACAGTGCACTGAGGCACTTCGGGAAGTTTGGTGAGTTCTTCGCCAAGTCCTTCGGCTAAGTATGTGCCGCCGCGGATGCAGTAAGGCACGTCTGCGCCGATTCTCACACCGAGTCTGCAAAGTTCTTCATCGGTAAGTCCGAGACCGAAGAGTCTGTTCATTCCGCGAAGTGTTGCTGCAGCATCGGAGCTTCCGCCCGCTAGGCCTGCCGACATCGGAATGTTTTTTATGAGCTTGACTTCGATGCCCTGCTTGATGCCGTATTTTTCGATTATGAGATTTGCCGCTTTTACGATTAAGTTGGTATCGTCGAGCGGAAGATTGTCAATGTCTGCTTTTAAAGTAACTCCGACTGTGTCCGCGGAAGTGGTTATAATCAGTTCGTCGCAGATACCGATGGTCTGCATAACCATTTTGACTTCATGATATCCGTCTTCGCGTTTTCTTAAAACATCGAGTCCGAGATTTACTTTTGCATATGCTTTTTCTCTTACGGTTTTATTAATTGCCATATCATATCCCCCGAAATCAATAAACCATTAGCCCACACAACCTCTGATATCATTTATATCGGCAATATTGTGGGAAATCATAAATCTTTCTATACCTTCAACCACATCAATTGTTGCATAAGGATTGATAAAGTTTGCTGCACCGACTGCAACTGCGCTTGCACCTGCCATGATAAATTCGATGGCATCCTCGCCCGTCATGATTCCGCCCATTCCGATGATGGGAATCTTAACGGCATTTGCGCACTGGTAAACCATCCTTACAGCTACGGGCTTAATCGCAGGACCTGACATTCCGCCGGTCTTGTTAGCAAGCACCATTTTTCTTCTCTCGATATCAATCTTCATACCGGTGATGGTATTGATGAGCGAGATTGCATCGCTGCCTGCTGCCTCTGCTGCCTTAGCCATTTCAGTAATGTCAGTGACATTGGGGCTAAGCTTCATGATGATTGGTTTCTTTGAAGCTTTTTTGATTTTGTCCGTTATGTTAAAAAGTGCATCTGCCTTCTGTCCGAAAGCGATTGCGCCTTCTTTTACGTTGGGGCAGGATACGTTAATTTCAAACATATCGACTGCGGTGTCGTTTAATCTTTCAACCGCTTCAATATAATCTTCGACAGATTTTCCGCAAACATTAACGATTACTTTTGTATCGTATTTTGCGAGGAAAGGAAGGTCGCGCTCTATCATAACGTCAACGCCGGGGTTCTGAAGACCGATTGCGTTAAGCATGCCTCCGTAAACTTCTGCGACTCTCGGAGTCGGATTGCCTTCCCAGGGAATGTTGCTCACACCTTTGGTGACAACAGCGCCGAGTCTGTTAAGATCTACAAACTGCGAATATTCCATTCCAGAACCGAATGTTCCCGATGCAGTCATTACGGGATTTTTAAATTCCACACCGGCGATGGTAACTTTTGTATTCATCAGATATCCACCTCCCTTGCATCAAAAACCGGACCTTCGGTACAGATTCTTGTATTGTTTACATGTGAATGATCGTCTTTTTTAACTGTCCTGCATACGCAGCCGAGGCACGCGCCTACACCGCAGGCCATACGCTCTTCAAGTGAAATATATGCAATGATGTTGTTCTCTTCTGCGTACTTTTTAATTGCACGAAGCATGGGCATTGGACCGCAGGCCATGATGACATCAGGCTTAATGCCTGTGCTGGCTCTAAGTGCGTCAAGCACGTTTCCTTTTACACCGATGCTGCCGTCTTCGCTTGCAAGATAGAGTTTGCAGTACTGCATGAATTCGTCTGATAAGAATGTATCTTTGTTTCTAAAGCCTAAATATGCATGCACATCTTCGCCCTGTAAAGCCTTTGCAACGCCAAGCATGGGAGGGATACCGATACCGCCACCCATAAGCACGATGCATTTGCCTTTAACTTCATCAACGGGGAAACCGTTTCCTAAGTTTGCAAGAAGTCTTACTTTGTCGCCCTCTTTGAGTGATGAAAATTCTTTAGTACCTTTCCCTGCGACTCTGTAAACAAGTCTTGTTGCACCGTCTTTCGTTTCGCAGATACTAATCGGACGCATAAGAAGCGTATCCTTGGAATTTGGATAAACTCCTACGAACTGTCCGGGCGATGCGAATGCTGCGCCTTTATTTTCCACGAGAAGGCTGAAGATTCCGCTTGAAATTTCTTCCTGCGAAATTACCTTCCCTTCATCAATATTTCTGTAAAACATGTTGCCTCCTGATTATTTATTTGAAAATACTACTTTTCCGTCACAGATTGTGTATTTAATTCGACCGGTAAGTTCTTCTCCTAAAAAAGGAGTGTTGCAGGATTTAGACTTGATATCGTTTTCACTTACAATCCACTTTTCGTTTATGTCTGCAATAGTGATATCTGCAGGCTTGCCAACACCCAAAGTTCCTCTGTCGAACTTATAAAGCTTTGCAGGATTAATCGTAATCTTACTTACCACATCCGATAGACTCATGCCTGCTTCATTTACAAGATGTGTTACAGCAAGCGCGAATGCTGTTTCAAGTCCAATCATTCCGCTCGGAGCATCAGTTATGCTCTTGGCCTTTTCCTCTGCTGCATGAGGAGCGTGGTCGGTTGCGATTAAATCTATCGTTCCGTCCTTAAGGCCTTCGATAATGGCCAGTCTGTCTGCTTCCTCTCTGAAAGGAGGATTAAGTTTGCCAAGTGTGCCTTTCTTAATTAAGGCATCTTCGGTAAGCGAGAAATGCTGCGGAGTTGCTTCTGCGTGAATGTGTCTTACACTCTGTGTGCTTAAATCTTTACGCAGAGCCTCTCTGACGAGCGCTACGCCTTCCTTTGAGGAAATATGCTGCACATCAATCATTCCGCCTTCTTCGAGCGCAATCTGTAAGTCTCTGCCTATAAGACTTATTTCTGCTTCTCTCGGCGAGCCGTATACACCGTAATGCTCACTGGCTTTGCCATGATTGATGCCGTTGTTTTTAATAAGTGTTTTATCTTCTTCATGAAGACTGACCGGATAATCCTTTGCTTTCCTGAAAGCTTCGCGAAGAATATTTTCATCCATTAAAGGAATGCCGTCATCGGTGAAACCTACTGCACCGTGTTTAATCATCTCATCAAAGTCTGTAAGCTTCTCACCCTTAAGTCCGTATGTGACAGTCGAGCAGGATTCGACTTTTATCTCGGTCTGCTTACCCTTGTTTAAAACATAATCAAGCGTCTCGGGATTATCCACGGTGGGCTTTGTGTTACACATTAAAACAACGGTCGTATATCCGCCTGCTGCCGCTGCCTTAGCACCCGTGAAAATATCTTCCTTGTATTCAAATCCGGGATCTCTGAAATGTGAATGAACATCTATAAAGCCGGGCATTACAATAAGGCCCGTTGCGTCTATGATTTCTTCATCGGACATGTCCAAATTATCGGACACTTTTTCTTTTATGATCACATTCGTTATGATACCGTCTTTGACTTGGATATCTCCGATGGCGTCTAAGTTGTTTGCAGGATCGATTATCCGGCCGTTTTTTATTATCATGTAAATCTCCGCCTAGTACTGGATATATTTAAACTCATCAATGCTTTCTTTGTAAGTCTTTGCCTTGCGGCCGTTGAAGTACTTGATTTCAAAACCGATCTTCTCGCCGCGGGTTCTGAAGTAAATTTTCTTTTTGCTCATGGCAACCACATCGATATCAAGGCTTGAGCCGACATCGTTTAAGTTCTTTCCGTCGTACATAACAATCTTGTAAAATCCGTCTGCATCTTTTACCTGATATGCGAATACAAAATCATCGCCGTACTCGGTCTTTTTAAGGCTGCCGGGTTCAATGTTTCTTGCAACGAGTTTTTCGCCGTCGTAAAGGTCTTTCTTTCCGCCGCCGTCATCCTTAAGTACGAAGAGATATCCTTCGCCGATGTATTCGACGCTGTCGACATTTGAAGATTCGTTTATAACCTTTTTCTCTTTGCCGAAGCCCTTTGCGGATACGGAATAAACAACGGAAGTATTCTTATCCGAATCTGTATTTAAGAAATAAACCTTCTTTGAATCTGCGCCGACAACAAGCGTAAACGGAGCGGGTTCGAAATCCTTGAATGAATACACTTTACTCTTGTTTACGAATTTCCATTTACCGTCGTTATCCAAGATCATAAAAGAAGCATAACCCAAAGTTGCACCATAGACATTCTGTCCAGCGTCGGTAACTTTAACCGCTTCTTTTGCTTTGCCGTTGTAATACCAGAGTGCGTTTTTCGAATCATTAAAGTAAGCTGCGACTCTTTTTTCCTTATCTGCGAAATAAACCTTCTTTGCGTCTTCGCTTATAAGAATCGAGGGCTTGCCCTTCTTATTATTTACGTAAAGACTGTCTTTTTTATGATAGTAAATTGTCTTTAATTTTTCGTCCGCAAAATCAAAGGATGTAACTGCGGTGTCGATTACTTCGAGCGACTCCTGATTGCCTATCTTCATGCGCTTTAAGTCACCGTCATATGTGAAAAATACAACCTCGGTTTTCTTTTTGTTAAGTATGAATGTCTGAACCGATTCTCCTACGAGATTGGTTTCGTCTTTCTTGACATTGTATGTGTAAAGTCCGTTGCCCGAGAAGAAGATGATGCTGCCCTTATCAAGGATTTCGTATCTTCTGACATTCTTCTCAATTAACTTTGTGTTTTTGCCGTACTTGTCGGTTACGAAGATTTCGTAGTTGCCGCCGTCGGGAACAGCATAGTAATAATACTTGCCGTCATACCCCATCTGAACGAATGGTGAACCGCTGTTCCAAATAATCGCATCGCTTGTCTTGGCGATTACATTATCTTCGATAAGACCCTTTGTGCTGTAATTATTGTTTGCAAGATAAACAATCGTTCCCTGTGTGGCTTCTTTGTAAATATTGTGTTTTACAACGCCGAATGCAATTAAGCCTGCGATGATTGCAACTATAACAAGCGCAATGATTACGCCAAGCTGAATTCCTGCACTTTCTTTTTCTTTCTGGTCTGCGCTCTTTACCTTTTTTGCTTTAGCGGGCTTTTCGGGCTCTGCTGCCTCTTCTTTAGCTTCTTCAACGACTACGGGTGCATCTGAAGGAGTTACGTCTTTTATCTCTCCGATTAATTTATCGTCGGGAACATGCTGTGCAGCCTCGAACAGTTTCTCTTCTCTCTTTTCAAAAGAATCCTTTTTATCATCGCTTGTGATGGCTTCAAGGATCTTGTTGAAATGCATGCCGTTTGAAGCTTTTATGAGCACCGTATCGTCTTTCTTTACATATGTGGTAAGATTTTCTATTGCCTCGTCAACTGTGGTGAAATAGAGCACTTCTGTGCCTGCCTTGGTTGCAGACTCTGCGAGTGCCTTATCATACATCTTCTTTGAAAGAGGTCCTACGCAGACAATTGTGTTAATTCCTTTTTCTGCTGCGTATGCTCCGACTTCCTCATGGCTCTTTTCCTCGTTCTCACCCTGTTCGAGCATATCTCCTAAAATAGCCACTGTGGGGGTAATTGCTTCCGTTAAAAGATCGAGGCCCGATTTCATTGATTCGGGACTTGCGTTGTAGCAGTCGTCGATTATTGTGATGCTGTTTTTCTGAATGATGTTGTTTCTGCCGGATAATGCTTTTACGCATGATATACCAAAGCCAATCTGCTCAGCCGATACATCAAGAATCTTTGCAACGCTCACTGCTGCAAGAGCATCAAGTATCATATGCTTTCCTGCAAGAGGAATGCTTATATTAAATATTCCGTCGCCGTTTTCAACTGTGCATTCGCTGCCCCAGAGACCGCGGTTAACAACCTTGGTGGGATGTACTTCGTTCTTTTCGTCAAAACCGAAGGTGATAGGCTTTTTACCCTTAACTTCTTCAATCGTTGCAAGGCGCTCGTCATCGCCGCATACAACGACACTTCCTTCAGGGTTCATATGCTCGAAGATTTCGGTCTTAGCTTTAAGCACGCCGTCGAGTGAACCAAGTGTTTCAAGATGGCATGCGCTGATATTTGTGATAACGCAGATATCGGGCTTAGCAATCTCCGAAAGCTTGGTCATTTCACCGAATTCGCTGATACCCATTTCGAGTACCGCTACTTCGTTGTTTTCTTTTATGTTCAAAATTGAAAGAGGAAGACCGATAAGGTTGTTCTGATTCTTCTCCGTTCTGAAAACATTGTATTTCTGTGAAAGAACGGTTGCGATGAATTCCTTTGTTGTGGTCTTTCCGATACTTCCGGTAACGCCTACTACTTTTACGCCGAGTTTTTCTCTGTAATATGTTGCGAGTTTTTTAAGAGCTTCTACGGAATCTTCAACTACGATACATACTCCCTCTTCGCCTTCGGGAACTCTTTCGCATACGACAGCAGCCGCTCCGTTGTCAAAAGCAGCTTTTATATAATCGTGGCCGTCAACCTTGTCTCCTTTGAAAGCAAAGAAGAGAAAATCTTTTTCCACTTTTCTTGAGTCAATCGCAACTCCGAGTATTTCTTTTTCTTTAAATTCGTCGCCGTTTACAAGGTTTGCGCCAAGTGCGGTAACTATGTTTTCAACTGTAAGGATTTTCATATTTTCCTCCGTTTTAGCCGATCTCTAGTACTTCTTAAGAGAGATTTCAATTATCTGTTCGCAGAGTGTCGGGAAATCTGTGCCGAGTACAGCTGCTTCCTGAGGGATGAGCGATGTCGGTGTCATACCGGGAATCGTGTTGGCCTCAAGGCAGTACTCTTCGCCCTTTTCGTTTAATATAAAATCGATACGCGCATAGGTTTTGATGTGAAGTGCCTTAAATGCAGCCTCTGCGCTTCTCTGAATATTCTGTGTGAGGTCATCGGGTAATTTGGCGGGACAGGTTTCGATTGTGCTTCCTGCCTGGTATTTGTTTTTGTAATCATAAAAGCCGCTCACGGGCTCGATTTCAACTACGGGAAGTGCTTTGCCGTCAACTACGCCGCAGGTGAATTCTCTGCCTTTTATGTACTGTTCTAAAAGAACATGGTTATCAAGCTTGAAACATTCTTTTACGGCGTTCTTTGCTTCGTCCTCGTTATCTACGATGAATACTCCTACGCTTGAACCGCCGTTTGGTGCCTTAACAACCATAGGATAGCCAATCACTTTTTCGCCGTCTGCGAATTCTGCCTCGGTATAAATCGTATATGCCTTGGGTGTACGGATGCCGTTCATTATAAAGAGTTCTTTGGTCATAGACTTATCCATACAGATTGCGCTGCTTACATAATCGGTGCCCGAGTATTTAACCTGCATTAAATCAAGCGCTGCCTGGATACGGCCGTCTTCACCGTTTGCTCCGTGAAGCGCCATAAATACGAAGTCAGCCTTCATGCAGATTTCGCGCACGTTCTTTCCGAAGAAATCTTTGCTTTCTCCTTTTAAGCTCTTTATATAGTTAAGGTCGGGATTGTCTGCGGCAATTTTCTTAATGCCCTCAGCCCAGTCTCTTGTATCTTCAAATATATTATCAACGTCTACGTCATCCACTCCGAGATATACGTCAACAAGCACAACCTTGTGTCCTTTGGATTTTAATGCTTCGTATACTTCTCTTCCGGAAACCAGAGATACGTCTCTTTCGGTAGAATTGCCTCCGGCAAGTACAACTATATTCATGTCTGATTCTCCTATCCGCCCTCATGGGCACATTTTCACATATCTCACTAATTATACAACTTTCTGCCCTAAAAATAAATAAATGCGTAAAAAAAGCAGGCTGTCCGCCTGCCATCTCTTTTACGGTAATGAAAAAGGAAACCGTACCCGAAGCATCTGCTTCAAATAAGGTTTCCTATTTCAACTTTTCTAAATTCATTTCGACACCTCATCAATCTTTTCCAACGACGAATGTCGAGAACAGCTAGTACGGAGAACATCTTTCGATCTTGGTTCCCCCTTCTTTTAAAATCTACGGTTTAAAATTCCTGCCTAGCCTCCGATCAATCCGCTCGCTAACCTTTAAATTTCTTGTCACAGAATCAACAAAAACCGTCACATTTTTACTATTTTCTAAGAATACAAGAAAATCAAATATTATCGAGTCGGATCAAAATTCAGTTTCACCAGCAATCTTAAAACTTTCGATTTAAAAGGTAAACTGTTTCGTTCCTTTTTGTTGATACAAATATACCACACTGAAAATAAAAAAAAAGAGGTTATTCATCAACTACAAATATATATGCACGAACTAAAAACAAATATATTTGACGTTTGAAAAACCTCTTAAAACTGCTTATTTTATGGACCCTTTTGTCCTTATTTTATACGCGGTTGTAATTGATGAGGCAGCCCTTTAAGATGATCTGTCTCTCCTCATCGGTCAGTTCTCCGATACGCATCTCGAACTTATTAAGTGCACCGTCCTTAACTACGTATGCGTCGATGATTTCCTTCTTCTCTTCTACAGCAGCTTTGATGCCCGGAAGGAAGATATAATCAAGGTTCTTGAAAGGAAGCTCGCCCTTTTCGATTAAGAAAGGAAGCATACCCCAGTTAATAAGGTTGGAACGGTATCTCTTGGTAGCGTATTCGTTGGCGATATTTGCCCAGCCGCCAAGTACCTTCTGGCAGCTTGCAGCCTGTTCTCTGGCTGAACCGTCACCGGGCTTAACTGCGAAGATTGTGGAACCTACGCCGAGATTTTCATGGCATACATCTGTAAATGTCTTTTTAACAACAGCCATTACCTCGCCTACTTCGGGAACAGCTTCGCCTGCACACTTGCCTTCTTCAAGAGCTTTCTGAGCAACCTGAACGGCTTTAGCACGTCCTACGTATTCGGGATCTTTTCTGGAGAGTGCAAACTCTGCGAGTCCTAAAGGATTTGAACGATAGGATGATGTCTCGCCTGAAGGAATAAGCTCGTCTGTAGTTGTAACAGGATCGTGGATCTCTGATACTACTTTTAAGAGGAGGTTCTCAGGTAAAGCTGACATCTTGGGCCAGTCTTTGATGTTGGGACCAAACTGGATTTCCTGCGTGGGATCAGCAACGCCCTTTGAATCAAATACGCGGTTGTCGTAAATAGCTTTATCAAAGAAATATGTGTATTCGTTAAAGTTACCGTCAAATTCCGTAGCGGGCGTAAGCACACCGTGGTTGGCAGCCGTGGCTGCGATGGAACGAGCATCCATAAGAGCAACCGATGAAATCTGTCCGCTCTGAAGCTTGGAACCTTCTCTGTTGGGGAAGTTTCTGGTTGAGTGACGGATTGAGAATGCATTGTTGGCGGGTGTATCGCCTGCACCGAAGCAGGGACCGCAGAATGCAGTCTTAAGCACAGCGCCTGTCTGCATAATCTTTGCAGCACAGCCGTTTTTGATGATTTCCATATATATGGGCATTGATGCGGGATAAACGCTTAATGTGAATGCGCCGTTTCCTATATTTTTGCCGTCGAGGATATCTGCTGCAGCACAGATGTTTTCGAATCCGCCGCCTGCACAGCCTGCGATGATACCCTGTTCAACAACGAATCTGCCGTTCTTAACCTTATCCTTAAGTGAGTATTCAACAGCACCGTCAAGAGAAACTAATGCCTTCTTTTCTACGTCATCAAGGATGTCCATAAGGTTTTCGTTTAACTCATCGATAGTGTATGTGTTGCTCGGATGGAAAGGCATTGCAATCATGGGCTTAATGGTTGATAAATCAATCTTAATAATGCCGTCATAGTATGCAACTTCGTCAGGATTAAGCTCTGCGTAATCCTCAGGTCTTTTATGAATTTCAAAGAATTCCTTAACCTTGTCGTCTGTACGCCAGATTGAGGAAAGACATGTGGTCTCTGTGGTCATAACGTCGATACCGATTCTGAAATCGGGTGAAAGGTTTGATACGCCGGGGCCCACAAATTCCATTACTTTATTCTTAACGTATCCGTTGCCGAATACTGCACCGATGATTGCGAGTGCAACGTCCTGAGGACCTACGCCCTTAACAGGTGCGCCTTCAAGATAAACACCGACTACGCCGGGCATATTGATATCGTATGTCTGGTTTAAGAGCTGTTTTACGAGCTCGGGTCCGCCCTCGCCCATTGCCATGGTACCGAGTGCACCGTAACGTGTGTGGGAGTCAGATCCTAAAATCATTCGACCGCAGCCTGCAAGCATTTCTCTTGCGAACTGATGTATAACAGCCTGATGAGGAGGAACATAAACTCCGCCGTATTTCTTCGCACATGTAAGACCAAACATGTGATCGTCTTCATTGATGGTACCGCCTACCGCACAGAGTGAGTTGTGGCAGTTGGTAAGAACATAAGGCATGGGGAATTTTTCAAGTCCCGATGCTCTTGCGGTCTGAATAATACCCACGAAAGTAATATCGTGGGATGTCAGCTTGTCAAATCTTATTTTAAGCTTATCCATATTGTCGGAAGTGTTGTGCTTCTTAAGTATTCCGTAAGCTATGGTTCCTTTTTTGGCTTCCTCTTTTGAGGTCTCTTTTCCTGTGAGGCTTTTAATCTCGCTTAAGGCTTCGGGCGACTCTTTTATGAGCTTTTCGCCGTTAACGAGATATGCTCCGCTCTCGAACAACTCTATCATTTTATATGCTCCTTTAAAAAGTTATTTTTTTCCTGCGCGGCTTAATATAAGTATAAGGATGTAATAAATCGGAATAATAAGGAAGATTATCCAGCCGGGGCTCCAGAGATGCATACCGAAGCCGAGGATAAGATAAACGACAATACAAATACCGGGAAAGATTATAAGTGTAACTTTCTCAGCTTTTGTAAGGCCCTTTTGCTCTTCCTCTTCGCTGCCCGGAAGGTTTGCGTACGTACCGTTCTCCGCTATAAACTCGGTCGCTTCTTTGTCGTTATAAAGCATTTCGTCCATGGTAAGTCCGTAGACTTTGGACAGACCGATAAGATCCGATGCAGAGGGTACCGTACTTCCTTCTTCCCACTCTTTTATCAGACCTATATCCTTTTCACATTTTTCAGCTAATTCCTGCAAAGAAAAACCTTTGCTTTCTCTAAGCTCTTTGAGTTTTTTTGAAACATCCATATAGTAATCCCTCACCATTAACTTTCTTATTTTTACACATTGCGTGCTTATTGTCAAATTTTACAGTATTTGCGGGACTTTTTAGGTACATTTTAAGGCACAAAAAAAGGAAGCACTGTTGAAGTGCTTCCTTTGAATTAACAATACCTGAATATTAGTTGGTAATAACAAGTTCTGTTTCCTTATCGAATACGTGGATCTTCTCAACGTCAAGAGCGAACTTAATTGTATCGCCGGGTCTTGCTGTTGTTCTGGGATCTACTCTTGCTGTCATAGGGAACATCTCGAGATCGAAGTATAAGAATACTTCTGCACCAAGTAATTCGTAAACCTTAATCTGTGATTCGAATACACTCATAGGTGATGTTTCTACATACATTTCGGAATCATAAACGTCTTCAGGACGAATACCGAATGTTACGCTTCTTCCGTCATAGCCGCCTTCAATAAGTTTTCTTGACTTAGCGGGAGGAAGAGGAATTGAGTGACCAGCTACGTTAAGGTAAGCTGTCTCGCCCTGTACTTCTACTACAGCATCAAGGAAGTTCATCTGAGGTGAACCCATGAAACCTGCAACGAAGAGGTTCTGAGGCTTGTCATAAAGGTTCTGAGGTGTATCAACCTGCTGGATAACACCGTCCTTCATAACGACGATTCTTGTACCAAGTGTCATAGCTTCTGTCTGGTCATGTGTAACGTAGATGATTGTGGTGCCAAGTCTCTGATGAAGCTTAGCAATCTCAATTCTCATCTGTACACGAAGTTTAGCATCGAGGTTGGAAAGAGGCTCGTCCATAAGGAATACCTTAGGGTTACGAACGATAGCACGTCCCATTGCAACACGCTGTCTCTGACCACCGGACAAAGCCTTGGGCTTACGATCAAGAAGGGGAGTAAGATCAAGGATCTTAGCTGCTTCCTTAACCATCTTGTCGATTTCGTCCTTGGGAACATGTCTTAACTTAAGACCGAAAGCCATGTTCTCCTGAACAGTCATATGAGGATACAGAGCGTAGTTCTGGAATACCATCGCGATATCTCTGTCCTTAGGTTCAACATCATTTACAAGTCTGTCACCGATTCTCAATTCACCAGAACTGATATCTTCAAGACCTGCGATCATACGAAGAGTTGTAGATTTACCACAACCTGAAGGTCCTACGAAAATTACGAATTCCTGATCAGCGATTTCAAGGTTGAAATCCTTTACAGCTTCAAATCCGTTAGGATAAACTTTGCAGATATTCTTTAAGGATAATCCTGCCATTTAAATTTTCCTCCTACATTATAATCTGTATTGTTATTTTTGGGTCTTTACCCGTATGTAGTTATTTTACGAGCAAAGCCTTTAAAATACCATACCACATTTACACAAACTTTTCGGTAATCCTTGTAAAATTTGTCCTTCAAAATCTGTTTGCGGGGTTAATTTGTATGTTTTTTAAACTCATATTTGTGCAAGCTTTACACCGCACAAAAAATCGCCCTTATTTTTTGAAATCAAGCCTCATCGGAGTGACTCTCATTCCCGAATCCACGTACTCTGAACGCGTGTCTTTAAAACCGACCGCATGATAGAAATTTACGCCGTAGGGAGAGGCGTTTACGGTGGCAAAAGTCTCGCCGTTTTCCTTCATGTAATCGGTTGCGGTGTTGATAAGATCTCTGCCTATTCCAATCCTCTGATGTTTGTCGTCGACAAAGAGGAGCGAAATGTGTCTTTTAGCCCTCACGGAAATCATGCCTACTATCTCGCCGTCAAGCACGGCCACCCAGAGTTTGTATTCACCTATTAAAAACATTTTGTATATTCCGTTGTCGGATATAAAATTGGAAAACTCTTTTACACCCATGTCGGAATAGTCGGGCGCAACGAACTTTTTAAAGCTTCGCCAGGCGAGTGCCATGGCGTCTTCCCATTCGTCTCTGACCGCTGCCCTTACCTCGTATCTTTTATCCATTTCCCCACCAAAAATTTTAGGGTGTCAGGCACCAAAAGGAGCCGGACACCCCGTATTAATTAACAGATTTCAGCTCCCGAAGGCATTTCCTTTTCGGGAGAAACAAGTGCAAGATTGCCGTTTTCGTCTTCTGCGCAGAGTAACATACCTTCCGAAACCACGCCTGCAAGTGTTGCGGGCTTTAAGTTAAGAAGTACCATTACTTTCTTGCCGACCATTTCTTCGGGCTTGTAGTACTGCTTGATACCCGAAACAATCTGTCTTGTCATATTACCGATTTTAACCTGTGAGCAGAGAAGTTTCTTTGACTTGGGAACTTCCTCACATTTTACGATTTCACCTACAACGAACTGCATTTTTGCAAAGTCGTCATATGTGATTTCGTCTTTAAGCTTAACTTCTACCTCGCTTTCTTCCTTTTCAGGCTCTTCGGTTACGCCTGCTTCAGCCTTCTGAATAGCTGCGATTCTTGCTGCCTCTGCATATACGTCATTGATATCAAGACGTGCGAAAAGAATTTCAGGCTTCTCTGTAACCTTTGTGCCGTTTGCATAAAGACCAAACTCGCCGAGCTTGTCGTAATCTCTTATCTCTGTATTAAGCTGAGCGACAATCTTTTCTGCAGTCTCGGGAAGGAAAGGCCATAAAAGACTCGCACCGATTGTGATGCTCTCTGTAAGGTTGTAAAGAACAGTAGCAAGTCTGTCTTTCTTTGCCTCGTCTTTTGCGAGCACCCAGGGCTCGGTTTCGTCGATATATTTGTTACATCTCTTAAAGAGTGTGAAGATTTCCGTAATAGCGTCTGCTGCCCTTAAGTCTTCCATCTTTGCACAAACCTTGGAATAGCTTTCGGTTGCAACTTTCTTAAGGTCTGCATCAACTTCTTCTTTAGCGCCCTTGTCTTCAACGATTCCACCGAAGTACTTGTTGCTCATGGAGATGGTTCTGTTAACGAGGTTACCAAGAATATTGGCAAGATCTGCGTTAACTCTCTCTGTCATTAAGTCCCATGTGATGGAGCCGTCGTTTTCGTAAGGCATCTCGTGAACCATGAAGTATCTGACCGCATCAACTCCGAAGAATGCTGCAAGGTCGTCTGCATAAATTACGTTGCCTCTTGACTTACTCATCTTTCCGTCGCCGGCAAGAAGCCAGGGATGACCGAATACCTGCTTGGGCAGGGGCTCGCCGAGTGCCATTAAGAAGATGGGCCAGTAAATGGTATGGAATCTTACGATGTCCTTACCGATTAAGTGTAAATCTGCGGGCCAGTATTTTTTATACTGTTCGCTGCTGTTACCGTCTGCATCGTAGCCTATGCCTGTGATATAGTTTGAAAGCGCATCGAGCCATACATATACAACATGCTTGTCATCAAAATCAACGGGAATGCCCCATTTGAATGACGTTCTCGAAACGCAGAGGTCCTGAAGTCCGGGAAGAAGAAAGTTGTTCATCATTTCGTTCTTTCTGGATACGGGCTGAATGAACTCGGGATGAGTGTTGATGTGCTCAATGAGTCTGTCTGCATATTTGCTCATCTTGAAGAAATATGCTTCCTCTTTTGCTGCTTTTACTTCTCTGCCGCAGTCGGGACATTTGCCGTCAACAAGCTGAGCCTGAGTCCAGAAAGATTCACAGGGAGTACAGTAAAGACCTTCGTATGAGCCCTTGTAAATATCGCCCTGCTCATAAAATTTCTTGAACATTTTCTGGACCTGTTTTTCATGATAATCATCGGTTGTTCTGATGAAGTGGTCATAGGAAATGTTAAGGCATTTGCAGATGTCTTTGATTTCGCCTGCAACACCGTCTACAAACTGCTTGGGAGTTACGCCTGCTTCTTCGGCTTTCAACTCGATTTTCTGACCGTGTTCATCGGTACCTGTCTGAAAGAAAACATCATAACCCTGTTTTCTTTTAAATCTGGCGATACAATCTGCGAGCACAATCTCGTAGCTGTTGCCTATATGCGGCTTGCCGGATGTATATGCAATTGCCGTTGTGATGTAGTATTTGTTGTCTGTCATTTTTTCTCTCCTATTTGTTTAGGTCTGTCCCCGTGGTTCTTTTCGAACCGGAAGAACCGTCCCTATGGTTCGTTTTTAAAATATTCTGATATTGTGTCGCGGTCGGCTGCGATGCTTCCCTGAATCATCTGCTCGCTTCCGCCGCCTCTGGCATTTAATTTTTCACGCATTTTTGCTGCCAGGTCTTTAAGTGAAATTTCGGTAAGGTTTTCGTTCTTGCCTGCAACGAATCTGTAGCCGTCATCGGTTTTTTCAAACATTACTATGATGACTTTTTCGGCTTCGTTTATGTTGTCGTTTATTAAAGCCCTTGCCTGTATTTCATCTATCGAATCCGCGAAATAAACAATGTATGTCGACTCCTGCATTCGAATGGTGTTTTTAAGTTCTTTTTCGAGCATCACGGTAATCTGTCTTTTAAGAGAAACTTTGTCTTCGTGTGCTTCGGTAAGCTTCACATTCATTCGCTCTGCGGCTTCTGCACATCTGCCTCTTTCGCAGGAAAGAATTTTCATTGTGCCTTTGTTGTCGTCGTGAAGCGCTATATAATCTTTTACGGCGTCGATTCCGGCTTTAAGTGTAAGTCTCATGCCTCCTCTGTGAGGGAAGAAATCTACTATCTTAACCAGCTGTATCTGTGCGCTTGAGTCAAGGCACGGAGCACAGCAGGCGCAGACATCATAACCGTCTATAATTACAAGTCTTAAGTTTTCACTGATGTCGAGTTTGCTTCGGTAACTTATCTTCTCTGCTTCTTCGGCGCTTGGAAGTATCGCATAAATCGGAACGTTTTCGGAAATGGCCACATTGGCTTTCATTTCGATTTCTTTTAAATCCTCCGCCGATATCGGTCCGTCGACATCCATTATCGCTTCAATGCTTTCAAGACTGCCGTCATCGTTTCTTACTTCCGAAAGATGAAAGCCGACATTGTCAAAGCCGAATTTCGCATGAATCAGACCGCAGATTAAGTGCTCTGCGTTGTGATTCTGCATTCGTCTGAAGCGAAGATTTAAATCTATCTTCTGCAGTACTTTCGTATCTGCCTTAATTTCACTTTCAAGGAAGTGAACTATTTCACCGTTGATTTCCTGAACGTCAATTACTTTTACATCGTCAAAAAATCCCTCGTCGCATTTCTGCCCGCCGCCTTCGGGAGCAAAAATCGTCGAATCGGTTATCACTTCATAATAATCTTCATAACCTTCTTTATTCGATTTTTTACAGTCTGTGACGGTTGCCTCGTTTGAATCAACGAAAGCATCCGTATCAAAAATCTTTAAAGTCTTCATATTTTACGAAATACGGACCGGACTGTTTCTAGCCCGGTCCGATTCAGTCGAAAGTTAAATACAATCGAAAAAATTATCTTCCTGTAGGAATGAAAGGTTTGATGGCCTCAGCAAGCTGAGATACAGGCATTGTCTGTAACCATACTTTTCCGGGTCCTGTAAGTTTGGTATTGAAGAATCCTTCACCACCAACGAGCTTATTGCCTAAGCCGCCCTTAACTGTTTCAATGTCCATCTGAACTGTGCCTTCCATAACTGCAAGAGAACCGGTATCAACTAACATAACCTGTCCGGGTGCAAGATCGTACTCGATCATTGAACCGTCGATTTCAAGGAAAAGATCTCCGCTTCCTGAAAACTTCTGCATTACAAATCCTTCGCCGCCAAGAAGGCCTGCGCCGAATTTCTTCTGGAATGTTGTTTCCATTTCTACTGTTGTAGATGAAGCAAGGAATGATTTCTTCTGAGCAACGATTGTCTTTCCGCCTTCAAGGCTGACTGCAAGAATCTTTCCGGGAACACCTGTTGTGAATGCGATCATTCCTTCGCCGCCCTGAGCGGTGTAAACGTTTTCGAAAAGAGCCTCGCCGGTAAGAGCCTTACCAAACATCTTGCCCAATCCGCCGGACTGAGTCTTCATCTCCATGTTAGGAGTCATCCAAGCCATAGCTCCTGCCTGACACTTAACACTCTCATTTGCTCCCATGTTGCAAACTACAACGGGAAACGGTTCGCCTTTTACTTCATACTTCATAAAATTACCCCTCCTATTTGTGGTATAGTGATTTAGTTTCGTATACAGGTTCGCATGTTAAATTTACCCCAAGCTTCCTGAATACATTTTTATCCACGTGTGAAAGAATCACACTTGAATGCACCTCTGAACCCCTTAAATTATGAATCTGTTCGATTGCTGCTCTTGCGTCCGGATCTTCTGCCGCACATATTGAAAGAGCGATTAATACTTCATCCGTGTGAAGTCTGGGGTTTCTGTTTCCTAAATGGTTTACTTTAAGATCCTGGATAGGTCCTAAAGTTGTAGCTTTTATGAGCTCTTTTGAATCATCGATTCCGGCAAGTGCTTTTAATGCATTAAGAAGCATTGCACTTGAAGGTCCGAGCAGTTCGCTCGTCTTTCCCGTGATGATTCTGCCATCAGGAAGTTCAATAGCTGCTGCAGGTTCGCCTGTTGCCTCAGCCTTAACCTTAGCTGCGGATACAACCTTACGGTCGTCCACGGTGATTCCCGCCTGCTTCATAAGCAGCTCTATCTTAAAGCACTCTTCTTCGTCTGCTATACCCTGTCGACGCTGGCAAAGAGCGCTGTAATATCTTCTGATAATTTCCTGTTTGGAAGCTTCGCAGCATACTTCGTCGTCAATGATTCCGAAGCCTGCCATGTTAACGCCCATGTCGGTCGGTGATTTGTAAGGTGATTCACCGATGATCTTATCAAACATTGCGTTAAGTACGGGGAATACTTCCACGTCTCTGTTGTAGTTAACTGTCGTAATGCCGTATGCCTCAAGATGGAACGGGTCAATCATGTTGACATCCTGAAGGTCTGCGGTAGCAGCTTCGTAAGCAAGGTTTACGGGATGCTTAAGCGGGAGGTTCCAGATAGGAAAGGTCTCGTACTTTGCATAACCTGCTTTGATGCCCCTCTTGTATTCGTGATAAAGCTGGGAAAGGCATGTAGCCATCTTGCCCGATCCGGGTCCCGGAGCCGTGATTACGACGAGTGAACGTGATGTTTCGATATATTCGTTCTTTCCGTATCCTTCATCACTTACGATGAAAGGAATATTGGAAGGATAACCTGCGATGGGATAATGTCTGTAAACCTTAAGGCCGAGCGACTCGAGCTTTTTCTGATAAGCCACTGCGCTGGGCTGTGATGCAAAATGTGTAAGGCATACACTGCCTACATAAAGACCGTAGCCTCTGAATGCATCGATAAGTCTTAAAACATCAACATCATATGTGATGCCGAGGTCTGCACGCATTTTGTTCTTTTCGATGTCTGCAGCGGAAATAACGATAACGATTTCTGCCTCGTCTTTTAACTGCGAAAGCATCTTGATCTTACTGTCGGGCTTAAATCCCGGAAGTACTCTGGATGCATGATAATCGTCGAAAAGTTTGCCTCCGAATTCAAGATAAAGTTTGCCTCCGAAAAAATCTATTCTTTCTTTGATTTTTTCAGACTGCATTTTAAGATATTTATCATTGTCAAAGCCAATTTTGTTCATCATGCTTACCCCTTTTCAAAATCTCTTTAATTATAATAAAAAACGGTCTCATAATCAAGAAAAAGAAAAAAGAACCGAAATGCTCCGGTTCTTTTATTTTTATCGTTTATAAAAAGATTAGTCGTTGATTCCTGTATCCTTTAAAAGTTTGATAACATCGCCGACTGTTTCGATATTTTCAAGATCATCCTGGGGCATTTCGATTCCGAATTCTTCTTCGAATGCCATTACGAGTTCAAACAAATCAAGAGAGTCTGCACCAAGGTCATCCTTAAAAGATGTTTCTTCTGTGATTTCAACTCCCTGAAGATTAAGCTGTTCAATTATAATCTCTTTTATTTTATCAAGCATTGTGACACCTCTTTATATATTTTCTTTCTCTTTAGTCTTGCCTTAACGACTATGAGTATATTATCAGTATATTTCTTTGTCAACCACAATTTTTTATTTTAGGATTTTTTTATAAAAGGGCTTTGTAGACGTCGCTCTTCGAAATTCCCCTGTCCTTTGCGACTGCTTTCATGGCTTCTTTTTTGTCCATTCCCGCATCTAAATAAATCTTCATATGGTCTTCCAAAGACACTTCCTGCCAGTTCTTTTTCTCTTTTTCTTTTTCCTCGTTGCGGTCGAGTCCTTCAAGGACAAGCACGAATTCACCCTTGGGTTCGTTTTTCTCATAAAAGGCACTCGCGCCGTCAAGGTCGAAACGCAAAACTTCCTCGAATTTCTTGGTAAGTTCCCGGCAAAGCGCAATCTTTCTCTCGCCGCCGAGAGCTTCTTTTAACTCTTCAAGCGTGCCTTTAAGATGATGGGGCGCTTCGTAAATAATGAATGTGCGGTATTCTTTTTTAAGGTCTTCAAGTACTTCTTTTCTTTCTTTTTTATCCGAGGGAAGGAAACCTTCAAAGGAAAATCTTCTTGTGGAAAAGCCTGAAAGTGTCAGTGCACAGATACATGCGCAGGGGCCGGGCAAAGATGTTACCTTTATGCCCTCTTCATGGCACATTTTCACAAGCACTTCACCGGGATCTGAGATTCCGGGGGTGCCTGCGTCGGAAATAAGTGCAATATTTGTTCCTTCTTTTAATTTGTCGATGAGCGTGTACGCTTTTTCGGTCTTGTTGTATTCATGGTAGCTTGTCATCGGCACATGAATATCAAAAGCGTTCATCAGTTTCATCGAATTTCTGGTGTCTTCGGCTGCGATTAAATCCGCTTCCCTTAAGGTTTCGAGCACGCGCTCGGAGATGTCTTTAAGGTTGCCTATCGGAGTCGGACACAAATACAAAATACCTGCCATTATGCTTCCTCATATATTTTGCTGACTTCAGGTGAATAGTTGCCGTTTTCATCGTATATAATTAAAGGCTTTTCGACTCTCATGCCTGTAGCGGCACACTTAACGCCCTCTATAAGAATCATATTAGGCTCTGAATCGACTCTCGGATAAACCACGCGAAGTCTCTTGGGCTCCAACTTATTTTCCTTCATTTTTACGATGATTTCGTCAAGCCTGTCGGGTTTATGTACCATAAAAAATCTGCCGCCGTTTTTTAAAAGAAACGATGATACGGATAAAACATCGTTTAGCGTACATTTTATCTCATGCCTTGCTACCGCTTTGCTCTCGTCGGGATTGATGAGTGCTTTGCCCGGTATCATGTAAGGCGGATTGACTGTAACGGCATCAAAGGATGCGTTTGCGCATATGCCTTTTAAATTGTTTAAGTCTTCGCAGATAACTTCAATCTTATCTTCGAGGCTGTTTAGGATGACGCTTCGCTTTGCCATGTCGGCCGACTCTTCCTGAATCTCAATCGCGGTAAAATGCTCTGCTTCACTTTTCGCTGATAAAAGAATCGGAATGACTCCGGTGCCCGTGCAGAGATCCATGACTTTATCGCCTTTTTTGAGTCTCACAAACTCGGTTAAAAGCACCGCATCCATACCAAAACAAAAACGGGTAGAGTTCTGGATTATACTGTACCCGTTTCTTTGAAGCGAATCTATTCTTTCGTTTTCCTTAAGTAAATTATTCATCACCGTTTCGTCTGGGTCTTGATTCGCGACGGTTATTGTGATAGTGGCCGCCGTTTTTCTTCTGAGGATTACCCGATTTTTTCTTATCCGATTTTTCAGGTCCGGGACCATTCTTTTCCCAGTCCTTCTTTTCTTTCTTCTTATTCTTGCCTTCGAAAGATGCATTATTCTTTTTATCGAACTTCTTGCCGGAATTGCGGTCGTTCTTGGGAGATCCTAAAATCTCTTTTCTTTCCTCTTCCTGCTCTCTTTCGGTCTCAATAATATCTTCCTGTTCCTGCTTTTCAAGAAGCTCGAGTGCCTTTAAATCTTCCTCGTTTAATGTCTCTTCTTCCTTGTTATCCTTGTGGGATTTCTTCTTGAAGTAGAGTTCGGAAGCGTTGTATTCTCTGATTTCTTTTTCGTCTTTTATCTCAATGACTACTCTGACTTTCTGTCTTAAGACATTGATGCTGACAACTTCTCCCTTGAAGCCGTCGTTGGTGCTGACGGTATCGCCTACACCGGGCATGGTCTTGTTGAGTTCTTCGTATGTTTCTTCTTCGTTTTTAAGGCAACACATAAGTCTTCCGCAGACACCTGAAACGTTTGCAGGGTTAAGCGAAAGGTTCTGTTCTTTAGCCATCTTAATGGAAACGGGAGCAAACTCGTGAAGATACGAATGACAGCAGAATTCTCTTCCGCACATGCCTACGCCGCCGAGTAATTTAATCTCGTCTCTTACACCAATCTGTCTTAATTCGATTCTGGTTTTAAATACGGCTGCTAAATCTTTTACGAGTTCTCTGAAATCTATACGGTTGTCCGCAGTAAAATAAAACATGAGTTTTTTACGGTCGAATGTGTACTCCGCCTCCACCAGTTTCATGGGGAGCTCATGCTTTGCAATCTTTTCCTTGCAGATTTTATATGCTTCTTCTCTTACGGCGAGATTATCTGCCTCCTGCGCATCATCCTCAGCTGTTGCTATACGAAGGATGGGCTTTAAAGGTCTTACTATATTCTCTTCCGCAACTTCTCTTTTTTCTCCTATTACGGTTCCGTATTCCATGCCTCTGGCGGTCTCTACTATTACATGGTCGCCCTTTTTCATTTCAAAATCGAGCGGATCGAAATAATAAAGTTTTCCTGCCGTACGGAAACGCACGCTGACTACTTCTGCCATACTAACCTTTCTGTCAATTTCCCTTGATGACTTCGAGTAACAAAGTCATGCAGGTTTCGAAATTTGCTTTTGCTTTTATTCTTGCTTTGGCCTTTTCGAGTGCTTTTACGATATCATCAATCTTCTCGTAGCTCGTCTTTTTGGCCACTGATTTAATATACTGTATTTCCTGCTTGAATACAAGGTCGTTGACATCGTTTGTTGCTTTGAACAAAAGAACGTCCCTGTACCATACCGAGAAAATATCAAGGTAATCTATCTCGTCGTATTTGTATTCCTTAATCTTGTTGATGGCTTCCATGATGTCGGGAGCATCCATCTCATTGATGTGCTTAAGCAGTGATACGGCTTCGGTTTTCATCTTGTCGAAATCCTCATTCATAATGAGCATTTTCGCCTTACCGAAGTTACCCTGTGAGAAAGATACCGCAATATCTGCCTTGTAATCGGGAATCTTGAATTCCTTCATGAGATATTTCTTTAAAATCTTTTTCTCAACGGGCTTAAGAGAGAGCTTTACGCATCTTGACTGAATGGTCTGTAAAAGCTTTTCCTTGGATGTGGTAAGAAGAATGATTACCACATATTCGGGCGGCTCTTCGAGAGTCTTTAAAAGCATATTCTGAGCCAGTTCATTCATGATCTCGGCTTCGTTGATAAGATAGATTTTATATCCGCCTTTGAAAGGCTTTGTGTTTATATCTTTTACGACCTGTTCTCTGATATCATCCACGCTTATTAAGCCCGGCTTGTCATGAACAATGTTGTAAAAATCCGGATGGGCGTTGTTCTCCATCTGAAGGCATGACTGGCATTTGCCGCAGGGCTTTTCGCCCTCGCCTTCGCATAAAAGAGCCTCGGAAAAGACTCTCGCGATGAATTCCTTTCCGCTTCGCATCTCACCTTCGATGATGTATGCATGCGCAACCTCTCCGGTACTTATTGCTTTTTTAAAATATTCGGTTAAATGGTCCTGTCCAATAATGTCTTCAAATCTTGCCATAGTCATTCACCTTTAGTAATCCCCAATAAAGTTTTTATGCTTCCATACTTAAAACATATTCGCGTACACTGTTTATGCAATCTTCGAGAACGTCGTTTACAAATACTTTTTCGATACCCGCACTTCTGACTTTATCTTCGGAAAAATCAGCCGAGTCGGCTAAGAATCTTCTGCACATTTCATCGTATTTCGGATTAGGCTGAAGTTTTTCTCTTTTAAGAGCTCTCTCAAGTCTTTCGCCGTCATCCACGTCAATCATTACGGGAACAACTTTGTCTTTGCCAAAGTAGTTTCTTATCTGAACGTAGGATTCGAGTGTGCCGATTACGATGTAACTCTTCTCATTGAGTTCGATGTCGCCGTCATCTACGGTCATGTATTTCCATATTCCGAAGACGGTGTTGTATGCTCTCGATTCGACGATTTTGCCTTCTTCGTGAAGCTTGATAGCCTGTGCTTCATCGATGAAAAAATATTCTCTTCCGTTTACTTCGCCTTCTCTGATAGGCCTTGTAGTATACGTTACGAGCTGATTCAATTTAAGCGACTCATCAGCCAAAAGTCTTTTATAAACAGTATCTTTGCCGGAAGAACTTTTTCCGCAGATACAATAAATCTTTCCCATTTAAATCTTTTAAAACCTTTTAGGTTCTTTTCCCCTTAGTAGTAATTATTGAAGGTAGAAGAGCACGCCGAGTGTGCCGGGTCCGCAGTGGCTCGTGATAACGCCGCCTGCCTGAGTCTCAAGGATTTCGTCAAAGTAGTTGAGTTCCTTAAGATAGTCAACAACAGGCTGAACCAGTTCGTGATCCATCGAGCAGTATGTAACAAATACTCTTCTTTTATCAGCTTTAAGCAGATCTTCTTTCATATCGTCCACATATGAAATAAGAACCTTCTGCATTTTTCCTCTGTACTTGGTGCCTACGCCCATCTTGCCCATTTTAACTTCAATCCTGGGCTTTAATTTAAGTGCGTTTGCAAGGAGTGCGGTAACCGCGTTGCATCTGCCGCCTCTTGAAAGGAATATAAGCTGATCGAGCACGAAGCTTGCTCTGACTTTATCTCTTGCGCCGTTAATTGCTTCGTAAATTTCTTCGGCGCTCTTTCCTTCGTCACGCATTTCGCAGGCTCTTATTACCTGAAGTCCGATACCTGTGGAAAGGTTCATGGAGTTAATAACATAAACCTCATCATAATCGAGTTCCTGTGCAGCAAGGCGGATGACGTTACATGTGGTACTCATGTCTTCAGAGATACCGATGAAAATAACTTCGTCTCCGGCTTCCTTGTGAGGCTTTAAGTGATCCATTGTCAGTTCAATGCTGGCTGCGGAAGTCTTGGGTGTGGTTTTGTTTTTGTTTGACCACTCGATTATTTCTGCGGCTGTTGTATCAACGCCGTCAAAATAACTCTTGTCATCCATAATGATGCAAAGAGGAATAATTTCAATCTGATATTTTTCAATTAATTCTTTTGAAAGGTCGCAGGTGCTGTCTGCTATAATTACTGTCTTGCCCATCTTGTTTGCTCCTTTTCTCATAGTTAATTAATTATACCATAACATAGGCGGTTTTGTACAATTACAAAAGATTAAAAAAGATTGCGTTTAATTACCACGCAATCTTTTAGATTTTAATTACTTTTTCCTTGAGTTAAGAAGCATTATCATGCCGTCATAAACATAGTCTTCGATTTCTTTTTTACGCTTCTCTTCCCTTATGTCTTTCATAAGGAAAAGGAATAAAAGAACCTGGGAACTTAATACGTTTTTTCTGAAGGAATCGTCTTCTTCGGTGAATATGCCTTCTTCGAAACCGGAATTAAGGTACTGTTTTAAAAGCATTTCAATAAAAGCGGTCGCCGTGCAGGGGTCGTATTTTTCAGGATTTTCTTTTACAGGTGCTTCCTTTAATGCGGGACTTAAATTACGCACGAAACTCATAATGGACTGAATGGTGTCTTCGCCTAAACGGCTTTCCCACATGTAATCCATGATCGAATAAAACTTATCCTTAAAAGAGCCTTCGTTTAACATTTTTAAAAGAACGACTTTTAACGAATCGATTACAAAATAATGAAGGGCTTTGTAAATAAGTTCTTCCTTGCTGTCAAAATACTCGTATGTTGTGCCTTTTCCTATGCCGGCGCGATTGGAGATTTCGCTGATTGTAAGGTTAGAAACGTCTTTTCCTTCTTTTATGAGTGCTCCTACTGCGGCATATATTTTAACTTCCTTTTCGGGAAGATTTTCCATTTCTTTTATGTATCCGTAAAGTTCTTCGTTTTTCATTTCCTTAACCCCCGTTAATTAACCCAGTTTCTCAAATTTCAAGTCTTCATTTACAGTATTTGCTTCTAAAACAAGCGATACATTCTGAGGAACATTTTCCTCATCTTTTATGAGCTCGCCGTACTCGTCGACCTTCATTGACTTATTCGAATTGAATACGTCATAGAGACACGGAACTACAATCAGTGTAAGCAGCGTTCCGTAAATCAGACCGCCGATCATAACTATCGCCATGGGCTGCATCATCGCAGAGCCGCCGCCGATTCCGAGTGCTAATGTCGACATCGAAATTACGGTGGTAAGAGTGGTCATCAAAATCGGACGAAGTCTGGTTCTGGCCGATTCGACAATTGCCTCTTTTTTACTCATTCCGCCTTCACGCAGCTGATTGATGTAGTCTACCATTACGATACCGTTGTTAACTATGATTCCGGCTAACATTACGAAGCCGAGCGCACCGATAACCGATACATTGTTGTGCGTTATAAAGAGTGCGAAGAAGCCACCGGTGAACGCAAGCGGAATCGTAAACATGATGATAAACGGTGAAAGGAATGACTGGAACTGGGCCACCATTATAAGGTAAATGAAAATGACTGCGAGCGCAAGCATTAATGCTACCTGCTGCATTGCATCTTTAATCATTTCATCTTCACCGCTCATCTCAATCTTGTATCCTTCAATCATGTCGATCTGCTTGAAACGGTTTTCAAGTTCGTTACCGACGAATGAGATATTGTGGTCTGCGTCAACCTGCGCGGACACCGAAATATACTTGGTCTGCGAATCACGGTTGATGATGTTTAATGTGTCGGTTTCTTCGAATGTAACTATCTTTGAAAGAGGCACTTCCTCGTGCTCTCCTTCGCGGTTTGTATAGTCGAATTTGAGGTTTTTAATATCCTGTAAAGTGGTATCTTTCTGCTCGTCAGCGATTACGTAGATGTCATAATCTTTTATGTCTGCAGACAGATTGGCCGTTGCGGTGGAAGGCATCATGGCTTTCATTACTTCCATGTAAACCTGAGCCGTCGTCATCTGATACTCCATCGCCTTAACTTTATCCACGTGGATTTTAAGGCAGGGCGTGGTATCGTCGAGGCCGTCGTTAATATCGATTACGCCGGGTGTTTCTTCCATGATTTTAACCACTTCTTTGGTGTATTCCCTGATTTTATCAAGGTCACGTCCCTTAACCATTACAGATAATCCGTCGCCCATAAAAGAGCTCATATCCGAGGAAGATGTGGTTACGCTGACATTGCAGTCAAGGTCTTTGGTACGTTCTACAATATCGGCCTGAATATCCTTCATTTTACGTTTGCTGTTTTCGTCTAAAAGAATATAGAATGTGGCGCTTCCGCCGCCTCCGCCCATTCCGAAGGCTCCGAGTACGCTGCCCGAACCGATCATTGCGCCGATTGTATCTATACCTTCGATGTCGCTGATTCTCTCCGTGACTTCATCGCACATTTCCATTAAGTCTTCTTCGGTCATATCCGATTCCTCGGGAAGGGATACGCTCATCGAAATCTGGTCGGTTTCGATATCCATATCAAAGAATGAAAAGCCTCTGTAAAAGCCTGCGTAAAGGCTCGTTGCAAGGAGAATGAGAGCAAGCACAAACACAAGGGGTTTGAATTTTAATATTTTGCTTAAGGCAAAACCGTATCCGTCCCTTATCCTGTCAAAAAGCCTGGTCTGCTTTTCTTCGCCGTCTTTTATCATCATTGAAGCGGCTGCGGGAACGAATGTGAGCGCAACTATAAGCGATGCACCGAGCGTATATCCTACGGTCAAAGCCATGTCGACGAATAGCTGCTTGGTAATACCCTTTGAAAAGACTATTGGCACGAATACACAGATCGTGGTGAGTGTGGATGCGGCAATCGCTCCGCCTACGCCTCTCGCACCTTCGGCTGCGGCTTTTTTAACCGTTACGCCTTCTTTTCTTAACCTGTATATATTTTCGATTACAACGATGGAGTTATCCACCAGCATACCTATTCCGAGCGCAAGACCGGAAAGAGATACGATATTTAACGTAATCTTCGAAAAATACATGAGTACTATTGCGAATATTACGCTTAAAGGAATCGAACAGCCGATAATAAAGGTTGATTTAAAATCTTTTAAGAAAATAATCAGTATGATGATTGCCAGTGCGGCACCGATTAACATGTTCTGAAGGACACTGGATACAACTATGTCGATATAGATACCCTGATTCATCAGAACAGCCATGTTAAGCTCGGGAGTTTCTTCCTCCATCTGTTTGAATCTCTCTAAAAGGCGGTCCGTTACATCGCCCGTGGAATAACCCGTCTGCTTTTCGATGGAAAGCATTACCGCAGGGTTTCCGTTTATCTTTGAGTAAGAATCCGCTGCGTTGTTAACTACTTCGACTTTGGCAACGTCCTTAACGCAGATAGGTTCTATGCCGTCCATACCGAGGTCCAAAAGTACCATATTTTCGAGGTCTTCAACGGTATTAACGCTGTCTCCGACATTTACGAGATACTGATTGTTACCTTCGGCAACATATCCCGCGGGCATCGAGAAATCCTGTGCAATGATAAGATTGCCGAGCATTTCCGCCGTTACGATACTTGAAATATCCGAAGCCTTCTTGGCTTCTTCCTTGGCCTGATCAAGCTGAGCCTGGCCCTGCTCAAGAGCCGCTTTTCCGTTGGCAAGTTCGGAAGCACCTCTGCTTATCTCAATAATTCCGTTTATAAGACCTTCGTTTAATTTTTTGTATGCATCGTCAAGAGTAATCTTGCCTTCCGCCAAAGGCTGTTTGGCCGCTTCAAGAGTCGCAATCGATGAATTGACCTGTGCAAGCGACTGCGAAAGCTGAGCCGAAAGCGAAGGCATATCCGTTATATCCGCTGTTATTCCGATAGCCGAAAGATCTATTCCGTTGGCTTTTAATGTATCAAGCGCAGCCTGTACTTCTTCCTTGCTCGGTTCCTCTGCGGGAGGTTCATTCTGAATCTGTCCGAGCATGGCCGTAAGCTGTTCCTTGGTCATACCCGTTGCTTTCATAATATCTTCATCCGAAGCATTATTAAGCAGATTCTGATATGTGTTTGCCATATTGTTCTGCTCTCTGTACGCAGTGGCAAGCTGATTGTATGAATTAACCGCATTGACCGCTCTCTCGAGGATGGGTTTAACCATTTTAAGAGTGGCAAGATTGGTCTCGATTGTGGCTTCGCCGACATAAGCCTGGATTTTGCCGTTTACAAGTTCGTTGGCACCGTTGGCAAGTTCTTTGGCGAGTTTGCTCTGACCGTCTTTTAACGCCTGCTCGCCTTCTTCCATTTTTTCCTTTGCTTCGTCGATTTCTTTCTGAGCATCCTCAAAACCTTCGTCGATTTTTTTGACTACGTCTTTGTTGATCTTTTCAATCTTTTTCTCGTCTAACGTAATCTCTATCTTCTCTTCGACACTGCCTATGGTCGATACGCTCGCAACACCTTCGACACTTTCCAGATAAGGAACAATCGTGGTATTTACATAGTCCGTGATCTGAATCTGATCAAGTCCCTCAACATCAGCCGATGCAACCATTACAGGCAGCATGGAAGGATCAATCTGCATGATAAGAGGAGATGCAACCCCTGTCGGGAAAGAACCCGATACCTGATCGAGTTTCTGCTGCATCTGAATGACAACCGAATCCATATTACTGTTCTGACCGTATTCGAGGATAACCAGCGAATAGTTGTTGTAAGACATGGACTGTATGGATTCGATATTGGATGTCGTCGCCATCTGTGCTTCTATGGGTGCTGTAACATTTCGCTCCACCTCTTCGGGACTCGCTCCGGGATAAGCCGTGATAACGATTACGTACGGCAGATTCATATCGGGTAAAAGATCCGCAGTCATTCTCGTAACCGAAACAATTCCGAGAACTATTACAAGCAGCACTCCGACGAGAACTGTATAAGGTTTTCTGACACTGTATTTAGACATAAAAAAACTCCGTTTTATATACTCTGTTTTATCCGAAAACAGGAAAAATGCTTAATTTTGGCGAAAAAAATAAAAACCTCGGACATTTTTTAATATCCGATTTTTCGACCGACCGTTCGGTCGGTAAATATATAATATCACAATTTTTAGATTTGTCCATCTTTTTTTGAAATTTTTTTTGATTAAAAAAAGGCCCTGTATCTTTTATGATACAGAGCCCTTTGTTTTATATCTTTTATGATTTATTATCAGTCATCGTTGGCAAAGATCTTTACTATAGCTAAAATTGCGGCAAAGAGTACGCCAGCAACGGGGAATAAAACTCCGGCGATTTCCCATCTGTCAAAGCCTAAGCCGAGTACCAGGAATACAGCAACCGCTATACACCAATATGCTCCGGAAATTTTGCCGATTACGCGTTTTCTTTCCCGCTGTTCGCGGTTAAGCTTGTTTTCCATGAGAAGATTTGAATAAATGCTTGAGTTTCTGGCCAGATAAATAAATATTCCGACAGCGACCGCAATCATTATAAGAAGAAGACCCACCATACTTACAATAACCATCTCGGGTGCTTCCAGAAATCCCGTGGTAAGTACTCCGACAGGAGAGAAAATACATAAGGCTATGGCTGCAACAAGAAGGGGAACCCTTATTTTTTCGAAGGAAGCTTTTGCTTCTTTGGCCATACCGTCTACTCCGTAAAGAGTATCATAATCTTCTTTATCAAAGAAATCGAATTCTTTTTCCTTTGCTTCAACAGCAATCCAGAGAGCTATGCCTGAAATAACGGCAATTAATAAAACTATAATTCCGATTAATGCCGCAATGGGCTCAGTAATGGATCCCGGAACATATTCCGTGACACCCCCAAGAATAATAAGTGTAACGGGGCATAAAACAAAAAGCATTGTAGCTATAACTGCGCTCGGAGTGTTTTTCTTAACCGTTTTAATATACCTTTGCGCATCTTCAAGAGAAACTTTTCTTATATTAGAATCAGTTTCAACAAAATCTCCGGCAGTATTTTCAACTGCTTCTATTTCATCTTTTAAAAGATAATCGGTGCTGACACCAAAGATCTCGGCCATCTTAATGATTCTGTTAAGATCTGGAACCGCCTGTGCGCTCTCCCATTTAGAAACCGACTGTCTGGAAACCGAAAGCATCTCAGCGAGTTCTTCCTGAGACCAGCCGTTCTTTTTTCTTTCATTAATAATCTTATCTGCTAATATCATAAAATATCCTTTCCGGGCCATGCCCTCTGAATTTCATCATCGGGCAATTACAGTTTATCGTTTTGCCCTTGTCTTTACAAGGAAATCATATGAAAATATCCGGTTGCAATCTAACAATCGGACTTATCAATTTGTCAACCTGCGGTTGCAAATGCTTATAAATAGGGATTTTTCAGGATTTTGAGTATAAAAAAATCACCTTTCGGTGAATTTTGGGTAATAAAAGATGCCCAGGACCGGAATCGAACCAGTGACACGAGGATTTTCAGTCCTCTGCTCTACCAACTGAGCTACCTGGGCATAATAGCGGGGGAAGGATTCGAACCTACGACCTCCGGGTTATGAGCCCGACGAGCTTCCAGCTGCTCTACCCCGCGGCATTGAAGTTTGATACTTCCATGGCTTTTGCCAAATGGATGGAGGTGGATTCGAACCACCGAAAGCGTCGCTAACAGATTTACAGTCTGCCCCCTTTGGCCACTCGGGAACCCATCCATATAATGTGAGTGGGGCCTACAGGGCTCGAACCTGTGACCCTCTGCTTGTAAGGCAGATGCTCTCCCAGCTGAGCTAAGACCCCACGCAAAGTAAATATCTTCAACCTTATGTTGAAACGACCCAGATCGGACTCGAACCGACGACCTCCGCCGTGACAGGGCGGCGCTCTAACCAACTGAGCCACTAGGCCTTGTTTGTACCTTCAAAACCGAACACAGAATTCTTTAAACTAGATTTTAACCTAAACCTGGATAAGCTTTCGACCTATTAGTGACCATCAGCTGAACACATTACTGTGCTTACACCTTGGAC
>JAEEOJ010000076.1 GCA_016284175.1 Lachnospiraceae bacterium | reverse complement strand
CCCATCCTGACAAGGAAGGTAAAATGATAATGGAGTTTTCGGGCAAGGAACTTATAAAAGGTGAGCCCGATGCATCAAGTTTCCCTTCAGGCGGACTTCGTGCAACATTCGAAGCCAGAGGATATACTGCATGGGATATCACATCACCCGCATTTTTAAGAGAAGATGCAACAGGAACAATTCTTTGCATTCCTACTGCATTCTGCTCATACAAGGGCGAGGCGCTTGACAAGAAAACTCCGCTTCTTCGTTCAATGCAGGCCATCAACGATCAGGCATTAAGAATCGTCAGATTATTTGGCAACAAGGATGCGAAAAAGGTTATCGCTTTCGTTGGACCCGAGCAGGAATATTTCCTCGTAGACAGAGATTTATATCTTAAAAGACAGGATTTAATTTATACAGGCAGAACACTTATCGGCTGTCCCGCAGCCAAGGGTCAGGAGATGGATGACCACTACTACGGATGCATCAGAGAAAGAATCGGTGCATTCATGAAGGACTTAAATCTCGAACTCTGGAAAATCGGTGTTACAGCCAAGACACAGCATAACGAAGTTGCACCCGCACAGCACGAGCTTGCACCGATTTACGAGACCGCAAATATAGCAACCGACCACAACCAGCTTGTAATGGAGACCATGAAAAAGGTAGCCGAGAGACACAACTTGGCATGTCTTTTACATGAGAAACCTTTCAAGGGCATCAACGGTTCGGGCAAGCACAACAACTGGTCTTTAAGCACTGACAACGGAATGAATCTTTTGGATCCCGGCGATACACCCAATGCAAACATTCAGTTCCTTTTAGTGCTTGCATGTATCATGAAGGCAGTTGATACACATGCGGATCTTTTAAGACAGTCCGCATCAAATGTCGGAAACGATTACCGTCTCGGCGCTGACGAAGCACCTCCCGCAATTGTTTCAATGTTCCTTGGCGAACAGCTCGACGATGTGGTTAAACAGCTCGTTGAAACAGGAGAGGCTACACACTGCAAGGAGAGCAATCACCTTGAAACAGGTGTATCTTCGCTCCCTGATTTCTTAATCGATCCTACCGACAGAAACCGCACTTCGCCTTTTGCTTTTACGGGTAACAAATTCGAATTCAGAATGGTCGGATCTTCAGACTCAATCGGAGATCCCAACATCATTTTAAATACAATCGTAGCAGAAGCTTTCTGCGAAGCGGCAGACAGAATCGAAGCTTCGAATAACTTTGACGAAGCGGTTCACGACATCATAAAAGAATATGTGACCGCGCATCAGAGAATCGTATTTAACGGCAACAACTATTCACCCGAATGGGTTAAGGAAGCCGAAAGAAGAGGACTTCCCAATCTTCCCACAATGCTTGATGCGGTTGATACACTTACAACCGAAAAGAGTATCAAGCTTTTTGAAAAGTTCGGAATCTTTACAAAAGCGGAGCTTGAGTCAAGAAAAGAGATTCTTTACGAAACCTATTCAAAGACAGTTAACATCGAAGCAAACTGCTTAAGAGAAATGATTAAGAGACAGATTATCCCTGCAGAAATAGCTTACATGAACGAGCTTGCGGATGCATACAACTCAGGCAAGCAGGCAGGTATCGAAGTTAAGACTGCAAAGGATATCCTGGAAAAGGTTAATGATTTCTCAAACAAGCTTTCAGAGTCGATAAACGAACTCGAAAAAGACATAAAAGAAGTAAGAGCCATCAAAAACAACAAGGAAAAAGCTTTTGCATACAGAGACAGAGTCAAGACTCGTATGGAAGAAGCCAGATTCTATTCCGATGAGCTTGAAAGAATTACGGATAAGGCATTCTGGCCGATTCCGTCATACGGAGATTTACTTTTTGAAGTTTAAAATTATTACTAGTTATTATTGCCTTATGTAGGAGGAGGATTTTTATGAACAAACCGATTTTAGTTATTATGGCAGCAGGTATGGGCTCAAGATACGGAGGATTAAAGCAGATTGATCCGGTAGATGAGCAGGGCCATATTATCATCGATTTTTCACTCTATGATGCAATGCGTGCAGGATTTGAGCGTGCAATATTCATCATCAAAAAAGAGAACGAGCAGGCTTTCAAGGAAGTTATCGGCGACAGAGTTTCAAAGCACATGGAAGTTAAATTTGTGTTCCAGGATTTAAACGATGTTCCCGAAGGTTTTGAAATTCCCGAAGGCAGAGTAAAACCCTGGGGTACAGCTCATGCGATTTATTCATGCCGTGATGTGATTGATGCGCCTTTTGCGGTTATCAATGCTGATGACTATTACGGAGTTGAAGCATTTAAGGTTATTTACGATTATCTCGTATCACATTCCGATGACGAGAAATACAGATATGCAATGGTAGGCTACAGACTCGGCAACACACTCACCGAGTTCGGTTCTGTTGCAAGAGGTGTCTGCGTTACCAGTGAAGACGGATATCTTTTAGGAGTAGATGAGAAGACTAATATTATCAAGACAGAAACCGGTGCCGCATTCTCGGAAGACGGCGGTCAGACTTACATAAACATTTCTCCCGACACTCCCGTATCCATGAATATGTGGGGATTTTATCCGAGCATCATAAAAGAATTCGGCAAAGCTCTTGATGATTTCTTTGCAAACAAGGTTGCATTAAATCCGCTTAAAGCAGAGTGCTTCATTCCCATTGAAGTAGATGCTCTTCTTAAAGCAGACAAAGCAACCGTTAAGGTTCTTTCATCAAAAGACAAGTGGTTCGGTGTTACATACAAGGAAGACAAACCCTTCGTACAGGCATCAGTTAAAGCACTTAAAGAAAAGGGTGTTTATCCCGAAAATCTCTGGGCATAAATATATATTGACTCTTCCCCTGGGGAATCCTTTATGATGGATTTAAAACAAAACAGAGGGCCTTCGAAAGGAGAAAAACATGTCAATTTTAGTAACAGGAGGCAGCGGTTACATCGGAAGTCATACCGTGCTTGAATTACTCAATGCAGGATATGAAGTCGTTGTAGTCGACAACCTTTCAAATTCAAGTAAAAAAAGTCTCGAAAGAGTAGCGGAGCTTACAGGCAAAGAAGCAAAATTTTATGAGGCTGACATTCGCGATGAAGAGGCATTGAAGAAGATTTTTGAAAATGAAAAAATCGATTCATGTATTCACTTCGCAGGACTTAAAGCTGTAGGCGAAAGCGTTGCAAAGCCCTGGCTTTATTACGACAACAATATTCACGGAACACTTACACTTCTTAAGGTTATGAATGATTACGGCGTTAAGAAGATTGTATTTTCATCATCGGCAACGGTTTACGGTGCACCTGCATTCGTGCCCATCACCGAGGAATGCCCTACAGGCGAAATAACGAACCCGTACGGCATGACAAAGCGTATGCTTGAGATAATCCTTACCGATATGGCTAAAGCCGATCCTGAGTGGACTGTGGTGCTTTTAAGATACTTTAATCCTATCGGCGCACATGAGTCGGGACGCATCGGCGAAAATCCCAACGGTATTCCAAACAACCTCATGCCTTACATCACACAGGTGGCTGTCGGCAAGAGAGAAGAGCTCGGTGTATTCGGAAACGATTACAAGACTCACGACGGTACAGGCGTAAGAGATTACATTCATGTAGTCGATCTTGCTGTCGGACATTTAAAAGCTCTTGATAAAATTGATTCATTCAAGGGTACCAAGATTTACAATCTCGGAACAGGTAACGGATACAGTGTTCTGGATATCGTAAATACCTTTGAAAAAGTTAACGGAATAAAGATTCCTTACTCAATTCAGGCAAGACGTCCGGGCGATATTGACGAATGTTTCGCGTCACCCGAAAAGGCTTATAAGGAGCTCGGCTGGAAGGCCACACGCGGTATCGAAGAGATGTGCCGCGATGCATGGAACTGGCAGAAAAACAATCCTAACGGATACGAAGATTAATAATATTTGCCCGGTGCTTAAATAAGTGCCGGGCTTTTTTATATCCTGAAAATGCCCTAAAAATGTCATTTTTTAATCACTCGTGCCGTTATTTTAGTGCTTCATCGAAATAAATTGACTTATAATTAACGAAGTGGTATTGTTACGATAGGTGGGGATTTTGAAAAAAAGGTGACATTTTATGAGAAAGAATAAAGGTTTTTCGTTGGTAGAGCTTATTATCGTTATTGCGATAATGGCAATTTTAGTCGGAATAATGGTTCCGGTATTAATGCATTTTATAGAGAAGTCGAACGTTTCAAGCGACTATCAGCTTGCAGATACAATCCGTTCGGCTGTAGCATACAGCATCGTTGATGCAAGAGTAAAAGATGATCCTGACAGTCAGCCGTTCCTTGAGGAACTTGAGACTCCGACCGCAGGTGTGGTTAATATCAACGGCAAGGACATGATCAGCATTACCTCAATCAACCAGCCCTGTGTACTTAAGGAAAGCTTAGAGGAATATACAGGATGTCCTCTCGGATCGCTTAAGACACAGATCAGATCCAAACATGAGTCTGATACGGAATGCTATGTATGTACCACAAACGGAATCGTAACAATTGCTCTTTATCATACAGACAGCACGGGAAGAAAAAATCCCACGGGCAACCCTGACATAATTATTTCACAGTAAAAAACATAAAACAAAAATCGGCAGGAAAAACTCCTGTCGATTTTCTTTTGCAGAGATTTATTTTTCCGGAACGAAACAGTTTTTGTAGAAAGCATTTCGTTCCGGATTATTTTTATTATTACTGCTCGCGGTTTGCGAGAAGTTTCTGAATTCTTTCCGAAGGATCAAGAAGATCTGAGATTGATGCATCGTGGTTTAATGTATCAATGATGTAAGCGATGTACTTACTCATATCGCAGTTGATGTACCAGTCTCTCTCAAGTAAATCGGGTGTCTGGTAAACAAGGTTTGTAGTAAGTACTCTGTGGATGATACCTTCTTCGTATGCCTTGTCGAATTTCTCGAGTCCGCTGGTAAAGAGACCGAAAGTAGTGAGGATGAAGATTCTTCCGGCTTTTCTCTTCTTTAATTCCGATGCGACTTCAAGTACAGATTCGCCTGATGAAATCATGTCATCGAGTACGAGGATATCCTTGCCCTCAACATCTGTTCCCAAGAATTCGTGAGCGACGATAGGGTTTCTTCCGTCAACTATCTTCGTATAGTCACGGCGTTTGTAGAAAGTACCCATATCGATACCCAAAATGTTTGCCATGTAGATTGCACGTCCCATGGCACCTTCATCGGGGCTGACGCACATCATGGATTCAGCTTCAAATTTGATGTCGGGAACATTTTTTACGAGCCCTTTTATAAACTGATATGTGGGCTGTACGGTTTCAAATCCGTTTAAAGGAATAGCGTTCTGAACTCTGGGGTCGTGAGCATCGAATGTGATGATATTGTCAACGCCCATATTGGTGAGTTCCTGAAGAGCAAATGCACAGTCAAGTGATTCTCTTGCTGTTCTTTTATGCTGTCTGCTCTCATATAAGAAAGGCATAATGACTGTTATTTTTCTTGCCTTTCCTCCTACCGCTGCGATAAGTCTCTTTAAATCCTGATAATGATCGTCGGGAGACATGTGGTTTATCTGTCCGCGGAGTTTGTAAGTTAAGCTGTAATTACATACGTCTACGAGGAAATAAAGGTCATATCCTCTGATGGATTCATCTATAACACCTTTTGCTTCGCCTGTGCCGAATCTGGGTGTTCTGGATTTAAGAATGTAGGATTCTCTTTCGTATCCGTCGAAAGGAAGAGAGTCTCTGTGCTGATGTTCTCTTTCTTTTCTCCATTTAACCAGATAATTGTTGACTTTTTCGCCGAGTTCTCTGCAACTCTCCAAAGGTATCAGTCCCAGCGAGCCTACGGGGATTGAATTTAAATCGCGAATTTCATCACGTTTCTCGGGCATTGTAAGGTTCCTCACTTTCTTTGTTCAATTCTTTTTTTATAAACACGAATGTCATTTCCCGAGAGATCGAATACATCATAATATGAGTAGATTCTCGAAAAAATACGTTCGGTATATCTCTGGCTGATTTCACTGTAATCGAGATTGGTTGAGATTACAGTAGATTTGTTTCTTAAATGACGCTCGTTAACTATCGTAAATAGTTCCTGGCAGACAAACTGGTTGGTAAGTTCCGAACCCAAATCGTCGATAACAAGCAAATCGCAAGTATAAATGTCCTGCAAAGGATTGTCCATAGAATTTTTATCTTTGCCGAACTTATATGAAGAAATCTTTTCAAAAAGAGATACGGCCGAAAAATAAATAACCGAATAACCTTTCTGAATAAGAGCATTTGCAATGCAGTTCGAAAGATAGGATTTACCTGTGCCGGCTGTTCCCTTAAAAAGAATGTTTCCGTGTTCGAATTCAAAATTTGCCACGAGGTTTCTTGAGGCTTTTTCGGCTTCGATAAAATGCGTAAGCTCCTCGCCTGTATGGTATTCATGCGAGATATTGTCGAAGTTTTCTTCTTTTAGGAGCAGTCTTGCGTTTGACTGCTGGTAAGTGCCGTCTAACTTCGCCTGCTTAAAGCAATGGCACATTTCTGTGCCTATATATCCGGTATCCTTGCAGTCCGGACATACATAAGGCGGGTTAAGGTAATTAATAGAATAACCCGCGCCGGTTAAAAGCAGACCTTTCTTTCTCTTAAGTTCTTCGATTGTTTCCTTAAGAGATTCGGTGTCGGCTGATAATCCGCCCGAAAGAGAGGCGAGGCCCATCTTTATGCTTTCGGAAGCTATTTTATTTTCAAGTTCCCTGTATTCGGGAATAGCTTCGTATATTTCTTTTTTTCTCTGTTCAATAAGGCGGTGACGGTCCATCTGGCGTCTGTCATATTCCTGCATTATTGAATCGATTGATGTATTGTTAAGAGACACTGCTGTTTCCCTTTATTTCGTTTTTAATTCGCGTTCTAATGCTTCAAAATCGTAATTGCCGTGTTTGTACTGCCTGTACATATCTGTAGCAGCAGAAGTGGAAGAAACGCTTCTGGCAGGAGCCTTGCAAGCGACAACCTGTTTCTTTGCTTCTTTGCTCTGTCTGAACTTTTCCTCTTCCTTTGCCATTTCCTCAACTGTGGTGATGCCTTTGCTCTTCCAGTTGGAGAAGATACCGCTTGCATATTTTATGCGGTTTGTGGTTGTAGCCATTGATGCTTTTTTGCATCCTTCGAGAATAAGCTCAAGATTCATCTCGGAAAGCCATGTGTTTATATAAGAAAGTTCATCCGATGTGGGAACTCCCTTGTTTCCGAGAGCGTTCATTATAGCGGTAACGGAAGGAGAGAGCTTGCTCTCAAGATATTTTGCTTCCGCAGACTTTTTAATGGAACGCATGGATTTCTTTCCCTCTGTAAGACAGGTATCGAATATCTTGTCGATATCCGATGCGGAAAATCCCAAATCCTTATATAAATGAGCCAGAGTCTGCAAATCTGTGGCAGTTAAGGTCTTCTCAAGATATGTTTCTGCAATTATTTTTATGGAAGCCCAGTTCGTATCTTTGGAAAGTTCCACAAAATCCGAACCCGAAAACTTAGTCTCGGGAATGGCTTCTTCGGAAGCAGCGACAGCAGAGTTTTCATTATTGCTCGGCAATACGGAAAACATGTGAACGTTGTTTCTCGGATTTACCAGATCTTCATCCACTTTGTGAAGCTCAATTCCTGTAACCGTACCCTGAGCGTCAAACTCGAGTGAAAGTACCTGCTTCTGCTCCCAGTATTTCAAAGACCTGATAACGTCTTTTTCAGTATGGTTGAATTCGTCAGCGATATTTGATATGTCAAATGGTTTATGATTTGTAATGTGTCGGATAAGATACAGATAAACTTTCAGCTGCGCATCATTGGCATCCTTAAGCATGTAATCGATAAAAACATTAGATATCAAAGTAACACCCGGATCGCATTCTTCCGCGTATAACTTGATGATACTCATTTTTCAAATCCCCCTAAGCCGTAACTAAATCAAGCAAGGGTAATTATATGATGAATTTTATAAAATGTAAAGCGTTAAATATCTGTCAAATGCCCTATTTATAAGGGTTTCAGCGATTGTTGACAATGTTGAAAACTTTTCGAAACGCGGTTTACATAATTGGTTAAAAGTGAGTTATACGCGATTAATATAGGGTATTCAAAAATTATTATGTAAATAAAAATATCCACATTCTTTTAAGGAACTTTTTTCCTCAAAAAATGTGGATAATGTTGATAACTAACTTCCAAGCAGGTTTTCTCCGATTTTTAGTACATCTCCGGCCCCCATAGTTATCAACATGTCATCGGGGATACAATTTTGTAACAAAAAATCTTCAATATCTGAAAAACTTTTAAAATGCCAGCAGTTTTTGCCCAAATCCTGAATTTTCTTCATCAGATCCTCGGATGAAATACCAAGATTGTCATTTTCTCTCGCAGCATATATATCTGTAAGAACCACATTGTCGGATAAGGCAAGTGCCTCTGCAAACTCATCCATAAATGCTTTTGTTCTTGAATAGGTATGAGGCTGGAATACAACCCACATATTTTTATGAGGATAAGTTGATGCTGCCTGAAGGGTAGCTCTGATTTCCGTAGGATGGTGAGCATAGTCATCAAAGATGTTCACACCCTTTAAGCTTCCTTTATATTCAAAACGTCTTTTTGCACCCTCAAAACCGAAGAGTGCCTTTGCGGAAATTGTTAAATCCAGATTTAATATATCAGCCAAAGCCAGCGCTGCAACGGCATTGAGCACGTTGTGTTCACCGGGTACTCTCAAAGTGACCTCAATCTTGTTTCCTGAAGGGGTATTGAAGTTAAATACCGAATATCCTTCTTTTGAAACATGTAAATCGCTGAAATAATAATCGCCCTCATTGTTTTTGGAGAAGGTTACAACCTTGCAGGAGAGTGAACCGGTTATTTCATTTAAATCTTTTATTCCTGCATTTATCAAAAGCACACCGTCATCAGGTAAGAGTTCTGCGAAATGCTTAAAAGATGTTCTGATTTCGTTTAAATCCTTAAAGAAATCCAGATGGTCTTCTTCTATATTTAAGATTACACCGTATTTCGGGAAAAGTGAGAGAAAGCTGTTGGTATATTCGCAGGCTTCTGTCAGAAAATATCCGCTTTCTCCGATTCTTATGTTTCCGTTAATACTCGGAAGGATTCCGCCTATAGAAAGAGTGGGATCAAGATCGGAGGCTATTAGTATTTCGCCTGCCATGGAAGATGTGGTTGTTTTTCCGTGCGTTCCGCTTATTGCAACGCTCGATGAGTAGTTTTTCATTAAGAGACCAAGGAATTCGGCTCTGCTCATCATCGGAAGATTAAGTTCTTTACATCGTATAAATTCAGGGTTGTCTGCATGGATTGCTGCGGTATAAACGACGAGGTCGATATTTTCGGTGATATTTGATGCACGCTGGCCTATGTAAATTAATGCGCCTTCTTTTTCTAACTGGTCTGTCAGTTCGCTGGGTGCTCTGTCGGATCCGGATACTTTGAATCCTCTGGATAAAAGAATCTTTGCAAGACCGCTCATGCTGATACCGCCAATGCCCATAAAATAGACATGCTGCGATTTGTTGAAATCGATTTCCATATAATCTCCCTGATTTTTTCTTTCTTATAAATAAATCAACTTTATTATAATTACACATCGAGCAAATTAAAAGTATCAAAGCACCTTTTGTGAAATAATGAGATAAATAAACATGGTAAAAATTGCCGATTTTGTGAAAGTGCACAAAAGCATGAAATATAATTGGGCATAATATAGAATATTGACGGAAAAAGGTTCGCCCGATTAACATAAAAAATTCAAGCGTTAGTACAAAATGGACAAACGACATGGTATAATATCTTTATTGTTGGGGGACAATATTTTTAGATGCTTGAGAGGTGATCACATGATTAAAAAAGAGATGATTGCAATGTTACTCGCAGGCGGTCAGGGAAGCAGACTCGGTGTGCTGACGGCAAAGGTTGCCAAGCCCGCAGTTTCTTTCGGCGGAAAATACAGAATTATCGACTTTCCGTTAAGTAACTGTATCAATTCGGGTGTTGACACTGTCGGTGTTTTGACACAGTATCAGCCGCTTCGTCTTAATACTCATATCGGAATCGGTATTCCCTGGGATCTTGACAGGAATATCGGTGGTGTAACGGTCCTTCCTCCTTATGAGAAAAGTACCGATACCGAGTGGTATACGGGTACCGCTAATGCTATCTATCAGAACCTGGATTATATGGAAAGTTATAATCCCGATTATGTTCTGATTCTTTCGGGAGACCATATCTACAAGATGGATTACGAGGTAATGCTCGACTTCCATAAGAAGAACGGTGCTGAGGTTACAATCGCAGCAATGCCTGTTCCTTTGGAGGAAGCCAAGAGATTCGGTATCGTAATCACAGATGAAAACAGAAAGATTACGGATTTCGAGGAAAAGCCCGCAAATCCGAGAAGCAATCTGGCTTCTATGGGAATTTATATCTTCAACTGGAAGACATTAAAAGAAGCGCTTCTGGCAAAATCCGAAGAACCTAATCTTGATTTCGGAAAACATATCATTCCTTACTGTCACGAAAAGGGAGCTCCGTTATATGCATATGAATATAACGGCTACTGGAAGGACGTAGGAACCCTTCATTCTTATTGGGAAGCCAATATGGAGCTTATCGACATTGTTCCGGTATTCAATCTGTATGAGGAATACTGGAAGATATATACAAAGTCGGATACACTTCCGCCTCAGTATATAGCAGACAATACCGTCATTGAAAAGTGCCTTATTGGAGAAGGAACAGTTATTTATGGGGAAGTATACAATTCTATTATCGGTTGTGGGGTTACGATCGAAGAAGGAACTGTAGTACGCGATTCAATCATTATGAATGATACGTGCATCGGCAAGAACTGCGAAATCAACAAAGCAATTATCGCCGAGAACGTTGAAATCGGTAATGATGTAAAACTTGGTGTGGGTGAAGAAGTTGATAATGAGACCGATCCTCATATTTATAATCACGGACTGGTTACAGTAGGTGAGAAGACGGTCATTCCCGATGGCGTATGCGTCGGAAAGAATTCCGTTATCGCGGGAAATATCAAATCTGAAGACCTTGAAAATATGAGTTTGGCCAGTGGCAAAACGTTGATTAAGGCAGGTGATGAAGTATGAGAGCGATAGGAATCATATTAGCGGGCGGACATTCAAACCGTATGAGAGAACTTGCACAGAAACGTGCCATTTCGGCTATGCCCATCGCCGGAAGCTACAGAAGTATCGACTTTGCATTAAGTAATATGTCAAATTCGCATATTCAGAAAGTAGCAGTACTCACACAGTACAACGCAAGAAGCCTTAACGAACATTTAAGCTCATCAAAATGGTGGGATTTCGGTAGAAAACAGGGCGGTCTGTATGTTTTCACACCTATTGAAACGTCTGAAAACAGCAACTGGTACAGAGGTACCGCAGATGCCATTTACCAGAATCTCGAATTCTTAAAAATGAGCCATGAGCCTTATGTAGTTATCGCATCGGGCGACTGCGTTTACAAACTCGATTACAACAAACTTCTTGAATATCATATCGACAAAAAGTCCGATATCACGGTTGTTGTAAAAGAAATGCCTGAGGGCGAAAACGTTGACAGATACGGCGTTCTTAAAATGAATGAGGAAAACCGTATCGAAGAATTTGAAGAAAAACCCATCGTGGCTAAATCGAATATCGTATCCTGCGGTATCTACGTTATCAGAAGAAGACTTCTGATCGAACTTATCGAAAAGGCCAACGAAGAGGGAAGATACGATTTTGTAGCCGATATTCTTATCCGTTACAAGAATATGAAGAGAATATTCGGTTTCAAACTCGACAGTTACTGGAGAAATATCGCCAGCGTCGAAGATTACTACGAAACAAACATGGATTTCTTAAAGAAAGACGTCAGAAACTACTTCTTCAGAGAATATCCTGATGTATATTCGAAAGTCGACGATCTGCCTCCCGCTAAATACAATGTGGGTGCCAAGGTTAAGAACAGCCTCGTTTCCAGTGGCAGCATCATCAACGGAACGGTAGAAAATTCATTAATTTTTAAAAATGTTTTCGTTGGTAACAATTGTGTGGTTAAGAATTCCATCATTTTGAACGATGTATATATTGGAGACAATACTTACCTTGAAAACTGTATTGTTGAAAGTCGGGATACTATCAGAGCCAATTCCAATTATGTCGGAGAGGGCGAGATTAAAATATTGATAGAGCAAAACGACAGATACTCGATTTAAAAACGAACTACTTAGGGAGGGGGATAATTATGAAGATTACAGATGTGAGAGTTCGTAGAATGACTGACGGTGGAAAACTTAAAGGTGTGGCGAGCATCACTTTCGATGACGAGTTCGTAGTACACGACATCAAGATCATCGAAGGCGAAAAAGGACTCTTTGCCGCAATGCCTTCAAGAAAAGCCGGAGACGAGGGTTACAGAGACATCGCTCATCCGATTAAAACCGAAACCAGAAATTACATTCAGACAGAAGTTTTATCTGCTTACGAAAACATGCCGGAAGAATGAATGAACTCTGAATTGTAGAGGGGATTATAATAAAAGAGAAAGAGAGCTGAAAAGCTCTCTTTTTCGATGTTGATTTAATGTCTTAAGATGTTACAATTAAAGAGATAATATCATAAAAGAAATGATAAAAAGGGGAAAGAAATGTTTGCAAAATTATCGAAAAGAGTAATTGCGGTTATATCTTTTATGAGCGTGCTTTTAATGCTTACGGCATGTGGCGAAACTCCGATGCCGGGCTCGCAGGGAACATACTATTTTGTATATGAAAAAGGGCCTCTTGCAACTCATACGGACTATGATTACACGATTACCCTGGACGGTTACGGAAAAGGTGTTTATCTGAAAAAGGGAAATGAACACAAATTAAAATATACCTACACATCCGACGGGAAGATAGAGTTTACCGATCAGATGACCCGTATTAAATATAACGGAACAATTAAGGACGGCGTGCTTCTCTTTTATGATGAAGATCCTGAGAGCATAACTGTTACGGAGTATTATTACACATCAAGATAATATTAAATACACTTGACTTTGCCGTACGGCTTATTTTATAATGCAAATTAGGAAATAAAGCCGAACGGCTTATTTTATGCCTAAAACGGTCAAATTTGTTCGAACGGCTTATTTTGGAGGCGGTTATGAAAATAAACAATTCTTCGGATTTTGGAATTGCACTGAAAAAAAGAAGAAAAGAGCTTGGCTACACACAGCGTTATTTATCAGAGTTTACGGGATTCAGCATTAGTTTTATTTCGGATCTGGAAAACGGCAAAAGCACGGCAGAACTTGGCAAGGCAATCTATCTTGCAAATCTGCTTGGACTGGATATTGAAGTTAATTCGAGAGGATAATAATGAAAAAATACAATGTATTTGTTGAAATCCGCGGTAAACAGATAAGAGTCGGAAAAATCGAAGGTTCATCGTATGAAGATTCATGTTTTTCGTATGATGAAGATTATTTGTCGGGAAAAGGGAAAGCCATATCAATATCACTTCCGTTACAGGAAGAGCCTTTTTCGCCTTATCGGACAAGGGCCTTTTTTGACGGACTTTTGCCGGAAGGGTTCCTTAGAAAAAATATTGCTGCAAATATGCATTTTGACGAGAATGATTACTTATCAATTCTTTACAATCTTGGAAGAGAGTGCATCGGAGCAATTAGAATAGATGAAGACAATCCGGAAGAAAAATCCGGATACGAGAGGATAACTTCGAAACAGGTAGAGGAGCTTGCCGCAGAGGGGACGACCAAATCTACGGAAATAGTGATAAAAACACATTTATCACTGACGGGTGCGTCCGGAAAAGTCGGCTTGTATTTTGATGAAAAAGAAAGGAACTGGTATCTTCCGTACGGATTGGCACCGAGCACTCATATTGTCAAACAAAGCCATGTCAGGCTGGATGGAATAGTTACCAATGAGCAGCTGTCCATGCTGGCAGCACGCAAATGCGGAATAAATGTTCCCGAGAGTTTTATTATCAATGTCGGCAAAGGTATTGATTCCGAGGTGCTTTTTGCCACGAAAAGATTTGACAGAGTTATTGATGAAACATCAGAGATTATAGACGGTCTGAAACGTCCGTTCAGGATTCATCAGGAAGACTTTGCGCAGGCTATGGGAATAGCGTCTTTTGAAAAGTATGAAAGAGAAGGGCAGAACTACGCAGAGAAAATGTTTGAAATAATCCGCAGTTACGCCAAAAAACCGCTGGAAGATCAGCTGGCACTCTGGAACAGGATTGTATATAATTATGTGCTTGGCAACACTGATGCGCATATCAAAAACTATTCTCTTTTATATGATTCGGATTTGGAAAGAACCAGCCTCGCGCCTGCTTACGATATGTTAAGCACTGTGATTTATGAAAGCGCAACAAGGAATATGTCTTTTAATATCGGCGGGAAAATCAATCTGGACAGAATCGGTGAAGATGATTTCAGGATATTGGCATCAAAAGTCGGAGTTGGCGAAAAACCGGCTATGGATAATTATCAAAATGTGCTTAACCTTTTTGAAAACGCAATAAAAGAATCGGCTAAAGAATTGCAGGAGATTGGTTTTGCGAATGCAGGAAGTATTGCCGACAGAATTCTTTTAGCAAGAAAAAATATACTGTAATTAAGTGATTCGGACCCGGACATATGATATAATAAAGTGTTTGGGTTAATAATATGAGGTATTGAAAATGTTTATTATAGTCGGACTGGGAAATCCCGGAAAAGAATATGAGAACACCAGGCACAATGCAGGTTTTAACAGCATAGACGTGCTTGCAAACAAATATAATATTAACATCAGGGAAGCCGAGCATAAAG
>JAEEOJ010000075.1 GCA_016284175.1 Lachnospiraceae bacterium | reverse complement strand
ATTATCGAAAAGAGTAATTGCGGTTATATCTTTTATGAGCGTGCTTTTAATGCTTACGGCATGTGGCGAAACGCCGATGCCGGGCTCGCAGGGAACATATTATTTTGTATATGAAAAAGGGCCTCTTGCAACGCATACGGACTACGATTACACGATTACCCTGGACGGTTACGGAAAGGGCATCTACTTAAAAAAGGGTAACGAGCATAAATTAAAATATACATACACATCTGACGGGAAGATTGAGTTTACCGATCAGATGACAAGAATAAAATATAACGGAACAATTAAGGACGGCGAGCTTCTCTTTTATGATGAAGACCCGGAAAGCATAACTGTTACGGAGTATTATTACACTAAAAAGTATTAATCACTCTGGAAAACATGCTCGGTTTATATCGGGCATGTTTTTTGTAATAATTGGTTAGAATATGATATAATAAAGTGTTTGAGTTAATTTTATGAGGTATTGAAAATGTTTATTATAGTCGGACTGGGAAATCCCGGAAAAGAATATGAGAACACCAGGCACAATGCTGGTTTTAACAGCATAGACGTGCTTGCAAACAAATATAATATTAACATCAGGGAAGCCGAGCATAAAGCTTTGGTCGGAAAAGGATATATCGAGGGGCAGAAAGTAATACTCGTAAAACCCCAGACTTATATGAACAATTCGGGTGAGGCAGTAAGGGAGATAACGGATTATTACAAGGCTGATCCCGAGAGCGAGCTCATTGTACTTTATGATGATATTTCACTGCCTGTGGGAACGCTTCGCATACGCGATAAAGGCTCGGCCGGCGGACATAACGGCATTAAGAGCCTCATTCAGCATTTAGGCACTCAGGTGTTCCTTAGAATTAAGGTCGGTGTCGGAGACAAAATCCCCGAGATGGACCTTGTTAATCATGTGCTTGGACATTTCAACAAGGATGATTCAGAAGTGATGAAAGAGTCCTTTACAAAGGCAGCAGAGGCGACTGTAATGATGCTTGGCGGCGATATTGAGAAGGCTATGAACATTTATAACCAGAAGCCTAAAAAGGAAAAGCCCGCGAAGACTGAAAGCGAAGAGCAGGCTAAAGAAACAAAATCGAACGAAGAATAAAGATATATGGAAGTTTTTTACGCACCGCTTTACGAAAACAAGGAGTTTTCGAAAGCGCATGAAGTTTTGAAGAATAAGAAACCAGTATATGTGCCGGCTACGACGGACTCGCAGAAGATTCACCTGTCCCACGCATTCGGCGCTTCTTTTGACGTACGTTTTATCATAACTTACGACGATATCCGTGCTAACGAAATCCTCGAAGAAAGCCGTATGTACGACAAGGATGTTGTTTATTTTAAGGGCAAGGATATCTGCTTTTATCAGGCCGACATCTGCGGTAATCAGATAGCACAGGAGAGACTTCGTACACTCCGTAATTTCAGGGAAAACAAAAAACTTACGGTAGTTACCACTATTGATGCGCTGATGACACCCGTGGTTCCGCCCGAAGTTTTTAATGAAAATATAGTTTCATTAAGCGTCAGACAAATCTGCGAACTTGAGGCTTTAAGATATAAGCTTATTCATATGGGATATGAAATGTCCGACATCGTTGAAACGCCCGGACAGATGCGTATTCAGGGCGGTATTCTTGATATTTTTGACCTCACAATGGATAATCCTGTGCGTATTGAATTCTGGGGCGATGAAGTCGACTCCATCAGATTTTTTGATGCGCAGTCACAACGTTCGATTGAAAAAGTAAAAAGCGTAACTTTTTATCCTGCAACAGAAAACGTAATCGATGAAGACGTCTTCAGAGACGGCCTTAAAAAGATTACAAAGGAATCAAAGGATCACGAAAAGAAATTAAGGGATGCTTTTAAAACCGAGGAAGCGGCGAGGGTTAAATTCGAGAGAGAAGAGTTTGATTTAAAGGTTTCGCAGTTTGCAAACAAAGTCAATCTCGACGGATATATCAAATATTTTTATCCCGCAGCATCGGGCTTCTTAAGTCTTTTTAAAGACAGAAAGACCATCATCTGCATCGATGAGCCGAAGAAGGTTGATAAAAAGGGCGAAGAGAGCGAGGCGGAATTTACCGACAGTTTTAAGCACAGAGTCGAAATGGGTTATGCACTCCCCGGGCAGCTTAAACTTCTTCAAGCTTACGCGGATGTTAAGAAACAGTATTTATCATTCCCTTGCGTAAAGCTTGCAAGCTTTGACGACGAGCCGGGCAAAGACGATTATGCGGTTAACTTTAATACAGTCAGTGTACCGAGTTATAACGGTGCAATCACCGAGCTCATAAAAGATTTGGAAAGATATCACCGCGAAGGCTACCGTGTAATGGTTTTTTCCGCATCCAAAACAAGAGCGCGAAGAATTGCAGATGATATAACCAGAGAAGGTATTGCGGCATTCTATTCGGATAATAGGGAAAGAGAGTTAAACAAAGGCGAAATAATGACTTTCGCCGGCACACTTAAGAAAGGTTTCGTGTACAGAAACCTTAAATTTGCGATGCTTTCGGATTCGGATATTTTCGGCCGAGAGAGAAAGAAAAGAAGAGGCAAAAAATATTCCGGATTAAAGATTACAGATTATAACGAACTTAAAGTAGGTGACTTTGTTGTACACGAAGAATACGGTATCGGTATTTACCGCGGTATCGAAAAAATCAGTCAGGACAGAATCACCAAAGACTATATGAAGGTTGAGTATGCAAAGGGCGACAATCTCTATGTTCCCGCAACTTCCTTTGACATTATCGGAAAGTATTCATCGGCTGAAGGCGCAACTCCGAGACTTAACAGATTAAGCGGTAAGGAATGGGTTGCAACCAAGGCGAGAGTTAAAGAGGGTGTTGAAGAAACAGCAAGAGAACTCGTTGAACTTTATGCCGAAAGACAGAAGCTTAAAGGCCATATTTACGAGAAGGATTCACTCTGGCAGAAAGAATTCGAAGAGATGTTTCCGTATGAGGAGACCGCAGATCAGATGGATGCAATCAATGCGGTTAAAGACGATATGGAAACAGGCAAGGTTATGGACCGTCTTATCTGCGGCGACGTAGGTTTCGGAAAGACAGAAGTTGCAATAAGGGCAGCATTCAAAGCGGTTATGGGCGGAAAGCAGGTTGTATACCTGGTACCGACTACAATCTTAGCCGACCAGCATTACAATACCTTCAAGGAAAGAATGAAAGACTATCCGATTTCGATAGAACTTTTATGCCGTTTCAGAAGTGCAGCACAACAGCGTGCGACGGTTAAACGAATGAAAGAAGGCCAGGTTGATATCGTAATCGGTACACACAGACTTTTATCCAAAGATGTGGAGATAAAAAATCTCGGACTTCTTATCATCGACGAAGAGCAGAGATTCGGTGTCGGACACAAGGAAAAGATTAAGAAATTAAGAAAAGACGTGGATGTTTTGACACTTTCCGCGACACCTATTCCGAGAACGCTTCATATGAGTTTAACAGGCATCAGAGACATGTCACTTCTTGAGGAAGCACCTGTCGACAGACTGCCGATTCAGACCTTTATTCTCGAATACAACGAGGAATTTATAAGAGAAGCCATAAACCGAGAAATAGCAAGAGGCGGACAGGTTTATTTTGTGCATAATATCGTCAGAGACATCGATCTTGAGGCCGAGGCAATCAGCAAACTGGTACCCAATGCCAGAGTGCGTTTTGCTCACGGTCAGATGAACGAAAAAGAACTCGAGGATATCATGTATGAATTTGTGCGCGGAGAAATTGACGTACTTATTTCAACAACCATCATTGAGACCGGTCTTGATATTCCGAACGTAAATACGATCATCATCGATAATGCCGACAGATTCGGCCTTGCACAGCTTTATCAGCTCAGGGGAAGAGTTGGCCGAAGTAACAGAAGCGCCTATGCGTTCTTAATGTATCAGCAGAACAGGGTAGTCAGCGAAATCGCACAGAAGCGTCTTGAAGCAATCCGTGAATTCACAGACTTAGGAAGCGGCTTTAAGATCAGTATGCGTGACTTAGAGATAAGAGGCGCCGGGAATCTTTTAGGATATAAGCAGTCAGGCCACATGGAAGCCGTAGGTTACGAGCTATACTGCAAGATGTTAAATGATGCGATTATCGAAGCCAAGGGCGAAGAGAGAATCGATGATTACAATACGAGAATTGATTTAAACATCGATGCTTATATGCCTCCCGAGTACATCATAAACGAGAACGAAAAACTCATTATGTACCAGAGAATAGCGTCAATAAACGGTAAGGTTGATTACGACGAAATGGTAGAAGAATTAACTGACCGTTTCGGCAAAGTTCCCAAGCAGGCGGATTATCTTTTACGACTGGCACTTTTAAAGAGTGTTGCAAGAGAAGAATATGTGACTCAGATAAGAGGTTCCGAAGGAAAAATAAAAGTCGATTTGTACCCGCAGGCAAAGGTGGATCCCGACAAACTGGTTGATTTTATCAATTCACATCCGCAGAAAATACGCTTTGTAAATGGTTCAATTCCCGGATTTGAGATTAATTACAAGATGTGCGGACTGCCCGAGAGAGACGAAGAAAAACTTTTGGAGACCGCAGAGAAGTTTATAAGGGATATGCGGTATATAATCACAGATTAACTGCCGTAATTGAAAAAGAGAGCGTTTTAGTATATAATATATTAGTTATGTAGTTTAAAATGCGCGGATTGTGTGAACAATTCGTCTGTATATATTTTTAGGAAAGCCAGGACATAAAAATGGAACACATTTACGTACCCAAGGGATACAGATCCCCGCAATCAATCAAAGAAACTGAAAAAGCAATTAAGGAAGTCAAGGACTATTTTGAAAGAGCATTAGCCGACGCACTCAATTTAACCAGAGTTTCGGCACCCCTTTTCGTATGGCCTGCATCAGGTTTAAACGATAACTTAAACGGTGTTGAAAGACCTGTTAAGTTCGGCATTAAAGAGCATGACGATGCAGAAGTTGAAATAGTTCATTCCCTTGCAAAATGGAAAAGAATGGCTCTTCACGAATACGGCTTTAAAAAGGGCGAAGGCCTTTATACAGATATGACCGCCATCAGAAGAGATGAAGATACAGACAACCTTCATTCAATCTATGTCGATCAGTGGGACTGGGAAAAAATCATCGACAAGGATGAAAGAAATTTCGACACCCTAAAAGAAACAGTTTTCAGAATATACATGGCTATCAAGCAGACCGAGTTTTATATCTGCGGCAAATACCATTTTATGGATCCGTTCCTTCCCAATGAAATATTCTTCATTACAACACAGGAACTTGAAAACATGTATCCCGATAAGACTCCCAAGGAAAGAGAGAATCTTATCACAAAAGAAAAGGGTGCGGTATTTCTTATGCAGATCGGCGATGACCTTGCATCCGGCGAGCCTCATGACGGCAGAGCTCCCGACTATGATGACTGGAAATTAAACGGTGATATTTTGGTTTATTATCCCATCCTCGGAAGTGCATTCGAAATCTCCTCAATGGGTATCAGAGTAGACGAGGATTCGCTTCGTTATCAGTTAAAAAAGAAAAACTGCGAAGAGAGAATGGAAATGCCTTTCCAGAAAGCCATTCTTGATAAGAAACTTCCTTACACAATCGGCGGAGGTATCGGACAGTCGAGAATCTGCATGTTCTTCTTACAGCGTGCACACATCGGCGAAGTTCAGTCTTCAATCTGGCCCGAGGAAGTATATGAAATCGCAGCCGAGAACGGAATTAACATATTATAGGATTTACACATGAAAAAAACGCTTGAAAAATATATAATTCCACTGCTGGCCATTATAGGTATTGTTTTTCTCGACCAGTGGACCAAACACCTTACACTTCTTTACGTAAAGGGTACGAACGGGTTTTATATTATCGACAAAGTATTAAGAATATATTTCGTGAGAAACGAAGGAATGGCATGGGGAATGCTTCAGAACAAACAGGTTCTGTTCATTATCTTAACGCCCATTGTTCTTGCGGCACTGACATATTTTTATTACAAACTTCCTTTCGAAAAGAAATTTATTATCGCAAGAATCTGCCTTATCTGTTTATGTGGCGGAGCGATAGGCAATCTTATTGACAGAATATTTAACGGAGAAAAGCTTTTCCACGGATATGTTGTTGACATGATTTATGTCGAAATCATCAACTTCCCCGTGTTCAATGTCGCTGACAGCTTTATTACAGTCGGATTTGCACTGATGATTTTCTCGATGATTTTTGTCTATAAGGAAAAAGATTTTGATCTTCTTTTCGGCAAGAAAAAAACCGGAGAAAAAATCGAAGAAAGGTCGGAAGAGCCGACAGAAGAAAAAACAGAAGAATATTGATTTTAAATATATCGGAGAAAATGAAAAATGAGAATAATTGATGCGCATGCGCATATCTTTCCAAGCAAAATTGCTTTCAAGGCATCCGAATCGATAGGGGAGTTCTACGGAATATCGATGAGCTCGGATGCATCTGTTGACAGCCTCTTAAAATGTGAGGAAGAACTCGGTACATCCTACACACTGGTTTGTTCCTCGGCACTTTCGCCCGCACAGGTTGAAAGTATCAACAATTTCATAGCAGGAGAAGTTGCAAAGCATCCTAATCTTATCGGTTTTGCATCCATGCACAAGGATTACGAAAACTTTAAGGAAGAACTTGCCCGTGTAAAGGAACTGGGACTTTGCGGTGTTAAATATCACAACGATATGCAGCGCTACGATATCGACGATCCGAAGCAGTTTCCTATCTATAAGGCTATGGAAGAAGAGGGTCTTGCGGTTCTTTTCCATATGGGCGATGACAGATATGACTTTTCCGCTCCCGAAAAGATGGTAAAGGTAGCAAAAATGTTTCCCGGACTTACCGTAATCGGTGCACATTTCGGCGGATACAGAAGATGGAAGGATTCGTTCCATAATCCCAAGCTTGACAATGTTTATTACGACACATCAAGTTCTTTATTTATGATAGACAACGCTACGGCGGAGAGATTTATAGATCATTTCGGACCCGAAAGATTCTTCTTCGGAAGCGATTTCCCGATGTGGAATCCCAAGAAAGAATATGAGAGATTTATGAAATTAAATCTTTCGGATGATGTCAGAGAAAAGATTCTCTACGACAATTTCGCGAAGGTCTTTGATCTTCCTTTGTAATACTATTCGATAATAAAGAAGAGTGGATATATATGAGTGATAATTTCAACACGATAAAAGAATTTACAGACGAGATTTACGAGAAATATTCAGACAACATTGCATATCGTTTCTTCAGGGATGAAGTTATTACTGACAGAACGTACAAAGAATTAAGAAACGATGTATATGCACTTGCGTCATCTTTTGTCGGCAACGGTTACAAATCAAAACATATAGCGATTTTAGGCGGCACAAGCTATGAATGGATTGTGTCTTTTCTTGCTGTCATCATAAGCGGAAACGTGGTTGTTCCCATTGATAAGATGCTTCTTAAAAAAGAAATGCTTTATCTTTTCGAAGCGGGCGATGTGGACGTGATTCTTTATGACGAAGAGTTTGAAGAGACCGCTGCAGAAGCAAAAAAGAACATAAAAAAAGTAAAAAAGATTCACTGTCTTTTAGGAGAAGAATATCAGGGATTTTTAAAGGCCAAAGAAGTTGAAATGCCTGAAACCGATCCCGCAAAGGTGTGCGAAATTCTCTTTACTTCGGGTACAACCGGAGTCAGCAAGGGAGTTATGATTTCGCAGACAAATATTGTCAGCAACCTAAAAGAAATTCACAGACTTGATTTTGCATCAAACTTCTCGGGACCGAAAGTTGTTTTAAGTGTGCTTCCCGTGCATCATACATTTGAATTAACCGTAGATAACCTTGGTATTTTTTGCTACGGTGCTACCATCTGCATTAACGACAGCATTGAAAATATTGCCGCAAACATGAATACTTTCAAGCCTTCGGTAATGTTAATCGTTCCCGCGATTGCGGAAGCTTTGTACAAGAAAATAAAAGACGCGATGTCCGATTCAAAGACAGCACGTAAAATAAATAACGGTAAACGCATCGTAAAAATGGCCGGCGTTGTCGGTATGGATGTGCGTCGTTCTATTTATAAATCACTGCTTGACAAGTTTGGCGGAAACCTTACAAACATCGTTGTAGGAGGCGCTGCACTGCGTCCCGAAATCTGCGAATGCTTCGCACTTTTCGGAATCAATGTTTTCCAGGGTTACGGACTTACCGAATGCGCTCCGCTTGTCTGCGCAAACTGCCCTACAGCCAATAAAATCGGTTCGGTAGGAAAGCCTGTATACTGTGAAGTTAAAACCGTTGACTGCGAGATAGCCATCAAGGGCGATAACGTCATGCTCGGATATTATAAGAACGAGGAAGCCACAAATGAAGTTTTAAAAGACGGATGGTTCTATACAGGAGACTTAGGATACTTTGACGAGGAAGGATATCTCTTCATTACAGGCCGAAGCAAAAACGTTATTATTCTTGATAACGGAAAGAATATTTATCCCGAAGAACTTGAAGAGAAGATAATGGTTATCGACGGAGTTAAGGACGTATTCGTATACGGTGACAAGGGCAGACTCTGTGCACTTGTTCTTCCGGCAAACCCCGGTGACAAAGAGAAAAAGAAGGCTATCGAAACAGCCATCAAGAAGATAAATGAAGCCCTTCCGGGTTACAAGAAGATTACATTCATAAGTTTTACACACAGAGAGTTCCCGAAGACCACAACCATGAAGATTAAACGTCATGAACTCATGGAAATGGTTAAGAACCAGCTTGAGAAAAACGAAGTCAAATATGTTGCTCCGACCAATTCCGCAGAGGAAAAACTTGTCAATGCTTTTGAGCAGATTCTTGCAAAGCGTGTAGGTATTTACGATGACTTTTTCGATCTCGGAGGAGATTCTCTTGCGGCATTTGAACTTGCTGCAATTTTAGGTGTAAGTGCTCAGGATATTTACGAATATCCGACGGTTGAATCACTTGCAAAATACATGGCAGGAAACAACGAGTTTGAGGATGAGGAAGACAAGGTTGACGTTAACTCAATCATTCTTCACAATTCAAACGTTTCTTATAAAAACGCTCATAAATGCGTATTCCTAACAGGTGCAACGGGTTTCCTTGGTGCGCATATTTTACGAGAGCTTTTAAGAAACAAAGTCAAGGTTGTATGCTTGGTCAGAAACGAAGAGAGACTTCGTCAGACCCTCGGCCGTTACTTCCCGAAAGAGTACAAGTACTTTAACTACAAGGTTGTTAAGGGAGATATCGAAGCAGAACATTTCGGATTAAACGATATCGAATATTCAATCCTCGTAAGAAAGGTTGATACGGTTATTCATACAGCCGCAAACGTACATCATGCGGGCCATTATGAAGACTTCGAGAGAACCAATGTATGGGGAACTCAGAACGTAATTAATTTCTGCAAGGATGCTAGAGCCGTACTTCATTACACATCCACCGCATCGGTTAACGGTGTAGGTACGGTTGCGATTCCCAAGACCGACAAGGTATTCGATGAATTTGTTCTCGACATCGGACAGAAGTACGTTCAGAACGTGTATATTCATTCAAAATACAAAGCTGAAGAAGCCGTTCTTCTTGCAAGAGAAGAAGGACTTAAAGTAAATATTTACAGAATCGGCAATCTTACATGGAGAATGTCCGACGGTATGTTCCAGAAGAACGCCGACGACAACGGATTTATCGGAAGAGCGAGAGGCTTCTTAAAAGCCGGTATTTACAGCCCCGAAATTGCGCAGTTCCCTATGGATTTCACCGCTGTAGACGAATGTGCGAATGCGTATGTAAAACTCGTTTTGCACAACAAGATCAACAATATTTACCATCTGTACAATCCGCATTTGTTTACCATCGAAAAGCTGGCTAACAAACTGCTGTTTAAGTGCAAGAGCGTTCCGAGAGAAATCTTTGACAAGTTCCTAAAAGAAAAGATTACCGACAAAGACGTTGCAGTTTTATCGTTCTACAGTTCGATAGCGTCGAACTCGAGAAACGTGCCTGTAAGCAACGATTTTACGAGCGGTGTGCTTTTGTCACTCGGATTTAAATGGTCAAATATCGGTTTCCACTATTTGAAATATCTAAAAAGATTTATGTAATAAAGAGGCATTAAAGTGAAAATTGGAATTGATATCGGATCCACCACGATTAAGTCGGTGGTATTCGACGATTCGGGGAATTTAATACACAAGAGTTACGAGCGCCATTTTACGCTTATTACCGAAAAGACCAAGGAAGTTTTAAAAGGTTTAATCGATAAGTTTGACATAAAAGAGCCCGTAATCTGTGCAATATCCGGTTCAGCCGGAATGGGTCTCGCGGAAAAGGCGGGACTTCCTTTTGTTCAGGAGGTTTATGCAACAAAAGTTGCGATTTCAAAGAGACTTCCCGACACGGATGTTGTAATCGAACTTGGCGGTGAAGATGCCAAGATTCTTTTCTTAAACGGTAACCTTGAAGTCAGAATGAACGGAACCTGTGCCGGCGGTACGGGTGCATTCGCGGATCAGATGGCATCCTTGATGCAGGTGAGTGCAGATGAAATGAACGAGCTTGCAAAGAGCGCCGAGAAGATTTATCCGATAGCTTCAAGATGCGGTGTTTTCGCAAAGACCGATATCCAGCCCCTCTTAAACCAGGGTGCGAGAAAAGAAGACATTTCCGCAAGTATTTATACCGCGATTGTAAACCAGACCATCACAGGTCTCGCACAGGGCCATCCTATCGAAGGCAAAATCGTGTACCTCGGCGGACCCCTTACATTTATGTCAGAGCTTCGACTTGCGTTTGACAAAGCGCTTAAGTGCGAGGGTACATGTCCCGAAGATTCGCTTCTTTTCGTGGCGATGGGTGCGGCTTATTATGCGTCCGATGCAGTGGATTTAAATGCTGCCTTGGACATCATTACCAAGTCAAAAGATTCAATCAGAATTTCTTCTCTTGAGCCTTTGTTCAAGGATCAGAAGGAATATGATGAGTTTGTCGAAAGACATGCTAAGGACAGAGTAGAACGTATTGAAGGCCAGCCCTATGAAGGCGAAGCATTCCTCGGAATTGACTCCGGCTCCACCACACTTAAAGTTATTCTTACCAACGACAAGGGTGAGATTTTATATTCAAGATACGAATCCAACCAGGGCAAACCCATCGATGTTGTGGTTGAGTCACTAAAAGAAATGTATGAGCGTTATCCGAAGGCTCATATTGCATCGAGTGCAGTCACAGGTTACGGTGAAGATATGATAAAAGCAGCGCTTAACATTGAGTACGGCGTTGTAGAAACCGTTGCTCATTTTACGGCAGCGAAATTCTTCCTTCCCGATGTTGAATTTATCATCGATATCGGCGGTCAGGACATGAAATGTTTCAAGATAAGAAACGGGGCAATCGACAACATCTTCTTAAACGAAGCATGTTCCTCGGGCTGCGGTTCTTTCCTTCAGACATTCGCTTCCTCAATGGGCTACGAAATTGAAGAATTTGCAAACTTAGGTCTCTTCGGAGACAATCCCGTGGACCTTGGTTCAAGATGTACGGTATTTATGAACTCATCCGTAAAACAGGCTCAGAAAGAGGGTGTTACGGTTGAGAATATTTCCGCAGGTCTTTCGATAAGCGTTATCAAAAACGCACTTTATAAAGTTATACGTGTTCATTCGGCAGACGAACTTGGCAAGAAAATCGTTGTTCAGGGCGGTACGTTCTTAAACAACGCGGTTCTTCGTGCGTTCGAAAAAGAAATGGGTGTTAACGTTATCCGTCCCGATATTGCAGGTATGATGGGTGCGTACGGCGCAGCTTTGTATGCCAAGGAACTTTACAGAAGAAAAGGCAATGCTCACGATGCCGAATACGAAGGTGTTATTTCAAGCGAAGAATTAAAGACCTTCTCATACGATGTTAAATCCGTTACTTGTAACGGCTGTAACAACCACTGCCAGTTAACCGTCAATACATTCTCAGGCGGCAGAAGATTTATCGGCGGCAACAGATGTGAGAAACCTGTAACAAAGAAAGCGCAGGACGATTCTTTAAATATTTACGAATACAAATTATCGCTCCTAAAAGAATATTCGGACGATGTAACCGAAAAGCCCGAAGGAAACAAGGTTATCGGTATTCCTCTTGCAATGAATATGTATGAAATGCTTCCTTTCTGGTATGCATTCTTCAAACAGCTCGGATATACCGTAAAAACATCGGGATTTTCAAACAGAGCAATGTACATAAAAGGCCAGGGAACAATTCCTTCTGATACGGTATGTTTCCCTGCAAAGATGATGCACGGACATATCCAGACACTTATCGAAATGGGCGTGGATGTTATCTTTTATCCCGGCATGACTTATCATTTCGATGAGAAAAAAGGCAGAAAGAATTACAACTGTGCTGTTATCTCGGGTTACCCTGAAGTTATTAAAGCCAACACGGTTAACTTCGGCGAAATCATTTACATCAACGATTATGTAGGACCTCATGTAAAGAGCAAATTCCCTGAGAAGATTAACGAAATTCTTACAAAGAGACTCGGTACTTCTTTTACGGGTTCAGAGATAAAGAAAGCATGCAAGGCAGCTTACTCGGAATACAGCAGTTACGTATCAAAGGTTCGCGCAAAAGGCGATGAAATCATAAAAAGAGCCAAAGAAGAAAACAAGAAAATTATTCTTCTTGCAGGCAGACCTTATCATGCGGATCCCGAAGTAAACCATGGTATTCACAAGCTTATCGCGGGCCTCGGATTTGCGGTTATAAGCGAAGACTGCGTATCGTACAAAGTACCGAAATTCAAAACAAATATTATTGCCCAGTGGACCTTCCACCAGAGACTTTTCTCCGCGGCAAAATATGTGGCTGACAATGCAGATTTTTACATGGTACATCTCGTATCATTCGGCTGCGGCCTCGATGCGCTTACAACCGATGAAGTAAGAGAAATACTTGAGTGCAGAGGAAAACTTTACACTCAGATTAAGATAGACGAAGTAACGAACCTCGGTGCCGTTAAGATCAGACTCCGCAGTCTTATGGCGGCAATCGAATCGGGAAAGGAGGGCACAGCCAATGAGTAATCAGAGCCCTCATTTCGTCAAAAAAATAATGTTTACCATGAAGATGAAAAAGGACTACACGATTCTTTCTCCGATGATGTGCCCTATTCATTTCAGACTGTTAAGACCTGTATTCCAGAGAGTCGGATACAAGGTTGACATTATGGAAAACGAAGGCCCGGATGTAATCCAGAAGGGCTTAAAATACGTACACAACGATATCTGTTATCCCTGCTCGCTTATCACGGGACAGATGCTTGCAACAATGGAAAGCGGCAAATACGATCCGAATAAGGTTGCAATGATTATCACCCAGTCGGGTGGCGGATGCAGAGACTCGAACTATATTAACCTTATGCGTAAGGCCTTTGAGAGAGCGGGCTATCCCAATGTTCCTTTTATTTCGGCGAACACCTGGAATATGGAATACGCACCCGGTATCTTTTTATCGCCTTTAACTCTTTTATCAGCGGCAGCCGCACTTGTTTACGGCGATGCATTAACCCTTGTTTCCAATCAGGTAAGACCTTACGAAGTTAAGAAGGGTGCAACGGATGAACTTTTAAACGAGTGGATTGAAATCCTCGGAAGAGGCTTTTCAAGAGGCAAGGGCTACACTGTTTCCGCAATGAAGAAAACAGTCAGCGAAATCTGCCGTACCTTCTCGGAAATAAAGGTTAAAAAAGTTGAAAAAGTAAAAGTAGCCATTATCGGTGAACTTTACCTTAAATATTCGGTTCCCGGCAATAACCACCTCGAAGAGTTCTTGACAGAACAGGACTGCGAATATTTTATACCGACAGTTTTAGGATTCGGCGCATACAAAACAAACGGTGCGCTTGAAGACCTTCGTACATACGGCGGACATCCGATTAAGAGATTAATCATGGAAGCTGTTATGAAATATTATTTCTTTATCGAGGATTTATTAATCAGCGGTATTGAAAAATGGCCTATGTTTACTGCTCCCGAGAGAGTTAACGATTTAAAGAAGAGAGCAGAAGGAATCATCGATACTACCAACAGCATGGGTGAAGGCTGGTACCTTGCAGCAGAAATGCTCGAACTCGCAGATCACGGATACGAAAACATTATCTGTGTTCAGCCTTTCGGATGCCTTCCCTGCCACGTAGCGGTTAAGGGTATGCAGAACAAGGTCAGAAGAGTAAATCCTAAAATCAACTCGGTTGATATCGAATACGATCCCGGTGCCACAAAGGTTAACCAGGAGAATCGAATCAAGCTTATGCTTGCGGTTGCTCGTGAAAATCTTAACAAATGATACAAACGGGGACGGTTCCGTTTTGGCCTTTTTTACCATTTAAGAACCGTCCCCAAATGGTCAAAAATTATGGCGATTTATCACAATCTTAGCGAAGAAGTTCAAAACAGAATCCGTGAAGACAGAGCTCTTAAAAGAGAAAACCCTTATGCTTTCAAGGATGAGGATGTCGTAAGAAGAGAGCCCAATCACGATATTGCCAATCTCTGGCGCCCCGCGTTTGTCAGAGATACGGAAAAAATTATGCACTGCCCTTATTATGTCAGATACATGGATAAGACGCAGGTTTTTTCGCTGTGTAAAAACGATGACGTTTCAAGAAGAGCCACACATGTTCAGTTTGTGGCAAGAATCGCAAGAAACATCGGTTCCGTTTTAAACTTAAACTGTGACTTAATCGAAGCCATTGCTTTGGGACATGATATCGGACATACTCCGTTTGGCCATGCGGGTGAGAGAAAGCTTGATGAAATTCTTTATAAATCCACAGGAAAACATTTTAATCACAACATTCATTCCGCGAGGGTTTTAAGCATTATTTTCCCTTTGAATTTAAGCCTTCAGACACTCGACGGAATCATCTGCCACAACGGCGAATTCGAATGTAAAAAATATAAGCCCGAACCCTATAATAAATTTGAGATTTTTGACGATAAAATGAAATATAGCTATGCGGACAGTGCGTACATAAAAACGCTTATTCCCGCAACGCTTGAAGGCTGTGTTGTCAGGGTTTCGGATATTATCGCATATCTTGGGAAAGACAGACAGGATGCGAAGAAGTTAGGACTCATCGAATCGGAGAAAGAATTCGGTTCGGCAGTAATCGGAAAAACAAATGCCGAGATAATTAACAACATGATAGTAAATATCATTGAAAACAGCTACGGTACCGATTACATCAAGATGGATGATGAGTATTTTGAAGCATTTTCATCTGCCAAAAAAGAAAATTACCAAAAAATTTATTTAAGTGATAAAATAGAAGATGTATACAAAGGAAAAATTTATCCTATGTTTGACGAGCTTTACGACGAACTCTTAAAACAGGCCAAATCAGGCAGCGAGGATACATTTTTCTACAAGCATCATCTTAAATACATCGAAGAAATCACAAAACCGTACAGAAGGATTAACAACTACCGCGACGAGAGTTTTGAGGAAATGGTGGTTGACTATTTAGCCAGTATGACGGATGATTATTTTGTCGAATTACATGAACATCTATTCCCTGATTCTGAGTTCAAAGTAGAGTACAGGGGTTATTTTGATTGATATTAGTGTGGAGGCAAGGGGTTATGAAGAAAAAAGTTGCGGTATTTGCCAATACATGGAGTGCCGACATCGTGTCTTCTTTTTTAAGCGGCTTTTATGATGCTCTTGAAAAAGATACAACTGACACGTTTGTTTTTCTTGCGGCCAATTCTTACGGCAGACCGGAAACACATAATCTGAGCGAAGTATCCATTCATTCACTTCCCGAACTTGAAAAATATGATGCGGCAATTATCTTTTCTCAGGGCCTTAATTCCAATCAGGTCAGAGATCAGATATACGAAGACTGCGAAAAAGCAGGAATTCCCACATTCTGTATAGGCGACACGCATCCGGGATTTCACGGCGTTTTAGTAAAGACGGCCGAAGCGATGAGAGAACTCTGTGACCATTTATACAATGAGCACAACGTTCGCAAAATTGCATTCTTTGCAGGTTCACAGGAAAACGGAGACTCAAATGCCAGACTTGAAGCGGTAAAGAAATTTGCCGAAGAAAAAGGACTCGATTTTAACGAAGACCAGGTATTCTATTCGAACTGGGAAGTCCGCAGATGCATGCATTACATAGAAGAGAAGTACACCACCAGAGAGTCGCTTCCCGATGCGATGATTTTCGCAAACGATTTTCTGGCTATTTCCGCCAATATGGCTCTGGATGCCAGAGGATTTAAGATTCCCGACGACGTGCTTGTAACGGGATTTGATTTTGCAAGGTCAGGTCAGATTTATTATCCTTCCATCGCAACAATAGACCAGAGATACGATCTGATGGGCGAATACTGTGCTAAGAGCTTAAAAGATATAGAAGAAGGTAAGGAAGTACCTGCGGAAAAATATGTTGACGGCGAATTTAAGCCCGGTGAAAGCTGTGGTTGCAAGAATCCCCGCAACGAAGATATTAAGAGAAGAGAATACTGTCACAGACTCATCGGCAAAGAATATGAAGAAGATTACAGAATGAGCATTATCTACGGTATTCGTGCGGCATTCCAGGAATCCAGCAAGTTTGCGACACTTCCTTCGAAACTCCAGAACACTTTGAATTTTACGGCCGATCCGGACCTCGACAGTTTCTACATTCTTATGGATCCTTCACTTGAAAGAATTGCACTTGAAGATCCTGAAGAACTGCCGAAATACAGATATTCGAATAAACAGCAGGTTGTTGTTGCAAAGAAAAACAACAAACCTTTAAAGACTGATTATACTATCTGCAAATCGGAACTGATCCCTGAGTATGACGGTGAAGGCAGAAATGAAGTTTATTTCATAATGCCGCTTTATATCGAATCCTTCGTAGTCGGATATTTCGCAATGGTCAGAAGCCCGAGAGGCATTGTTGACTGGATTTACTGGGAATATGCAAGCTGCTTCGGTCAGTCGCTGACATATTACAGAACAAATCTGAAACTGGCCGCATTAAACGACAAACTGTCCGAACTTATGCAAAAGGATGCCCTGACATCCCTTAAGAACAGAACTGCATACGAAAATGCCAAGGCACATTTGAGAACACTTTACCTGGCACAGGATCTTCCCAAATTTGCCGTTGTCATGTTTGACTTAAACAACCTAAAAGAGATAAACGATGAATACGGCCACGGCATGGGCGATATTTATATCAAGAATTCCAGTGTGCTTATATGTAACACATTCAAGCATTCGCCCGTATACCGTATCGGCGGCGATGAATTCGTTGCAATCGTAAAAAATGACGACTACGATAAAAAAGATGATCTTTTACAGGAATTCAGGGATGCGGTAGTCGAACTTTCGAAGCCCGAAATTCCGCCTGAAAAAAGAGTATCGGTAGCGGCAGGCATGGCAGATTTCGACGAGATTGAAAATGAAAATCTCGACAGCGTATTTAAACTCGCCGACGACAGAATGTACGCAAACAAGCGTAAAATGAAGGCGGAAATGGGATTGATATAGTTGAAAGGGTTTTAGATAGCCGGGTGCGAAAGCGCCCGGTCTTTTTTGTCTGAAATTTTCCCCAAAAAAATAGGAAAGGCCCGGGGATTGGGCCTTTCCAGGAGAAAATGAATAAAAAGTATTAAAAATACTAAAAATGAGGAGTGCTGACGAACCAAATCGTCAGGCAATGAATAAATGATTTAAATATATTATATTTTTGAACTGTGAAAAAAGTATGAACATTTTTGATTAATTTATAAAAAAAATTTTATGATTTTAACTCCAATAAATTGCCGTGTCCGTGTTGTAAAAACGCTATTTTAATGTTAAAATGGGAATGATGCAATTTAGGGCAACCAATGTATTGAGGCAAAGGAGTTTTATCCATGGATAATTTTACAGATAAGCTTGCACAGAAATTAAGCGCACAGGAGATGATTAAGGCTAACGCTCAGGCTGAAGCCAATGAAATGCGTCGTCTTCAGGAGCAGGTAGCTCAGTATGAAGCTATCCTTCAGGATATGCGCAAATTAAACTACAAAAACTCCGAACTTACAGATAAAATCAACGCACTCGTAGACGAGTCTATCAATAAAGTTAAGACCAGCCCTACAGAAGGCGAAGAAGGTGAGAACGCAGAGGTATCAAAGCAGCTTTCGGAAGAGATCATTACAGCTATCGATGAAGCTTTAAGCAACTTCGATTCCAATTTCGGAAGCGCATTGAACGAGTCGGTCAATAACACACTTCTTGTACCCGTTGGCGAAATGAAGCAGGAAGTTTCCGGTTCTGTAGCTGATATCAAGCAGATTGCCGAAGATTTCAAAGGATCCGCAGACGATATCAGATATGCTTCGGATCTTGTAAGAAGCAGTGCAGATGATTTAAAGAATTCTGCAGATGCAATGAATTCCTCAATCGAGGGAATTATCTCATCCAGCGAGGAAATCAAGAACACAACCGCTGAACTTAAGAATTCAAACGACGAATTAAAGACAAGCGTTAAGACCAGTGTCGACAACGCTTTACTTGCTATCAGAAGAGAGAACCGTGAAATTGCGGATCATCTGGAATACATCCGTTCCGGTATCGAGACGATAAACCGTCCGAGCGAGGAAGAGGAAATGATCAAGAGAGAAGAGGAAGAAAGAAAACTCTTCGAAGAGCAGCAAAAAGAAGAAGCACGTCTGATTAAGGAAGAAGAAGACAAGAGAGCATTACAGGAAATGTTCAAACAGTCAGACGACTTCGTACACAAGGAGAATGTAAAGGTATACCGTAACGTTCAGGCTGTAGTGGTTGATGAATTCAAAAACCAGACAGAAGGACTTACAAAGCATAACAGAGAACTTTATGCAAAGCTTAAATCCACCAAGATTGCGGTTACCATTGCGATAATTCTCGGAGCATTAAACTTAGTTCTTTCTGCACTTGCAGTATTTAACATTTTTAAGTAAATCCGGGCGTTATCTGTTGAAATATGAAATTCTTAACGCACCATTATAAACGTATCCGAGCAACATTTATAATAACAAGCCTATCCGTTTTTGTTTTAGGCTTGTTTTTGTTGCCGAATTTCACCACCTATTCTTCCGAAGGTAAAAACACTTTTACTTTATGGATTTTAGGCGAAGATATGGGTACCGTAGACAGCGTCGAAAAAGCAAATCAGATGCTTGTTGAAGCCAGAGAACAGCTGGCAGCGGGACACAATGATCTTTACATGATTGAAAATCTTCACAAAGAGATAGTCGGTGAAGAATCCATATACAAACAGGTTGATGATGAGGATGCGGTATACGCAAAAATAATCAAAACCCTCAAGGATCATCAGAAAGAGACCATGACCAGAGCATATATGGTTAAGGTTAACAATACCACCGTAAACCTGGCAAGTTCAGATGAAGTAAACGAGCTTTTGACCAGAGCAATTGATAAGTACGACGAAAACGACGAATACGAAGTCAGAACGGAAATAAACGATGACAGAATCATGTCCACGCTTACAGCCAAACTGACAAGAAGAGATATAGATTTTGATTCGGTTTCATTTAATGCCGGTATTGAAAGCGTGATAGGCAAGGATATAGCAGAGTCCGAACTTATTGAATATATGGATTTTAAGGATATCACCCAGGGTATAATGGATATAGGATTTTCCGAGGAAGTAGAAGTTGCGGAAACTTATATTCCGAAGTCGGAACTTGTGGATGTTGACACTGCACTTTCCATACTTACGGGACTGCAGGATGTTGAGAGAATTTACGAGGTTCAGGCGGGAGATACACTTTCTGCAATTTCGAATAAAGTCGGGATTCCGATGGAAGGCCTTGTTGAGTTAAACAGCGAATACTTAAAAGACGTCAATTCCACAATCCGTGCGGGACAGGTACTTAAAATCACCGTTCCCGAACCCGAACTTTCGGTTCTCTGGACCAGAAGAGAAATCGTTGAGGAAAGCTACGAAGCTGATATTATTTACATCGACAATGACAACTGGTACACCACCAAGCAGGTTACTCTTACAGAGCCCTCAGCAGGTTACAGAAAGATAGTCAGTGATGTAACATATAAAAATGAAAATGCGGTAAACAGAAACATCGTAAAAGAAGAGATTCTTTTAGAGGCTGTTGCAAAGGTGGTTGAGAGAGGTACCAAGGTTCCTCCCACATACATCAAGCCCATCTCCGGCGGTTCCGTATCCAGTGGATTCGGAAGAAGAAATTCACCCGGCGGAATCGGATCGAGAAATCACCAGGGTGTTGACTTTGCCATTCCTACAGGTTCTACGGTTATGGCATCAAGCGGTGGTACGGTTTCATCTGCAGGATGGAGCGGCGGATACGGCTATCAGGTACTTATTACCCATCCTGACGGCTCTCAGACCAGATATGCCCACCTTTCCAAGGTACTTGTATCTGCAGGTCAGAGCGTTGCCCAGGGACAGAAGATCGGTCTTTCCGGCAGCACGGGTATTTCGACCGGACCGCACTTACACTTTGAGATTATTCTTAACGGTACTCCGGTTAACCCGTTGAACTATATTAACTAAAACACCGGTGCATGCTTCTTTTATGAGCGTGCACCGATATTGAGGAAATATATGGAAATTTACAGAATAAGAGGAGGAGAAGCCCTTAACGGAACGGTAGATATAAGCGGTGCAAAGAATGCCGCACTTCCGATCCTGGCTGCTACGATTCTTACGGATGAGACAATTACATTAGAGAATGTTCCGAAAGTCAACGATACTATTATCATGGTTGAGACTCTTGAAAACTTAGGTGCCAAAGTCAGGTATATTGATGACAACACCCTGGAAATCAACACTTCGACCATTGATAAGTATGTTGTGGATAATCCTAACATCAAGAAGATACGTGCCTCATACTATTTTGCGGGTGCACTTCTCGGCCGCTACAGACAGGCCAGAGTTCCTCTTCCCGGCGGATGCAATATCGGCGGACGAGGACTTGATATGCACGAAAAAGGCTTTGAAGCCCTTGGTGCAGATGTAAAGATTACCGCTACGGAAATTGTTGTGGACGGTCTTCAGGGACCTTTAAGCGGAACCAGAATGTACATGGATAAGGTTTCCGTCGGAGCTACGATTAACATTATGCTTGCGGCTGTTTTGACACCCGGTAAAACTGTTATCGAAGGCGCCGCTAAAGAGCCCCATGTCGTTGATGTGGCAAACTTTATAAACGGTATCGGCGGACATATTACCGGTGCCGGTACAGACAAGATAAGAATTAACGGTGTACCTGCTCTTCGCGGCGGTACATATGCGGTTATACCCGATCAGATAGAGGCAGGTACTTTTATGATGGCAGCAGCCATCACACACGGTGACATAGTGGTTAACAATGTTATCCCCACCCACCTTGACAGTATTTCTTCGAAACTCCGTGAAATCGGCTGTAAGATTGAAGAATCCGACGACTGGGTTCGCGTAATCGGTCCTAAGGACAGGCTTAAGAGAACGCAGGTAAAGACACTTCCTTATCCCGGATTTCCTACGGATATGCAGCCTCAGATTTCGGTTGCCCTCGGACTTGCGGACGGATGTTCAACCGTAGTAGAATCAATCTTTGACAACAGATTCATGTATGTCAACGAACTTAAGAAGATGGGCTGTAATATTGTTGTCGACGAAAGTACAACCGCTTATATCGACGGCGTGGACTATTATCAGGGCGCAAATATGACTTCTCCCGATTTAAGAGCCGGAGCCGCACTTGTGCTTGCTGCTCTTGCAGCCAAAGGAGTATCCGAAATTGACGGAATAGAATATATTGAAAGAGGCTACGAGAATTTCGACAAGAAGTTAAGAAATCTCGGAGCTGACATAGAGAAATTAGAAGTATAAACAGACTGTATTTTTACAGTCTGTTTGTTTGGTTAAGGGAAATATTTATTTTATGAGAGATTTTATAAAAAAGTATCCGGGTTTAATTATATTCTTTGCATTGGGATTGGTCACAATCCTTTTATTTGTTGTGTATTTAATAGGATACAGAACCAACAATTCGAAGCAGCAGGATATGTACGAAGAAATAAAAGAAGAATCATGGATAAGCAATACTGCTTTGGTTGATTCAGAAGTTTCCTATGAAAACGAACAGGAAATTATTACAGATGAAAACTTAAAAAGAGTACCGGATTTAAAGAAATATAAAGAATTAAATCCGGACGTTGTGGGGTACATATACATACCCGATTCAGTCATAGATTATCCGATTTTACAAAAAGAAGGAAGTGATGACTATTATCTGAAACATAATTTTGATCAAAAAAAAGGATATCCGGGGTGTATAAGTCTTGAAAAATTTGCCAACCCGTGCTTAAATGATAAAGTGTGTACAATTTATGGACATAATATGCACAACGGGACCATGTTTGGCAGTCTTCACAGAATGTACAGAGATTTCGATTATTTTAAGGCACACGAATATTTTTATATTTACACCGAGGAATCGGTAAGAAAATACAGATTTATATGTATTACTCATTATTCGGACGATCACCTTCTGAAAGATGATTTCAAAATGAACGATGACGGAGATTTTGTTTTTGAAGGATTCAAAGGTGATGAACCTACAAAAATTATGCAGGCTCTGAAAGACTATAATGATGAGAAAGCATATTTTTATCAAACGGACATAACTGACGAAGATGAACTAATGATCCTCTCGACATGTAATACAGACAGAACCAGGGTAGTAGCTGTCGGTTTAAAAATAGAGGATTTTAGAATAAACTAAATAATGTTTCACTAGAAGGATGGCGAGAAAAATGAGACAGAAGAATTTATTACTAAGAATCGCAACATTTGCTCTTACAGGAGCATTATTGATGCCTTCGGTTTTCGGAGCATCAGGAATGATCGTTCATGCTGAAGAAGCACCTGAGTACGATGCGGCAAGTGCAGTTAATTACAGCAATATCCTTGACGATATGGTGGATTTTGGTGTTTTTGCGAATACTTTCACACAAAATGAGCATATGGAGTCCACTTTGGCGGTTGGCACATTTACTAATAAGACTACCGATGATCGCGACGGCAAAAATAATGATGTGGATTTTCTTACAAAAGACAGTACGGCTCATATCGTTGTCGGCAATATCACAAATAAAATGAGATTCGGTACAACAACGGCCGGAACATTTAAATTTGAATTAAGCCAGAGTTTATATGATGAATTTATCAAACAAAAGTATTCAAAAAACAACAACAAATCCACGCATTTTGTTTTTGATACGAGTTTCTTTGATAATAATCCCACGGTTCAGGTCAGTACTAAAGATGTCTCCAAATGGGTAAAGGACAAGATAAATGAGACTAAAAAACAGTCGGAAACGTTAAAGGATAAAAAAGCCATAGACTATAAAAGCTATATGAAGGATGGATATCTTGACTTAAGCGGCGACAGTTTTGATGGTAAGACGGTATATATCAATATTGATTCTAAACTTAAGAAGTCGATATCTGAAGCGAGCGGTCTTAAGATAAAGAAGAATTCTTCTACTGTGATAGTTTTCAATTATACCAAAAAAGATTCTATTACTTTTAATAAGTTCGAGGTACATGTTAAACAAAAGAACGGAAAGTTTGTTAAGATTACTTCGGAGACTCCATGGCAAGGAAACGAGGGAACAGGCAATCAGACAGCAACGAACGTTGATAAAGAAATCTGTCAAAAGATTATTTGGAATATTACAGATAATCCGGAAGTAAAATTAAATACTACTGCAGGCGTATTCTTGGCGCCCAATTGTAACAAAGTGGAAATATATCAAGGAAGCTGTGCAGGCTGGTTGGTAGCAGACACTGTAACAAGCAATAAAGAGTGGCATTATATATATAGAGGAGGCAGCCAGGAGATTACTACCGATAAGGTAGGAGAGATTCATTTTGCACTGGATAAAGCATTTACCAAAGAATGGAACGGAAAAAATACTGTTGCAGATACTACAATAAGCAGCAATGCAGGTGATTATTCATTCTCTTTAAAAAGAATGAAAGATAATACCTATTCCGAAGAAGCAGATAATAAAGACCATAACAAGAATGCATCAAATGCAGCTACGGGAAAGGTAACCTTCCCTTCAATTGCATTCCATTCGGATACGAAATACGCAACTTCTCCGTATTATGTAGAGAAAGGAAAAACAAATCATTATTATTATAAGATTACAGAAGAAGGCGCCGGAACAAGAAGCGGCGATATTCTTAAATCTTCCGGATATGCCACAATTGATTTAGCTGTAACCAACAAGGATGGAACGCTTTATTTTAAGGCTGATTATACTATCAGATTGGGTGACAACGGTAAAACCATCTATAAAAGCGTAACCAATGCAGATCCTTCTTCATCGGAATTTCGATTGGGCAAATTCTTCAACAAAGTAGGACCCGAACCCGGAGCACTTGAGGTTTATGTATACGAGAAAGGAACAACAACTCCTGTAAGTGGTGCAACCGTAAGTGTAGGTAGTGAATCACTTGGAAAAACTGATTCAACGGGAAAGAAAGAAAAGAGTGATCTTGAAGCCGGAGATTATACGGTATCTGTTGTAGCACCCGAGAATTACAAAGTATCGGGAGATGCAACAAAAACCCAGGAGGTAACAAGCGGAAATACAACAACATATATCTTCTATGTTGAAAAAATACCCGGAGCACTTGAGGTTTATGTATACGAGAAAGGAACTACAACACCTGTAAGTGGTGCTACCGTAAGTGTTGGAAGCGAATCTCTTGGTACAACAGATGCGACAGGAAAGAAAGAAAAGAGTGATCTTGAAGCCGGAGATTATACTGTAACAATAAAAGCTCCTGAAAACTACAAAGTATCGGGAGATGCAACAAAAACCCAAGAGGTAACAAGCGGTAATACAACAACATATATCTTCTATGTTGAAAAAATACCCGGAGCACTTGAAGTATATGTATACGAGAAAGGTACAACAACCCCTGTAAGTGGTGCAACCGTAAGTGTTGGAAG
>JAEEOJ010000074.1 GCA_016284175.1 Lachnospiraceae bacterium | reverse complement strand
CCTTGCTCTTTCGGATATCAGAACTCCGGTTGCTGCAGATCCCTGGGCATAAAATTTAAAACAGATATTTCAGGTCGGACATCAAAAGGTGTCCGGCCTTTTTTGTTGAAAATGCACATAAAAACAAAAATGTCCGATTCATGTCCACAAATTTTAATTTTGCTATAAAGAAAATAATAAATAGGTCGATAAACAATACAAAGGTTAAAATCGGAAGGAGGGATTGGCAGTGTCGCGGGCTGAAACGCACCAACAGAATCCGCTAAAGAATACGTTGAAAACTAATGAAAAAACCGTTTCTAACTTTTCGGACAAGCTGCTGATTTCATCTATGGGAAAAGATTACTCAACGGCCAGCAAGGCCTTATTATCTACACCGGATATCAGGGAAGAATTGATATATTCCATCAAGGAAAGGATAAAGAACGGAACCTATGAAGTAAGCGGCGAGGCGTTTGCGGAAAAGATCCTAGAGAATTTCTTCAGACGGCCGCTAAATCCAAATATATTTATTTGAGAAAGTCGGAGCGTCTGCCGAATTAGGCGGGCGCTCCGCTTTGATTTATAATACTTTAAAATCAACTTATATGTTATAATAAGTTCTGTATGAAAGAACTGTTAAAATTCTTAAAACCGTATACAAAAGAAAGCATCCTCGGCCCTCTTTTTAAATTAACCGAGGCGACTTTTGAGTTGTTCGTGCCCCTCGTTATAGCGGGCATCGTTTCAAACGGTATTGAAAGAAACGACAACGCCTATATTTTAAAGATGGGCGGCCTTTTGGTTTTACTTGCGCTCATAGGTTTAACCTGCGCACTTACCGCACAGTTCTTTGCAGCAAAAGCCGCCACAGGATTTGCTGCGAGCTTAAGAGAAGCAATTTTTGAAAATATTCAGTCAAGAACATACTCCGAATTAGAGGAGCATGGCACGGGCGCACTCATCACGCGCATCACTTCCGATGTCAATCAGCTTCAGACTGGAGTCAATCTGTTCTTAAGACTTTTCCTTCGTTCCCCCTTCATAGTATTCGGTGCCGTAATCATGGCGTTTACGGTAAATGTAAAAGGCGCGCTTGTGTTCGTAGTCTGCGTTCCGATTCTTTTCCTCGTGGTTTTCGCGGTTCTTTTAAAGAGCATTCCCCTTTACAAAAAAGTTCAGAGTTCGCTCGAGACGGTCACCGTCAAGACAAGAGAAAACATCACGGGTATCCGCGTCATCAGAGCATTTAACTGCGACGATGAGGAGAGCGAGGCATTCGACAAAGAAATCGACACCTTAAAATCACTCCAGCTCTTCGCAGGCAGGGTTACCGCAATCATGAACCCCGCCACATTCTTAATCGTCAATGTCGCAACACTCGCCGTTCTTTATGTCGGCGCCACACAGGTCAACACCGGAATCATCGAAAGAGGTGCATTAATCGCACTCTTAAACTACATGGCGCAGATCCTGGTTGAACTCATAAAATTAGCCAACCTCATCATAACGATGACCAAATCTGTAGCCTGCGGCGACAGAATCGCTACACTCCTAAAAGAGAAAAACGTAAAAGAAGAAACATCCGAAATTCCCGACGAGAACAAATTCGAAAAGATTGATTCAGTCGAATTTGATGCCGTAGGATTTAAATATCCCACAGCCGCAAAGGAATCTTTAAAAGACATTTCCTTTAACGCAAAGAAAGGCGAAATAATAGGTATCATCGGCGGTACAGGTTCGGGCAAAACAACTCTTATAAATCTTATCTGCGGATACTACGCAGATTATTCCGGAGTCATCAAAGTTAACGACGAAAACTTAAGCGGTTATTCCGCGGCCGTCCTTACAAAAACTCTAAGAGGCGCTATAGGCATTGTTCCGCAGACTGCAGTGCTTTTCTCGGGAACGGTCGAAGACAACCTTAAATGGGGCAAAAAAGACGCCACAAAGGAAGATATGGATAAAAGCCTTAAGAGAGCCGAAGCCTACGATTTCGTTTACGGCAAAAAAGGCGAGCTTCAGGCAGAGGTTACCGAGGGCGGCAAGAATTTCTCGGGCGGCCAGAGACAGAGGCTTTGCATAGCCAGAGCATTCGTAAAAGAACCCGAAATTCTGATCTTGGACGACTCAACCTCCGCGCTCGATTTTGTGACGGAGAAAAAGGTCAGAGCCGGCATACGCGAAATAGCTGAAGATTCAATCTGCTTCATCGTTTCGCAGAGAGCCGCCAGCATAATGGATGCGGATAAAATCCTCGTCCTCGACGAGGGAGAACTCGCAGGTTGCGGAAAACATGAAGAGCTCATAAAATCCTGCGAAGTATACAGAGAAATTTACAAATCACAGTTCCCCGAAGCGGCAATTTAAAAGGAGAAACGGATTGAAAAATCAATCGACATTTTCTTTTATAATTAAATACGTTTTCAAAAAGTGGTTTCTGCTTTTTACAAGTATCGCTACCGCTCTTGTTACCGTGCTCGGAACGCTCTATATTCCAATCCTAATCGGTAACGGTGTCGACATGGTAATAGGGCAGAACAACGTGGATTTTGACGGCATTAAGAAACTTATCATAAAAACGTTAATTGTTATCGCGATTACGATAGTTTCGCAGCTCTTCTTAAGTCTTTCAAACAACCGCTTAACGGCTTCGCTTGTCGCAGTGATAAGAAAAGACGTAATGGAAAAAATTCACAAGCTTCCGGTTTCCTACGCCGACACCCATCCCGCGGGAGACATTGTAGCCAGAATGACAGCCGATGTGGAGACACTTTCGGACGGTCTTTTAATGGGCTTTACGCAGGTGTTTACGGGCGTTCTTACAATACTCGGAACACTTACAATGATGGTTGTTTTAAACTGGAAGATTACGCTTGTTGTTGTGTTCATTACACCGCTTTCATTCTTCGTTGCGGGCTTCATTTCAAAGCGAACCTTCAACCTCTTTAAAAAGCAGACCGAGGCCAGAAGCACGCAGGTTTCTTTTATCAACGAGATGGTTTCAAACCAGAAAATCGTCCGTGCCTTCGGCAAAGAAGAAGAGAATATGGACAGCTTTAAAAAGATGAACGAAGAGTTCAGAGACGCTTCCCTTAAGGCAACATTTTTCTCATCCTTAACCAATCCTTCGACGAGATTTGTAAACTCGCTGGTTTATGCCGGCGTTGCGATTTTCGGAGCTCTTGCAATCGTAAAATCAGACAGCCTTTCAGTCGGTGCACTGACCATTTTCCTTTCGTACGCAAACCAGTACACCAAGCCCTTCAATGAAATCTCGGGCGTCTTAACCGAGTTCCAGAATGCGCTTGCCTGCGCCGAGAGGATAAAAGATCTTTTAAACGAAAAAGAAATCTCCGAAAAAGAAGACGCCAAGACCGAGCCCAAGACAAGCTTTGAACATATTGAATTTAAGGACATCAGTTTCTCATACACCGAAAAACAGAAACTCATTGAAAACTTCTCTCTTAAAACCGAGAGAGGAAAGCGAATTGCAATTGTCGGTCCGACCGGCTGTGGCAAGACCACGCTTATTAACCTTCTGATGCGCTTTTATGAGGTTAAATCGGGCGAAATCCTAATAGACGACGAAAATATCAAAGACTACACAAGAGTGGCCTACAGAGACAATTTCGGAATGGTTTTACAGGAGACCTGGCTTAGAAAAGGCACCATAAAAGACAATGTCACGCTCGGCAGAGATTTTACGGACGAAGAGGTCATTAAAGCATGCAGGGAATGCCACGCACACAGCTTCATCGAGCGAATGCCAAACGGTTACGACACGATGATTAGCGAGGACGGCGGAAATCTTTCAAACGGCCAGAAACAGCTCCTCTGTATCGCCAGAGTAATGCTTGTAAATCCTCCGATACTGATCCTCGATGAGGCTACAAGTTCAATCGATACCCGTACCGAATTAAAGGTTCAGGATGCGTTTGCGAAGCTTATGAAGGGCAAGACAAGTTTTATCGTAGCACACAGATTATCGACCATAAAAAATGCAGATATCATTCTGGTTATGAAGGACGGAAATATTATCGAGCAGGGAAGCCACGACGAACTGATGAAGGCCGGAGGCTTCTACAAAGAGCTTTACATGAGCCAGTGGGCTGACGAAGAGGTTAAAGAGAGCGTTTAATATTTCGCAAAAAAAGAATTAAAGACAGGTATTTTACGGAAAGAATAATATATATAAACTATTTATAATAATATAATTGGAGACATAGAAGACATGGTTGTTATCGAAGAAAACGTCGAATTTAAAACGGATTTTGACAAAGTAAAAATCGCCGAAGAGGTGACGGAGATAATCTTGGAAAAAGAGGGCTGTCCCTTCGAATGCGAGGTCGATATTCTTATCACGGATTCCGAGGAAGTTAAGGAATACAACAAAGAATATCGTGATATCGACAAAACAACGGATGTGCTTTCTTTTCCGAACTTAGAATGGGAAGCGCCTTCGGATTTTGATAATCTTAATGTCGAAGATCTGGAGATGTCCGTTAATCCCGAAACGGAGCTTACAATCCTCGGAGAAATCTGTTTAAACAAAGACAGAATCATTTCTCAGGCAGAGGAGTACGGACATTCTGTAAAACGAGAATATGCTTTTCTTATAGCACACAGCATGCTGCATCTTTTAGGATATGATCACATGGAAGAGGATGAGGCAAAAGTGATGGAAGAAAAGCAGGCCGCTTATCTTGAAATGCTAGGTATCGGAAGATAAGCAGATAGCAAGTTTTTGACCTGTTTAAACAAGAAAATCCTGTTTAAAAAAAGACGTATTTATGTTACAATTTATGGAGTGTTTGACATTTGAAGACAATCGATAACAGATATCGGTCTGCATCATTTGTTAAGGAGGAAAGGCAATGGCTATAGGACTCGGCAGAGGACATTCACGCGGTGGAAGACCAAGCATGGGAGGCGGCGGTTTCAGAGGCGGCTCAAGAGGCGGTTCCGCAGGTTTCAGAGGTACCGGCGGCGGTATGGGCGGTTTCGGTGGCGCAGGTGGCTTAGGCGGCTTCGGCGGTATGGGCGGAGCAGGCGGCTTCGGCGGAGGATTTTCCGCTCCGAAGATTAATAACGCTTCAAGACCTAACAGCGGATTTTCATCATTCGGTACAAATTCTTCACCGGTTAATATAAATATAAACAACGCACCCAAATACTACGGAGGCGGCGGAGGCGGAATGATGAGCTCGCTCATCGGCAGTGCAGTCAGCGCGGGCGTAGGTGTTGCAAGTGCGGCAATCGTTAATAAAATGCATGAGAACAGTCAGGCTAAATTAGCTGAGAAGCAGGCAGAAGCGCAGGCAAATCTTCAGAAACAGCTGGCTGAACAGCAGGCAGAATACGCAAGACAGCAGGCAGAGTACCAGCTTGAACTTGAAAAGCTTAAAACCCAGCAGGAAGAGATCAAACGCGATGTAAAGCAGGATTTAAGATATTATGCGAACTGTCCTTACTGCCTCGGCGTAAACAACGGCGGAAAATTCTGTCAGTTCTGCGGAAGTTCACTTGCATATTATGAAGATGACGACGACGCACCTGAAGGAAAGAAAGAGCAGAAAGCGTAACAATAAACAATTTAGGTAAGGTAACCCTAAAAAGGTTACCTTATTACTGTTTATAAAAGATATAAAAAACGGAGGGAATTATATGCAGTACGTTTTATACAACGAATTGTCAAACAACGGCAGAGGCAAAGAAACCCTTGAGGTTGTAAAGGGTAAAATAAGCGGTGAATATGAGGTCGTAAACGTAGTCGGCCTTGATCCGAAAGAGTTCGTTTCAAAACTTACGGCTGACGATATAATCATTCTTTGCGGCGGCGACGGAACGCTTAACAAATTCGCCAATTATACGGCAGATCTTGAGATTCCCTGCGACATACTTTTATTCCCTGCGGGAACCGGAAACGATTTTTACAGAGACATCAAAGAGAATTACGATGATTCCGAAATGCCTTCAATCAAAAAATTTGTTACCAATCTTCCCGTGGTAACCATCAACGGAAAGCAGTACAGATTCTTAAACGGTATCGGCTTCGGTGTAGACGGCGTATGCTGCGAAATGGCTGACGATATGAAGGCAGCAGGCAAGAAGGATATCAACTATACTTCGCTTTCAATCAAAATCGTGCTTTTCAAATTCAAATGCCCTCATGCTTGGATTACTGTTGACGGTGAGACAATTGAGTACAAGCGCGCATGGATTGCATCCGCTATGAACGGCAGATATTACGGTGGCGGAATGAAGGCTGCTCCCGACCAGGACAGACTCGGCGATACATTAACCTGCATGGTATTTAAGGATAAAGGCAGAATCGGAACCCTCATGGGCTTCCCCGCAATTTTTAAGGGCGAACATGTAAACAACAAAAAACTTGTTGCTGTAAGAACAGGCAAAGAAATTACAGTCAGATTTGACAAGCCCACGGCTCTTCAGATCGACGGCGAAACCGTAAGAGGCGTTACGGAATATACTGCAAGAAAGTAAAGAGATTAACAAATGAGAATCATTATAGTCGGCTGCGGAAAAATCGGTTTATCGATCATAAAACAGCTAGTTATAGAAAAACACGACATTACCGTAATTGATAAAAACCAGGAAGTTATTAACGACATCACCAACAATTACGATGTAATGGGCTTAGTCGGAAACGGTGCGTCCTACTCGGTTCAGAAAGACGCAGGCGTTGACAGAACAGACCTTTTAATAGCAGTTACAGGGTCGGACGAAATAAATCTTTTATGCTGTCTTTTCGCCAAGAAAGCCGGTAACTGCAACACCATCGCGAGAGTCCGCGATCCCTTGTACAGCAAGGAAATCCAGTACATAAAAGACGAACTCGGACTTTCGATGATTATCAATCCCGAGTATGCGGCAGCAGTCGAAATTTCGAGACTTTTAAGATTCCCTTCGGCAGATAAAATCGATACATTTGCCAAGGGCAGAGTAGAACTTTTAAACCTCGTCATTACCGAGGATTCGCCTTTTGTCAACAAAACACTTATCGACGTCGCAAAGAGAGTTCTTTCCGACATCCTTATCTGTACGGTTGAGCGAGGCGACGATATCTTCATCCCCAACGGTGCTTTTATACTCCGTGCAAACGATAAAATCACCATCGTTGCATCGGCAGTCAATTCGAGAGAATTCTTCACCAAAATCGGATATGACACACATCAGGTAAAAGACACCATGATTATCGGCGGCGGTACGATGACATATTATCTCGCCGAACTTCTTTTAAAGATGGGCATCAAGGTAAAAATCGTCGAGGTAAACAGAGACAAATGCGAGACCTTAAGCGAGAACCTTCCGAGGGCCACCATTATAAACGGTGATGCGACCAACCAGGAAATCCTAATAGAGGAAGGCATTAACGGCTGCGATTCGTTTGTTTCCCTAACCGGCATCGACGAAACAAACATTATCCTTTCGCTCTTTGCCAAAACCCGTACTTCGGGCAAAATCGTAACCAAAATCGACAGAATTTCTTTCGATGACATCATAAATACATTCAACGTGGGAAGTCTGATTTATCCCGATAAGATTGCTGCGGACTACATAGTTTCCTATGTCAGGGCAATGCAGAACTCCATCGGCAGCAACGTGGAGACTCTTATCAAATTAAACGGCGGCAGAGTCGAGGCACTCGAATTTAAGATCCTTAAAGGTTCGCCCGTTATCGGAATTCCCCTTATGCAGTTGAATTTAAAGAGAGATATCCTTATCGGATGTATCAACCGAAGGGGAACGATTATCATTCCCAAGGGCCAGAATACTATCGAAGAGGGTGACACAGTTATTGTTGTTACCACCAAGAGCGGCCTAAGCGATATCAAAGACATTCTCGAATAATAGGGAGAGTCCGGATGTTAGTCCGGAAGCAGAGTTATGAATATATCTATAATCCTGTATACGCTCGGAAGAGTATTGGCCATTGAATCGGCATTTATGGTTCTTCCGGGAATAGTGGCGATTATCTACCGGGAAAATAACTGGTGGACTTATTTTGTTGTCGCTTTAATCGGTATGCTCGCAGGACTTCTCATCTCTTTGAAAAAACCTAAAAACACTCAGTTTTTCGCCAAAGAAGGCTTTGCAAGCGTAGGTCTTGCTTGGTTTTTAATTAGTCTTACGGGAGCACTGCCTCCTTTTATTTCCAGAGAAATTCCCAATTACATAGATGCTGTTTTTGAAATGAGTTCTGGCTTTACCACTACCGGAGCCACAATACTGACCGATGTGGAAGCAATGAGCCACGCGACTCTTTTCTGGAGAAGCTTTTCCCACTGGATCGGCGGTATGGGAATCTTTGTATTTCTTTTAGCCGTAATGCCCATGGTTGGCGGCGTAAACATGCACCTTCTTCGTGCGGAAAGCCCGGGACCCGTAGTAGGAAAACTTGTTCCTAAAATGAAGGACTCTTCGCAGATACTTTATTTTATTTATATTTTCCTCACAGTGGTTCAGATTTTATCACTCTGGATTATGGGAATGAGCTTCTTTGAAGCAGTCTGTACATCGTTTGCAACGGCCGGTACCGGCGGATTCGGTGTTTACAATTCGAGTATTGCCAATTTCAGCACACTTATCAAGTGGGACGTAACAATATTCATGATTCTTTACGGAATCAACTTTAACGTATATTTCCTGATTCTGGCACGTAAGTTTAAAAACATCTTTAAGATGGAGGAAGTCAGAACATATTTACTCGTTATTGTCGTATCGGTTTTAATCATCACTTTAAATATTTTCAAGATGTACGATTCGTTTGGAGGCGCACTTACGGATGCGGCTTTCCAGGTAGCTTCGATTATTACGACGACCGGTTTTGCAACCTGCGACTTTAACCTCTGGCCTTCACTTGCAAAAACAATTCTGGTTATTCTCATGATAACCGGTGCCTGCGCAGGATCAACGGGCGGTGGACTTAAGTTCTCCAGAGTCCTTATTTTAATCAAAGCCGTACGACAGGAAATCAACTCATTCATTCATCCGAGAAGCGTAAAAGCCGTAGGTATGGATGACAGAACAGTGGATAAAGCGGTTGTTAAGAGTGTATGTGTTTACGGGGCTCTTTTCACTCTCATTTATCTTGGATCGGTATTTATCGTATCCATCGACAAATACGACATGGTTACAAACTTCACAGCCGTACTTGCGACAATGAACAATGTCGGACCCGGACTTGAAGTGGTAGGCGCCACGGGTAACTACGCCGGATTTAATTATCTTTCGAAGATAGTTTTCATTTTTGACATGCTTGCAGGAAGACTTGAACTTTATCCGATTCTTTTACTCTTTGTTCCTATGATGTGGAAAAAGCATTAGTTATAAATTAAGTTTTGGCAAAAAACTGTATGGGTAAGTTATTAGATTTAATCAACAAAGACACAAAACACAAAAACGAGAGCAAGCGCATGACCGTAATCATCAGACAGATGGTGCTTATCTTTATGTGCGTTTCGCTTTTTAATCTGATACTGGATGCGTTTTTCATAAAATCGGTTCAGGGCAGCATTCTCTGGGCTGTAATGCTTGTTGTCGACGGCATAACATTTTACATTTCCTACATTGCGCCCAAACTTATAATACTTACGATTTTCGTATTCCAGAAAGCATTATGGATTACGGCGGCAGTTGTTTTATTCGGCTGGGAAGGCGGCTTCCAGTTTTTCCTGATTCTTTTGGTAATTATGTATTCATTCGGCGAAGCAGGATACAACAGGAAAAAACTTCTTCTGGACTTTTGCCTCTTCGCAATGTTCATCGTTTTCCTTGTCTTTTTCAAAGGAAACCCCGGAAAGATATCCATAGACCATGTCGACAAGAGCATTCAGGTCGTAAACGCCATTGCTTTTGTGATAATGGTTTCAATCATTTCTTTCTCGTTTTCCAAAGAGAGCCAGCATATGGAAGACAAGCTGATTTCGTATAACAATCAGTTAAGAAAACAGGCTTCGGTTGATGCGCTTACAGGGCTTTATAACAGACGAAGCACAATGGAAATAGTAAACGACATAGTTTTGCAGAGACGCGTAATGAGCATCTGCATAGGAGACATAGATTTCTTTAAGAAAATTAACGACTCCTACGGACATGACTTCGGCGATACTGTTTTGGTGGCAATTTCCGAAGCTCTTAAAAAAGAGACCGAAGAGTACGGATTCGTGGCAAGATGGGGTGGCGAAGAGTTCCTCATAGTTTTCGCAGATTTAAACGGAGACGACGCATATATCAAACTCTCGCATATAAGAGACACCGTAAAAGACTTAAAACTTTTCCACGGCAAAGAAGAAGTCAGAGTAAAAATGACTTATGGCCTGACGGAATACGATTATTCGAAATCTTTTGAAGACAACATAAAAGAGGCCGACGAGAAACTGTATCTCGGGAAACAGAACGGCAGAGACATGATAGTATATTAAATTTCACATAAACGGAGGTTAATTATGGGAGCAAAAGAATTAATTGAAGCAGGGAAAGCTTATCTTGGAATCGAATTTGGTTCAACAAGAATCAAGGCTGTAGCATGTGATGAAGCAGGCGAAGTACTTGCTATCGGGGGATTCGGATGGGAAAACAGCTTAAAAGACGGTATCTGGACCTATTCGGAAGAAGAAATTTTCGCAGGATTAAAGGCCTGCTATTCAGATCTTGCTAAAGACATAAAAGAAAAATACGGCATCGCAGTAACATCATTTGCAGGCATCGGTATCTCCGCTATGATGCACGGATATCTTGCATTTGATTCATCCGACAAACTCCTCGTTCCTTTCAGAACATGGAGAAACACAATCACCGGTGAAGCTGCAGAAATCCTTACAAAAGAATTTAATTACAACATTCCTCAGAGATGGAGCATTTCACATCTTTATCAGGCAATGTTAAACAAAGAAGAGCACGTAAAAGACATCGATTTCTTCACAACACTTGCAGGTTTTGTTCACTGGAAATTAACCGGTAAAAAAGTACTCGGTGTGGGCGATGCTTCAGGTATGTTCCCCATCGATATGAGCACAGGCAATTACGATGAAAAGATGATTGCAAAGTTTGATGTTCTTGCAAAAGAAACCGCACTTGCAAAAGGTCTTAAGGACTTACTTCCCGAAGTTTTATCCGCAGGCGAAAATGCAGGATGCTTAACCGAAGAAGGTGCCAAGCTTCTCGATGAGAGCGGAAATCTTAAGGCAGGCATTCCTCTCTGTCCTCCCGAAGGCGATGCAGGAACAGGTATGGTTGCAACCAACTCCGTAAAGGTTAGAACCGGTAACATTTCCGCAGGTACATCAGTATTTGCGATGGTAGTTCTTGAAAAAGATTTATCAAAGGTTTATCCCGAAATCGACCTTGTAACCACACCCGACGGCGCACTTGTCGGAATGGTTCACTGCAACAACTGTACATCCGAAATCAACAACTGGGTTAAGGTATTCAAGGAATTCCAGGAGTTAATGGGCGCTCCCGTTGATATGAATGAACTCTACACCAAACTTTATTCCGTGGCTCTTGAAGGCGATGCAGACTGCGGCGGACTTACACTCTTTAACTATCTCTCCGGCGAACCTGTAACCGGATTTGAAGAAGGCGCATTACTCCTTGCAAGAAAGGCAGAGGATAAGTTAAGCCTTGCAAATCTTATGAGAGCAAACCTTTATTCCGCAATGGCTGCATTAAAGATCGGTCTTGATTTAATGCTAAAAGAAGAGGGCGTAAAGGTTGATGAAATGTACGGACACGGCGGATATTTTAAGACCAAAGGTGTCGGCACCAAGATTGCCGCAGCAGCAATTAACGCACCTGTATCCGTAATGGAAACCGCATCTGAAGGCGGCGCCTGGGGTATCGCACTTCTTGCCGCATATATGGACAATAAGAACGGTATGTCCTTAAGCGAATACTTAAGTGCAAAGATATTCAACAATACAGGCTGTGAGAAATGTGCTCCCGAAGCTAAGGATGTTGAAGGCTTTGATGCATTCATCGAAAAATATAAGAGGGCAATCGCTGTTGAAAAGGCAGCAGTTGAGAATCTGTAAAAAGAAAAAAGGTGCCTGGCTCACGAAGTGTGCCTGGCACCTTAACAATGAAAGGATAGAATTATGCTCGAAGAATTAAAACAAAAAGTTTACGAAGCAAATATGCTTCTTCCAAAGCACGGACTTGTAACATTTACCTGGGGAAATGTAAGTGCGATAGACAGAGAGAAAGGGCTCTTTGTAATCAAGCCTTCAGGTGTTGATTATGATGTAATGAAACCCGAAGATATGGTTGTTGTAGACCTTGAGGGAAATGTTGTTGAAGGAAAGCTTAATCCTTCTTCTGACACTCCCACACATCTGGAACTCTACAAGGGTTTCCCTGAAATTGGCGGAGTGGTACATACACATTCCACATATGCTACAAGCTTCGCACAGTCGGGAAGAGATATTCCCTGCTACGGAACAACACATGCGGATTATTTCTACGGAAGCATTCCCTGCGTAAGAAATCTTACCAAGGAAGAAATCGACGAAGCCTACGAGCTTAATACAGGTAAGCTTATAGTAGATGAATTTAAAAGAATGAACATCGATCCCGAAGCAGTTCCCGCAGTACTCTGCAAGAACCACGGACCTTTCGCCTGGGGCAAGGATGCCAACAACGCAGTTCATAATGCAGTTGTACTTGAAGAAGTTGCCAAGATGGCACTCTTTACCGAACAGATAAATCATGAAGTAATCTCGGCTCCTCAGGAGCTTCAGGATAAGCATTATTTCAGAAAGCATGGTGCCAACGCATATTACGGCCAGAAATAATAGGATAAGAATACCTGTCAATAATTTATAGATTTATTAATGACTTGACAGGTATTATTATTTGTTGTAAAATCCGTAAAATAGGATTTATTCAAAAACATCAGCCTCGAACACCTTTACTGGTAATACTTGACTTTACGGTATTTACGCAATACAATAAAGTAAAGTAGGAGGTATATGATATGGCTACAAAAGTGATGAACTTCAAAATGGAGGAAGCTGAGATTCTTGATATGAAAAAAGTTGCTTCGATTTATAATATATCTGTAACTGATTTAATAAAGAATGCAATCAAAGAGTACGTCGATGAACTGAAACGCGATCCGTATTATCGCTTGACTGTGAATGTTCAGGAGGCTTCCGCTGAGGAAACAGAGGAGATTTTGTCTGCAATTGAAAGCATGAGCGATGATGATCTTAAGATTTCTTCTACCAAACGATTTAAAGTGTAAACGGAGATAACAGATGAGAAAAAGGTCGGGATTTGTATATGAAATTCATTATACAAAGGCTGCAGATAAATTTTTTAAAACCCACGAGGATGTTCGCGGACAATTCGAAGAAGCCATAAAAGAATTGTTTGCAGGGGAACATCCTGAAAAGATTGATTTAAAGAAAATCAGCGGAAAAAGAAATGATTACTATAGAATCAGTATAGGCGGCTATCGTGTGGTTTATACAATAATAAACGGTGAAATTGTGGTAATTAATACGCTTTTGGCAGGACCGCGTGGTGATGTTTATAAAAAGATGGGTGGATTAAAGTAATGACAATAAGGGATAGAATATTTGATAAATTATCCGAAATGAATATGACTCAAAAAGAATTTGCTAAAAGGACAGGTATTCCTGAGACGACAATAAGTGATTGGAAGAAAAAAAGAACCAATCCGACTTCAGAAAAGATTTTAATAATATGCAAAGTATTGGATGTGACTCCGGAATGGCTTTTGTCCGGCGTGGAGATTAACGGATCACGCAGCAATCCTCAGGATTGGTACGCAGTAGATGCATCAACAGATGCAGGAATGCTCTTAACAGCATTCAACTCATTTGATGCAAAAGATCAAGCGAGACTTTTGGGCTATGCGGAATCAATGATAAAAAAGAAAAAAGAGTAAACAAAAAGGACTGCATTTATTGCAGTCCTCTTTTAGATAAATACAATTTTTTGAAAAAACTAAACTAGAAAATTGAATTTGTTTAAACACTTGCATATAATAATCGAATAAAACTTAAAGGAAATTAATTTGAAATGAATCGCAATATGACAAAGCATAAAACAGCATTAAAATTCTTACTACCGGATTTAATCTTAATCCTTCCATTTCTCGCCTGTAATATCGGAAAAGACATAATCTCGCAAAATCAATACGGTGTTTTTCTCAGCATAGAAGATAATCTTTCGCAGTTTGACGAATATGAAACGGTAGTTATAGATGCGCAGTACTTCAGCGCCGAAGAGATAATGTCATTTAAGGAGAGCGGTCATAAAGTTTACAGCTATATAAACGTGGGAGCGCTGGAAGATTACAGGGATTATTATTCAAAGTATGAATATCTCGCACTCGGAGACTACGAGCACTGGGATGAGGAAGTCTGGATAGATGTGTCGAGTGAAGAATGGCAGAAATTCATCTTGGATGAGCTCGCACCGATGTTAAAAGACAAAGGCATAGACGGATTTTTCGTAGATAACTGCGATGTGTATTATCAATATCCACGCGAAGAAATTATGGCGGGACTGACCGATATTATGCAGGGATTAATCGCTACCGATCTGGATGTCATAATAAACGGCGGAGATGTTTATCTTAACGCATATTGCGAAGCCGGCGGTTCATGGAATGAAGTTATTACCGGCATCAATCAGGAAACCGTTTTCTCCAAAATCACCTGGAACGGCGACGTGTTCGGAAGCAACTCAAAAGAGGACAGAGAGTATTTTGGCGAATATGTTGAGAAGTACGCAGCTCTGGGCGCGGACATATATCTTTTGGAATATACCAAAGATTCAAAACTCATAAAAGAAATAGATTCATATTGCAAAGAGCATGGTTTCAAGTATTATATTTCTGACTCCGTGGAATTGGACGGATAAAAGAATAGTGCCTGGTTCATTTAGCGAACCAGGCACTAGTATTTAGAAGTCTCCGTTTAAAAAGTCTTCAACGGAAATAAAGTGGTTTTGCAGTTCTTCATAGGTAATAATTGTGTAATCTTTGTCATCGGTATCGTTTATTTCGAAAGGAAGCTGCACATGTCCGCATGAATTGTGATTTCTGGCAATCTCTATAAGTTCTTCCTTGGTATCAACCACGCCCGAGCCGGTTAAAGTATCCTTCCATTTCGTACTTCCCCAGCTTTCGGTCCTTGATTCCACATTGACATATCTGTATCTTCCGTCATCCGTTTTATACACATAGGTTTTTTGCATGATTTCACCCGAACCATCGCAAAGTATCGCAATATAATCATTTCCCGATTTGAATTCTTCACGATAATTTCCCTGGAATTTAAGCTCGTCACCTGATGCTGTTACAATTTTCAAATCTCCCGGAAGAGAACTTAAACGTATAAAACAGATGGGGCATGAAAAGGCTTCGGTTACCGTCATATCGGGAGCGGGTGTATTTTCTTTTACGGTAATGGTCATTAAAGGATCAGTATAATCAATATCGCTTATTTCTATCGAATAACCGCCTGTGCTTCTTTTGCCCGAACATATAGCAAGTATTACTTCATCCGTTTCGTCGCTTGCCATTAAAAAGTAACCTCTGTCTAAGAAAAATCCGCTGTCCATTGAGCCTTCAAGAGTATATTCAAAATCACCGGCAGTTCCGGTTTTGCCAAGTTCCTTGACATCGCCCGTATCTTCACTTTCAGCGGTTGAATTCTCATCCAAAACTTCACCGGAAGTTTCAGTTTGCCCATTATCAGTAGCATCTTTTTCTGCAGGATCTGTCGAATCATTCGCAGGCTTTTCTTCTTCAAGCGTATCTATGGTTACAATTTCAGGCAGTATTGAAGCCTGATTTCCACAACCCACAAGCATTCCTGCAGTGGCTAATGAAGCAGTCAGGCACAAAACATATGATTTTAAGCTCTTTTTCATTCTTTTTTCCCTCCGTCAGATGATGTAAAATAATAATTGTATGGGGTTTTCTATCATACATACGAATATAGAAAATATTATTTATGGTAAAAAATAAAAATATTCAATAAATTCAGTTTGCTTATTCGTATCTTTTACATAAGACAGATGACGCAGGGAGGATGGACCATGAAGAACAAACTATTATTGATATTTGCAGTGCTTTTAAATGTTCTTTTTATTGCAGGCTGCGGAAAAAATGTAAATACATATACTTATGATGTAAAAAATATCAATCACTGCGATGCTTTGTATATTACCAAAACAAAATATTATGATGACAGGGTGGAAATCAGTGTTAAAAGTGATTATTCACTTGAAAATATCCATTTTTCTACAGATGCACCGAACACAGGAGTGAAAACAAAAAACAAAACCGTGATTATACATTCGGATAATCCTGAGAATATTAATTCTGTTATTGCAAGTTGTTCATGGCTTGAGGTAAATTTCAGATATCTCGATTCTGACGAGTATGCGACAATCTGGCACTACTGGGCAGACGATCTCGGATGGGTTGATTATTCGGGAGATAAAGAAAAATATTATACACTCGAAGAGCAGAGAAATCAGGCAATAGCAGAGTATAAGAGACAGGAGAATATAAAAATAGCTCAGGAAAACAGCAGGAATATTCTTAATATGATGAAGGGCAAATGGATCAGCGAAGACGGTTCTTACTTTTATATTTCTGACGAGGAATATACAGGCAGTTATTTACTCTTTTATGATGCAAAGAGGAACGGATTTACCGAATGCCCGGGTATCAATTTTAAGTGGCTGGCGGAAGATGAAAACAAAATAGAAATGTATGAAGCACCCTCTGAAGGATGGGGAGCATATTACATCTTTGACGTTGTATTATCTGATGACAAGGAATCATTTGAGTATGAAGAAAAAGCATATTATCTTGCGGACGAAGAAGTCTGGGGTAATGTGGATATTGAATATGTCAGTCCCATAAAAGTTTTGTTTGACAATGCGGATGAATGGGAAATTGATGAGATTTGCGTTGAAGCAGATGAAGCAGAGCCGGAAGATTCAGATACAGCTGAAAATGAGGAAACAGACGAGACTGAGAACGAAGAAAAGGCCGAACTTATATATAAATATGCTGTTACCGATCTTGATATGAACGGCTGTCCCGAAGTGATAGTTTCAGGACGTGATACAGACGACACCTGTTTCTTATATATTTATGAAACCACAGAAGACGGAAGCATACAAAGGGTGAAAACAAATAATACATCCATACAGCCGGCTTTGTATGATACTGATGAACTTCTCTGCTTCTATTCTTCCAACAAATATCAGGATGTTTACAGGTATCTGGCAGAGGGTAAAACAAATTACAGCGAAGATACCTATTTTATCCAAAATTACTATATGTCAATTCAAATTAATTCCGTTGTACTTGAAAAAGTCAGCTCACAGGAATTAATTGAAAAAGACGGCAGGGAAGCCACCTTTTATGATGAAAACGGTAACGAGATAAAATCTGTTGATTACTCAATATTAATGAATCATGTAAGAGATGATGCCGATAAAACCGTCAATCTTTTATGGTTTGATGATGTTACAATCGAAAATATGGCGAAGTCCTTTGGAGTGTTCCTTGAATCAATGAATTACGAGGAAGAAGAATAAATCTTTTAAAAAGAGTATTGTTATAATACTCTTTTTTTTATTTTGTTTGGAAGTATAATATATTTAATATGAGTTTT
>JAEEOJ010000005.1 GCA_016284175.1 Lachnospiraceae bacterium | reverse complement strand
GAGCAGTATGCAATCTTATCTATTACAACATCGTAATGTGTGCCGGATAATGCTTCTTTTACGCTCTGTTCATTTGTTCTCTCGAACTTAATTCTTTTAACCGTATCTCCGAATTCATCTGAAGCAAGACCTCTGGTTGCAATGGTAACATCGTGACCTTTTAGGAGCAGTTCTTTTACCATGTGTATTCCAAAAAATCTTGTTCCGCCTATAACCAGTATTTTCATTTTTCACCTTATGCTTTTTTTATTTCAACCAGTACCCAGTCGTCGGTTATTAATTCATATTCGTTGCCACAGCTCGGACAACATTTGTTTTTCATTGCATTGAAGCTCGTACCGCATGTCGGGCAGTTAATTCTTGTCATCGTAAAATTCATATTGACCGGTACATCGGTCCTTCTTTTAAAAGTTGCGCTGTATACCGGATGAGTGAATTTAACCTTGTTGTCTTTTACGGAAAGAATGTCAAAATAGCCTTTAATCTCTGCCGTTACATATCCGTCTTTTTCCTCGAATCTTTTAAGGCCGATAATTCCCGCGTAATTTAAATCGATTATATCTTTCATTTCTGCGGGAAGCGGTTCGCCTTTATAGAAGGGAAGTTCGCTTTCGTCCTTGGAATAAACTGCCATTTTGACTAATGAAAGGGCCTTGTTCTGAAAATATTCAAACGAAAACTCAGGAGTGATTTTCTTCATTCCGTATTCAAAACGTTTTCTTGAAGCCGCGGTCCCCATTCTCCAGAGGTCAACTATTGAACGTGCAATTTTGAACAGTAAATGGATAAAACAAAACAGGAAAAATCCGTATGCAATACCGATAATGGGTGTGGACAACAACACTGTCATCGTTTGCGTTGTGTCAATAAAAGGAAGAAGTTTAAACGCATTTGGATTAATCAGCTGATTAATAATATAAATGTATAAAAGAATCGTGCAGAAAATCGCCGATAACGGCCAGCCGATTAATAACTGCAATTTCGTAATGCCTAAGGAATCAAAGAAATAAAAGCCTGTGATCTTCGGGAAAAGATCGTCCATTTTATACTGTGTACCACAGTAAGGACAGCCGTTCTGAAGTTCCGCAATTGTTCCGTCGGCGCCGCAGTTCGGACAAATGTAAGGATCATTGTCGGGATGTGCTCCGGATACAATATCCGTAATCGTTCCAAAAAAATCATTTCTCAGTTTGTCTTTGTAAATGATTTTCCCGTCTCTTTTTAAGGTCCTTTTAACTCCGTATACACCAAAGCCCACGCGGCTGGCATAATGCTTGTCTTTCCAGTCTGCGATATCAAAAAAGCGGGTGTCTTCGTTACGTGCATAAGCCTCGTAATCGATTTCAAGACCTTTTTCTTTTATGCGTTCATTTTGAAGATTAAGGGTATAAGCAAGATCGTTATCGACAAGAGGAATATTCTCGCCCTTGCCGATAGCATTGCCGAGAGAAGCTGTGAATTCTTTCAGTTTTTTCTGATAAGAATCCTTAAGCGGTATTGCCTGAAAATAGTTTTTCCCCATTTTTATCCCCTTTCATTTACACAAAAAAACTATCTTAAATCCAGTTCATAGCAGAAGAAGTCCTGATTGTACATACTGCATTCGCCGACGTTCTTAAAATCAAAAGAATCGTATAAGCGAAGCGCCTTGGGATTGTATCTGTTGACTATTATATGAACGCCGTTGCAGCCTCTTTTCTTTAATTCTTCGAGTAAAAACTTAACAAGGATTTTGCCTATTCCCTGCCCCTGCATGTCGGGACTTACTGCTATTCTCGAAAACTCTGCTTCAGGTTCCAAATCTCTGTTCCAGCAGGGAAGTTTATTTACTTCCTCGTCCTCATCGATTGAAATTGCACCGACTATTTTTCCGTAGGTTTTTAGTACATATAATGCATCTCTTGAAAGATCAAAATCTATTGTTTCGTTTGACGGATATTCATCGGTCCAAGGGCAGCCTTCTTTGCCAACCTGAGACTTATACAGCGCCAGTAATTCTTCTCTGTCATCTTCGCATGCCGCTACTATCGTGTATTCCAATTTTTAATCCTCCGTTACTTATTCATCTCATCAACTTTTTCTATAGGTTTTACCGTCATCTCCACCCACGCGGGAAGTATACCGCTCTTGATGGCATTTCTGACGGATCTTAAATTCGACCATGCAGTGCAGTAAAAAGGAACTTTACCGCGGGCAAAAATTTCAAGCGCAAGCTTTGAAGTAAGAGCCGATGCTATTCCTTTTCTTCTGTATTCAGGCAGAACATCCACGCCTATCTGCCACATCTCTTTTGCATCTTCAGAACAGCCTGCGAGTCCCACTAATTTTTCGCCGTCATAAGCACCTACTGCAAGCACGTCTAAATGTTTTCTGTCAGCGCAGAGAGCATTTGCCCATTCAGGTTTATAAAGATCTGCAAAATCATCTTTTTCAAGTACGCGCAGTTCATAATCGCAGGGTAATTCTTTTAGGAGATTTACATCCGGAAGATAATACTCGGCCATAAAACAAACTGTCAGTCCCAGAGGCTCCAGGCGGCTGTTAAGCCAGCGCATGTTCGGATTTTCGAAGCAGTGATAAAAATGAAATTTGGTAATATATTCTTTTACGATGTCAAAGCATTCGTCCGTTGCTGCAGCCACAATATTTGTTCCGTAAGAAACCATGTTGCAGGCAATCGGAAGTGCATAATATTTCTTGGCTTCATCACTGAAAGTAAACGGTATTATTTTATTTTCATTGCCGAAAAAATCTTCGACTTTACATCCTAAATCTTTCGCAGACTGCTCCATCGCAATCTGTAAAATTTCTTTGTTGTTCATAACTAATCCTCAATCCTTAAAACACATCAAATACATTGTATCATATATCGTTAAAACAATATATTTTCAAATGAATAATTGTGTTTTTTTTGTGATTTCAAGTCAATTTCAGGTTGGGTGTTTATCATCAGAATTATCAAAAGAAAAAACAGACAATTTATTGTTTTTGATAAAGGAGTGATATATATGGAAACCTATACTTATGAAGAAACAATTAAAACACCCGAACCTAAAAAAACAAGAAAAGGTAAAACAGCTTTAAAGGTCGCTGCTCTGGCTCTCGGATGTTCTCTTTTAGGAGGTGCTGTAGGCGCAGGCGGAACCGCTGTGACAGGTCTTGCATTATATACCTTTTATAAGCCTGCTATAACTGGCGAAAAAGAAACTGCAATCGAAGGCGATACAACCACTGTTTATGAAGGTGTAAAAGATAATCCCGCACTTAGCGTTTCATACAAGGATACTTCCAAAAAAATGAGTGCATCGGAAGTTTATGCGCAGAACGTTAATTCTACGGTAGGAATTACTACATCCATTACAACCAATTATTTCGGTTATCAGACCACAACTCCCGCCGCAGGCTCAGGTTTTATACTGACTGAGGACGGATACATTATTACGAATTATCACGTAATTGAAGATGCAAGCGAAATCAAGGTTACAACCTACGGCGGCGACGAATATGATGCCAAACTGATCGGTTACGACGTAAGTAATGATATCGCGGTAATCAAGGTCGATGCAAATAATCTTGCACCCGTAACTCTCGGTGATTCTGATACGCTTAATGTAGGTGATGATGTAATCGCAATCGGTAATCCTCTCGGCGAACTCACTTTCTCGCTTTCCGCAGGAGCTGTAAGTGCTTTAGACAGAAATGTTACCCTCAGTAATGCATCAATGAATTTAATTCAGACAGACTGTGCAATCAACTCGGGTAATTCCGGCGGCGCACTCTTTAACACATACGGCGAAGTAATCGGTATTACCAATGCAAAATATTCAAGCAACGGTTACAACACTGCATCAATCGACAATATCGGCTTTGCAATTCCTATTAACAGCGTTAAAAAGATCATTACCGAAATTATCGAAGACGGCAGCATAACAAAGCCTTATATCGGCGTATATATATACGATCTCGGAAGCGATTACAAGAAGTTCGGTCTTTCGGGTGCAGTAGTTCAGAAGGTCGATGAAAACAGCCCTGCAGAAAAGGCAGGAATCAAAGCTAACGATCTTATTACCAAAGTTAACGGTGAAGATGTTTCCGATACGGAAGAATTAAGAAGTATTATCGCCAAAGGAAACGAAGGCGACACCTATACACTGACTATTAACAGAAGCGGTGAAATAATTGAAGTTGAAGTAACACTTTCATTCA
>JAEEOJ010000073.1 GCA_016284175.1 Lachnospiraceae bacterium | reverse complement strand
TTGAGTGCAAAATTGTCGTGTTCGGCCAGGAAAAAAGAGTGCGCCTTTACAGCAACCCTCCGTATCTGAAGTGGAAGATGACACACCAGTGAACCCAGGGTGTTCGGCCTGTGGGTGTCCCTGGGGTGCTCGGCTTGCTTTTGACACTAGGGGACGGGGGTGTAGTGTCATTTTCGGGAAGATGACAGGCCGGTATACTTTTTTTAAAATAGAGTTTGATTTTGCATAAAAATGTGGTATTATGATAGTGGGATATCCCACAATAACCAAATCCCACGGAGGAATACAATAATGAGCATAGCAATTAAAGAGTACGATGCAAAAATAGATTCTAAAAAAAGAGTAACATTACGCAATACATCATTTGAATATTATCATGTTCAGGAGATGGATAATGGTGTAATCATTTTAGAACCTAGAGAACTCACTGTTCCATTTCAGGTATCGGCCAACACCCTTTCAATGATGGATGAATCCGTCAAAAATCTGAAGAAAGGAAAAGTATCTGCAGCTATAGATCTTTCTGCATTTAAAGGATAGGTATGTATAAAATCCGATTGGGAATTCCTGAAATTAAAGAGCTATGGGATGATTTGTGCGAAAAAATTAAGGCTGATAATGCAAACAAAAATGAGCAAAGCCTATATAAGAAATTTGGTAAAGCAATGTTTTTACTATCGCAAGATCCTCGGCATCCGGGACTTGCATCGCACGAAATATCCTCGCTATCTAATAGATACGGAATGAAAGTGTGGGAATCATATCTCGAGAATAACAAACCGGCGGCCGGAAGAATATTCTGGGTTTATGGTCCAAACAAAGGAGATATAACAATTATTGGTATTGAACCACATCCAAATGATAAGGTTAAAGCTTATGACAAAGTAACACTTTCGTCTATGGGAGATACAATAGGTTAAAAGAAAAAGACTCTTCGGAGTCTTTTTTTATTGCCGAAGTCCGATAAAATGCGCTTTATTCAGTTTTAGGGCTAGTAGCTACGTGCAAAATAAAAGAATAGAAGAAAATGCGCGTAAAAGAAAGCGGGCGCGGGCTGGTAACTACGTGCAAAATAAAAGAATAGAAGAAAATGCACGTAAAAGAAAGCAAGCTAGAACAGAAATTTACGTGTGAAAGAAAGGAAATGAAGAAAACGCACGTACAAGAATGCGAGTTAGGGCTGGAAACTACGCGCAAAATGAAGGGAACGAACAAAGCGCGCGTAAAATAAAACATGCGTGAGCGAATGACAATCGTTGTAAAAGTATAAGGGCGTTTTATGGGACATCGAACAAATTCTTATATGATAGGATTTATGCAGGAGGAGAAAATATGGATACATTATTATGCACGATTATTCCGGCATTAATATGTTTTGTGGTGTTTGGTATTCCGCTTATTAATACGCTTTCGGAAGACTTTTATTCGTTGCGGGCAAGGCAGAATCACAAGCCAAATCACCCGGGTATCACGGAACACACACTTCTTGGCAGGAAAGATATTGTATGTCCGAAGTGCAAATGCCCATATTGCACGTATGATTTTGAATACAGCTCGACACCTCCTAAAATTCACATGAAGACGAAATTGCATCTGCTGAATCCGTTCAAGCCTCTGGTAGAGGATGTAACGACAATATATCCCGAAGAAATAAAAATGAAAACGAGGTATGAATGTCTAAACTGCGGATTTAATTTCAAATAAAATGTGACATAAGGGGAGAGACATGAAGAAATTTTTTTACTGGATAAAGAAGAACATAAAGCGGGACAAGGGCTGTAAAGGATTTTGCCTGAATTGTAAGTATTACGAAACATGTAAGGAAGACAATCCTTTTCAAAAACTTTAAGTCCCTTATATCGCCCTTTTAAACAAAAATATGGTATAATGAATTATCTATTTGTATCTGTTGTCTTCAGTGTTCGAAATGGAGGTATTCATTATGCCCAGCGGAAAGAATCAAAAGCTCAAACTCTGTTATTTATCCCAGATTATGCTGTCCAAAACCGATGAGGAACATCATCTGACAATGCCTGAAATTCAGGGCTATCTGGAGGATTGTGGTGTTACGGCCGACAGAAAGGCGCTTTATAAAGATATGGAGGCGCTAAAGATCCTCGGTATCGATGTCATCGGCCAGAAAACCAGGGGCGGCGGATACGATTATTATGTGGCCAGCAAGACGTTTGACGTGGCGGAACTTAAACTGCTTGTAGATGCCATTCAGTCGTCGAAATTTATCACCGAGAAAAAGTCCAAAGACTTAATCGAAAAAGTTGGTACGCTGGCAAGCGAATACGAAGCGGAACAGCTTAAAAGACAGGTGACCGTTCACGGGCGAGTTAAGACCATGAACGAGAGCATTTATTATATCGTTGACGACATTCACAGAGCAATTCTTGAGAATAAGAAAATTTCTTTTGAATACATGAAATGGAACGTCTCCAAAAAGATGGAAAAGCGCAAGGAAGGCCTCTACATAGTGAGCCCCTGGGCGCTTACGTGGGATGACGAAAATTATTACTTAATCGCTTTTGACGAGGAAGCAGGCAAGATCAAACACTACCGTGTAGACAAAATGAAATCCATCAAGATCGTCGAGGAAAAACGTGAAGGCCGTGCGGATTTCAGAGAATTCAATCTTGCAGAATATGCGAAGATGAGCTTCGGTATGTACGGCGGTGAAAAGACGCATGTAATCATCGCCTTCAAGGAAGAAATGGTTGGTGTTCTTTTAGACCGCTTCGGCACAGGCATCCCCGTAAAAGCGACGAAGAAAGCCGGCTGGTACGAAACTGATGTTGAAGTAGCTGTTTCGGATCAATTCCTTGGATGGATATTTGCACTTGGCGACGGCGTGAAAATCACGGGACCGAGCAGGGTTGTAAAGCAGATGAAAGATAAGATTAAAAACATCGGGGATCTTTACTAAAGAGAGGAGGCTCGTATGGGTTTATTTGGAGGTTTATTTGACGACGGAAAACCACAGGGTAATTACGATTATAAAAGACTCAGACGGGACCTTGAAAATGAGTATGCTGCGCAGAGTGCGACATTCTCGGGAGGCTTTGGGTTTTGCCAGATGCTGGATGCGTCGAGTGCGAGCGATGAAGAACTTCTGAAAATGGCGAAGAGAGAAGGCATAAACCTTAACAAGTATAGGAAATGAGAGACCTAAATGTACCTAAAGAAATTTGAATTCGCCCCCATAGAAAAAGAAGAACAGTTCACGCACTGGAACATACAGCGAACCTGCTATGACACATGCTATCCGTTTGGAATACTGTCGAAGAATGGCCTGAGGCAGGTGGATTTTGAGCCGATAACTATCTTTTATGGTAGTAACGGATGCGGCAAAAGCACGGCACTTAATATCATTGCGGAGAAGATTGGAATTGAGCGCGGAACACTTTACAACAGGTCGAATTTCTTTGAGGATTATCTGGATTTCTGCGATTTTGAGAGCACTACGATTCCGAGAGAAAGCAGGATAATTACGAGCGACGATGTCTTTGATTTTATGCTGAATTTGCGCAGCTTAAACGAAGGCGTTGATCTTAAAAGAGAAGAACTGCTCGAAGAATACATGAACGACAAGTATTCGACGTTTCAGATGAAATCGATAGACGATTACGAGGAGCTGAAGCGCCGAAATCTGGCGAAGAGAAAGACGCAGTCGCAGTATATCAGAAGCAAATTAAAAGACAATGTGCGCGAGCATTCAAACGGCGAGAGCGCATTCATGTACTTCGTAAACATGATAAAAGAAAATGCGCTTTACATTCTCGATGAGCCGGAGAACAGTATGAGTACCGACAATCAGCTGGAACTGATGAAACTGGTTCAGGACTCTGCGCGATTCTTTAACTGCCAGTTCATAATCGCGACGCATTCACCTTTCCTGCTTGCGATGGATTATTGTAAGATATATGATTTTGATGAAAACCCGGTAGATGTGAAGAAGTGGACCGAGCTTAAGAATGTGCGCGTGTATTATGATTTTTTCAAGGCGCATGAGAGAGAATTTTGACTTTGGAAAATGTTTGAGGTTCCAATTTGGAACCTCAAAAAAGAGGAGATGGAATATGGAAATCAAAGCAATTCTTGGAGATATAACAAAACAGAGTGATGTGGATGCGATAGTTAATGCGGCGAATGAGTCACTGCTTGGCGGCGGCGGAGTTGACGGCGCGATTCATCGTGCTGCGGGGCCGGAACTTTTAGAAGAGTGCCGTACGCTGCACGGATGTCCGACAGGAGAGGCGAAGATTACATCCGCCTACAATTTGCCGTGTGAGTATATAATACATACTGTAGGCCCAATCTGGCGCGGTGGAGCCAGGGGCGAAGAGAAACTTTTAAGGAGCTGCTATGTGAATTCGCTTAAGATCGCCGTGGAAAAAGGCATTCGTAAAATCGCCTTTCCTTCGATATCCACAGGCGTGTACGGATATCCGGTAGAGATGGCGGCAGAGGCAGCAGTGGATGCGGTCAGAGGATTTGCGGTGGAAAATCCCGACGCGTTTGATTTAATCGAGTGGGTATGCTTTGACGGTAGAACACTGGAGGCATATTCAAGAGTTATGTAAACCATAAAAGAAACAGGAGAAAAACAATGAAAGACAGAACAGAGCCCTGCATTTACTATGTTTGCAAGGGCGCGGATTGCAAAAAAGGATTTGTAGATGTCGATCTTAAAAAGTGCAAAAACTGTTCGAAATACAGACCGAGAAAAAGTTCGGTCAGGCCTGAGTCCGTAAGAAACAAAAGGCAGAAAGACAAGGACAGGCACGATAACTGGAAAGACAGCTGATTAATGGAGGGGTGAAAACTCCTCCTTTAAATTTGGGTTTTTGTGCGGTATGTGGTAAAATATATGGCGATAGTGCCAGACACACTTTGTGAGTCAGGCACTGAATATGGTGGCCGGCTCCCGCAGGGTGCCTGACACCAGATTAAAAGGAGATACAAAAATGAAAAAGAATCTTTTAGCGGCACTTGCTGCATTATCTATAATTTCGCTCACTGCATGTTCATATCATAACCACACCAATGTTGAGGTGACTGCAGGCACGAACACTCCTGCGACCATAAATGTGGAAACAGACAATGGCAAACAACAGACTAACATTAATATAAGCTCCGACAATCCGGACATCATTTCCGTGGAAACAAATAATGGAAATGAAGGCGGCCAGACTGAGACGACGGACGGAAATACGACTGACAACAACACAGCAGAAAACAACACAACCGCAAACGCAGACATTTTACCTATCACGGATGATGCAGCACTTTCTGCAATTCAGAATTTATGCCTCGAAGAAAATCCCGGCACCGTGGATTATCTTAAAGAAGGCGAAGTTCCTTTATACTGGG
>JAEEOJ010000004.1 GCA_016284175.1 Lachnospiraceae bacterium | reverse complement strand
AAGCGAGGGGTTATATGAAAACAATCGAAGAAATCAGAAAAATCATCTCAACTTTAACATTGGAAGAAAAAGCTTCCCTGTGTTCAGGCGAAACTTTCTGGCTTACCAAGAAAATTCCCGGCAAAGACATACCTGTTATTATGGTATCCGACGGTCCCGTAGGATTAAGAAAACAGGCGAACGTTGAAGATCATCTCGGAATGAATGAGTCCATTCAAGCTGTCTGCTTCCCTGCAGGTGTCGGAATGGCAGCTACATTTAATAAGGAACTCTACGGCAAAATGGGTGAAACCCTTGGTGAGGAATGCAGAGCCGAAAATGTGGCAGTTATTTTAGGACCGGCTGTAAATATTAAGCGCTCTCCTCTTTGCGGACGAAATTTCGAATACTTGTCCGAAGATCCTTTCCTTGCAAGCGAAATGTCCACCTCATACGTAAAAGGTGTTCAGAGCAAACATGTCGGCACTTCAATCAAGCACTTTGCAGTTAACAATATGGAAACAAGACGTTTCTCGGCATCGAGCAACTTATCAGAGCGTGCTTTAAGAGAAATCTATCTCGCTGCATTCGAAGGTCCTGTCAGAAATGCTAAACCCTGGACTGTTATGTGTTCTTATAACCGTATCAATGGCGAACTTGCAAGCCAGAACAAAATGCTTTTAACAGATATTCTTCGTGATGACTGGGGATTCAAAGGAAATGTAGTCAGTGACTGGGGCGCAGTCAGCAACCGTGCCAAAGCTCTTGAGGCAGGTTTGAACCTTGAAATGCCTACATCATATGGCGAGAATGATGCAATGCTTGTCGAAGCAGTTAAGCGTGGCGAATTAGATGAATCTGTTATAGACAAGAACTGTGAATCACTTCTCAAACTTATCTATGATGCATATGACAATATCGGAAACAGTGATGAATTTAAGTTTGACAGAGACGAGCATCATGAAATTGCAAAGAATATTGCTGCAGAAACATTTGTTTTATTAAAGAACGAAAGCAATGTTCTTCCTTTAAATAAGAACGCAAAGATTGCCGTTGTCGGTGCATACGCAAAGACCCCGAGATTCCAGGGAGGTGGCAGTGCTCATATCAACTGCCATAAAATCACGAGTTTCCTCGATGCATGTACAGAGAACGGTCTGGCTGATATTAAATTTGCCGAAGGCTTCTCTCCCGTTGCCGATGATTTTGACGAAAACCTTTGCAACGAGGCTGTGGCTATCGCCAAAGAAGCAGATGTTACTCTTATCTTCGCAGGACTTCCCGATATATTCGAGTCAGAGGGTTACGATCGTAAGCATATGAATATGCCTTCATGCCAGTTAAAGGTAATCGATGAAGTATCAAAAGTTGCAAAGAAAACCGTCATCGTTCTTCATAACGGCTCACCCATTGAAATGCCTTTCGTTAATAACGTAGATGCAATACTCGAGTGTTATCTCGGCGGTCAGGCAGTTGGCGGAGCACAGTATGATGTTATCTTCGGAGACAAATCTCCGAGTGGCCGTCTTGCAGAGACTTTCCCTATAAGACTTGAAGACAATCCTTCATATCTTAACTTCCCGGGATATAAAAACAATGTATATTATGCTGAAGACATATTCGTAGGGTATAGATATTACGATAAAAAGAAAATGGACGTGCTATTCCCCTTCGGATTTGGATTAAGTTATACAGAATTCAAGTACAGTAATCTTAAGATATCAAAAGATGAAATAAATGAAGACGAAGGTCTTACAGTATCGGTTGACATAACTAATGTTGGTTCTGTTGCATCCAAAGAAGTAGTTCAGTTATACGTTAAGAACTGCGAAACCAAAGTTCTTCGTCCTGTCAGAGAATTTAAGGGATTTGAAAAAATCGAATTAGCACCCGGTGAAACTAAGACTGTAACATTTACACTCAACAAACGTTCCTTCGCTTATTATGACGAAAGAATTCACGACTGGGCAGTTCCGAGCGGAACCTATCAGATTGAAATAGGCAAAAACTCACGTTGCATCGAGCTCTCCGCTCCTGTTACTGTGACCGGAAAACAGATTTTGCCCGATGAATACGATTACGATTCAATAACCGAAGACATGCTCGAAGATCCCAGAATCGCCGAATATGTCAAAGGCTATCTCTCAGGATTTGGAAACGACCGCGAAAAGACCGATGTAGAAAAAGAATCCATGAATGAAGAAATGGAATATGCAAGCATGATGTACTCTCCTCTTCGAAGCGGCCTCTACTTCAGCGGTGGTAAGATCAAATATGATGATATCGATGAATTTCTTGAAGAGATTAACAAGATAATCAAGAAGTAAAGAAAACTTAAGAGGGAGCCAGGCACGCTGTCGCGAGCCAGGCTCCCTCTTTTTTCGGTGCTTGGCTCCCGAAGGGTGCCTGGCTCCGTCCTTTATCAGGGTTTGGGAAGCCCATACTTATCCAGCAAATCATTTATCATAAATATTTTCCCTCTGTTCGAGGTTGTAACATACACTATTTGTTTGCCCTTCATGTAAACTCCACCATATAGGAAATTCGATTTGGAACTCAATATGCTGTCTTCATTTGTTAACGACAATGTATAACTATCCACCAAACCGTCCGATTCAAGTGTAGTATTATACAAAACATATCCGGTCATTTTCTCATTATTCTGATAATACTTAACTTTTCCCGAGTGTTTGCTTTTGTTCTCTGTATAAATCGCAGCCGAATAAAATTCCTCGAACACTTTCTGGCAGTCTTCAATCGAGTCATAACTCATAAAAGAAATGCTCACATCTCTGTCTTCATTCTTTTCTTTATCATTATATTTTGCCCATATTTTTACATAGTTCCCTTCAAATCCGAGCTTTCGATAGTTTTTCTCATCAAAAATACCGACATCATATCCGTTAGCCTTTATATCATCCTCTACGGTTATTCTGCTGGGCAGTTCAAACTTCTTGTATTTGTTCGTGCTTAATATAATAGCAACTACTATGCCTGCAATTGCAAGTACCGATACTATCGGTATTATTATTTTACCCTTTTCCATAATGGCTCCTCTAATAAAAAGTTCGACAAGACGTCGAACTTTTTTAATATATCTATACTGATTGATTAAACTTCAAATTATTAAGTGCACCAAAAATTTCTTCTTCTCTCATCTTCACTGCAACTTCAAATGCATCTTTTGCCTCTTTAAGGCCAAATCCAAACTGAATTAAATCCTTAATATCTACTTTTGCTTCAGCTGCCACTTTCTCGCATGCATTATCGCAGTTCGCAGGAATAGAAATTCTCATACTGTTAAGTCTTCCGCCTTCAGGTCCGCAGTGAACCATGAATATTCCGTCGTTCTCCGGAAGCATTTCATCTTTAATATGAAGAGACATTACGAATTCTTTTTCGGACTCGAAATATCTTAAGAAGCTTTTAACATCAATGATTCTTCCGAGAGTTTCAGGAAACGGATCCTGAGGTTTTACGATATCTACGAAACCATACTTTGCAAATATCTGCGGTTCTCTCGTGCCTAAGAACACGAATGCTTCCTGTTCGGACTGCATACAGTTGAATACTTCTTTTAGGATTGCATCCATGTATCCTCTTCTTCTGTAAAGTCCTTTGGTAAAAGCATTCTTTATCTGATATATGGTACTTCCGTCACCGCCAATATCCGGCGAAACCGAAAGCGTCGATATTACCTGTTCTTTTTCTTTTGCCGCAAACACAAGGTTGCGGCCTTCTACTCTTAATTCAACTTCCATTATCTATTCTCCGAAATGAACCATTCGGGGACGGTTCTATTTTGGCTTTTTTGACCATTTTAGAACCGTCCCCAAATGGCTATTTTAATAAGCAGATTGCTTGAGAAGAAATGCCTTCTCCCCTACCGGTAAAGCCAAGATGTTCTTCTGTGGTAGCCTTGATGTTAATCTGATTGATGTCTATACAAAGCGCCTCAGCAATTTTCTCGCGCATAGCATCGATATAGGGTCTCATCTTGGGTGCCTGCGCAATGATTGTAGCATCGATATTGCCAATCTCATATCCTGCATCCTTAATCAAGTCCCTTACTCTCTCAAGAAGCACAATACTCGAAATATCTTTAAACTCTCCTGAAGTATCAGGAAAATGAAGTCCGATATCTCCCAAAGCCGCTGCGCCGAGCAATGCATCCATTATTGCATGTGTCAGTACGTCCGCATCGGAATGTCCGAGCAGACCTTTTTCATATTCAATCTTTACTCCACCGATGATTAAATCTCTTCCGGACTCAAGACGGTGAACATCGTAGCCTAAACCTACTCTCATATCAAATTTCCTTTTTTAGAATAATAGTACATTTGCCATTCCGAAATATACGAGCAGTGAAATAGCATCGACCATGGTCGTGATAAAAGGTGAAGCCATTACTGCCGGATCAAATCCGAGTTTCTTTGCAATCATAGGAAGCGTACAGCCGACAACCTTTGCAACCATTACGGTAAGTACCATGGTAAGGCAGACTGTCAAAGCCACAAGAAGTGTTACGCTCGGATTGTGAAGTATCAGTCTGTCGAAAAGCATTATCTTTCCGAAACACGCGATTGCAAGAACTGTACCGCAAAGGATGGCTGCTCTAATTTCTTTCCAGATAACTCTGATTATATCCGAAAATTCAAGTTCACCCAGCGACAATGCACGGATAATTGTAACAGATGACTGCGAACCAGAGTTACCGCCGGTGTCCATGAGCATCGGTATAAACGCAGTTAAAACAACCTGTGCAGCGAGTGCATTTTCAAACTTTGTAATAATAAGGCCCGTAAAAGTAGCCGAAACCATCAGGAGTAAAAGCCATGGAATTCTGTGCTTAAAAAGATCGATTGCATTGGACTTAAGATACGTTTTATCGGAAGGCGTCATACCTGCCATGATTTCGATATCCTCGGTAGCCTCGTCTTCCATGACATCCATAGCATCGTCGAATGTTACGATACCGACGAGTCTTAACTCGGAATCAACTACGGGGAGTGCGATGAAGTTGTACTTTGAAAGCATTTTAACAACTTCTTCTCGGTCATCATGTGTGTTTGCGAAAATCACATTCTGATCCATGATATCTTTAATTAATGTATCTTCGTCCTGCTCAAGTAACAGGTCTTTTACGGTTAAGTAACCGATCAGTTTACTGTACGATGTTACGTAACAGGTATAAATCGTTTCCTTATCAAAGCCTGTACGTCTGATACGAAGTATTGCTTCCTTTACCGTCATTTCCGGACGTAAGGTTACATACTCGATAGTCATGATTGATCCGGCAGAGTTCTCGGGATATCTTAAAATCTCATTGATATCTTTACGAAGTTCCGGATCAGCCTGAGCCAAGATTCTTTTAACAACGTTCGCGGGCATTTCCTCGACGATATCTACGGCATCATCGACGTAGAGTTCATCAAGCACTTCCTTAAGTTCGTTATCGGAAAAGCCTCTTATTAAAAGCTCCTGTAAATCGGGCTCCATTTCAACGAATGTCTCTGCAGCCGCTTCCTTCGGAATCAACCTAAAAAGAACCGGAAGTCTGTTTTCTTCCATCTCTTCAAAAGCCGCAGCAATATCTGCAGGATTCATCGTCATTAATATTTCTTTTATGGTAGGGTATTTTTTCTCTTCAAGAAGTGTAAGCAGTGTGCTTACAATAATTGATACATCTTTTGTTTCTGCCATCGGTAATCCTCCTATTCTTAGTGATGAGAACCGATGCAGGTCAGACTTTAAGATACGAATTCTGTTCTAAAAAACTACATAAAAATGGAAACGAACAGAATATCGTTCCACGTTCGGTCCGCGCCTGCGTCGGTATTACTACTTCGATAGTCCATATCCGTTTCCTCCTTGTATTTTTTATAAAACTGTTGCGGTTTTTGCACCGCATTTCAATTAAAGCACAAAGTTATGTAAATAATCAACCCCTATATGAAATTTAATTAAATAAAAAATCCGCATCCATAATTTTATGAACGCGGATTCATTATTATCTTTGTTTTAACTCTTACTTCATGCTCTCTGAAAGTTCAAGGATCTTATCCTTAATTTCATTGCAGTACTGCTCGCACTCTTCATCGGTCTGAGCCTCAACCATAATACGAACAACGGGCTCTGTTCCGGATTTACGAAGAACGATACGGCCTGTGTCAGCGAGCTTTGCAAGGATGCCGTCTGTAGTTTCCTTAAGTTCAGGTCTCTCAAGAACTTCATCCATCTTCTCAACTCTTACATTAATAAGAAGCTGAGGGAAGATTGTAACATCGGAAACAAGTGATGATAATGTGCACTTCTTTTCGATACAGATTTCAAGAACCTTAATAGCTGTAAGGATTCCGTCACCGGTTGTTGCATACTTGTTGAAGATTACATGTCCGGACTGCTCTCCGCCTACGGAGTAGCCTTCCTTCTGAATCTCAGCGGAAACAT
>JAEEOJ010000072.1 GCA_016284175.1 Lachnospiraceae bacterium | reverse complement strand
CTTGCATAAAAAAAGAAGTCAGTCTCGTTTGCAAGACTAACTTCAGTAAGTTTTTAAATTATAGATTAGTTATAAATCATATAAAGAATAACTGGAAATAAAATTTTCAATTAAGGTTTGCAAGACTTATTTCCAATTTGCAAGACTAATTTCAACTAAAAATCATTTTTTGCAATAAAATTGAATGAGGAGGCTGATACCCAACCTCCTCAATGTATAAACAATATTTATTTAACTCAGTGATTCGTAGAGCGTGAACATAGGGCTTAAGATAGCAAGTACCAGGAAACCTACAATGAAAGCCATCGAAATGATGATCATAGGCTCCATGAGGGCCATCATAGACTCTGTAGCGTTCTGAACGTCTTCCTCATAATACTTAGCAACATTTTCAAGCATTGCTTCAATATTACCTGTTTCCTCACCAATCGATGTCATATGGCAAACCATCGGAGGGAACAAACCTGAAGTCTTAAGAGGTCTGGAAAGAACAACACCACGAGCAACCTGCTCTTTTGCTTCTTTCATAGCACGTTTATAACAGTTATTATCCATTGACTTAGCTGTGATATCCAGAGCATCAATCATTGGAACGCCGGCACCAAGCAGTGTACAAAGAGTACGTCCAAGTTTAGCGCAGGCTTTCTTCATTTGAATAGGTCCAATAACAGGAATTCTTAATACAAGTTTATCAATAATATCTTTACCGCCAGGCGAATTAGAAAATGTTTTGAAACCGATAAAAGCAGCTGCAGCGCCAATAAGCATCAACCACCAGAATTTTACAAAGAAATCTGATATATGAACAATTACCATAGTGATAGCAGGCATTTCTGCATCCAAACCATCGAACATTCCCATGAATGAAGGAATAACGAATGTCATCATAGCAAATACAACGCCAATTAAAACCAGGATAAGAACTATAGGATAGATAACCGCTTTCTTAACCGCAGCTTCGAGCTGAGCATCTTTTTCGAACTGGGTAGCCATTCTGGAGAATGATTTATCAAGTGAACCTGATGCTTCACCGGCTTCTACCATATTACAAAGCATGCTAGGAAATACACCGCTTCTCTTTCTCATTGCAACCGCAAGAGGCTCGCCTCGGGAGATATCAGCATGTACTTCCTGTACCGCAAATTTAAGAGCTTTATTTTCCGTCTGCTCACCAAGCATCTGGAAAGCTTCTACGATTGTAACGCCGGCCTGAATAATAGACACGAACTGATGACAGAATACGGAGAAGTCTCTTGCTTTTACTCTCTTACCAAAAGAGAAATTTACTCTTTTAGCAAGTCCGCCTGCTTCTGAAATATTCAGAACTGTATTCTTTTCTGCTTTAAGATTGGCAACTGCCATCTCTTTTGTTTTAGCTTCTACACGACCTTTTTTCTTTTTACCGTCGGGACCGACAGCAGTATAAATATATTCAGCCATTTTTTCCCACCTTTACTTTTTTATTCAGCTTTATCAGCATCTTTTGTTTCTTCATCCATATCGTAAGCAACACGTACCATTTCTTCAATAGAAGTAATGCCTTCTTTTACATTTCTGGCACCTGCCATACGAAGAGTATTCATGCCTTCCCTAACTGCTACTTCCTGAATTTCATCAGCAGTAACCTTCTGGTGAAGGATTTTTCTGATACCGGAAGTAATTGGCATGATTTCATAGATAGCCTTTCGACCTTTATAACCCTTGTTACATTCATCACATCCACCGGGCTCGTAGATTAAAAGAGGCTGATCTATAGGAGCACCAAGCAACTCTTTTTCCCTCTCGGTAGCTTCGTGAGGTATCTTGCACTTCGGACAAAGTCTTCTTACAAGACGCTGAGCGATGATACCTACTACCGCATCGCCAATCAAGTACGATTCAACACCCATATCGATAAGACGGGTGATTGAAGCCGATGTTGAGTTGGTATGCAGTGTTGAGATAACCAAGTGACCCGTGATAGAAGCCTTAACGGCGATACCTGCAGTTTCACCGTCTCGAATCTCACCGATCATGATGATATCAGGGTCCTGACGGAGGATAGAACGAAGAGCTGATGCGAATGTAAGTTCAGCTTTTACGTTAACCTGTACCTGGTTTACACCGGGAACATTAGCTTCGACAGGGTCTTCTACTGTAATAATGTTAACTGTTTCCTTGTTAAGTTCATGAAGTACCGTATAACATGTAGTAGATTTACCGGAACCGGTAGGTCCTGTTACAAGGATAATACCATGAGGGTTATGAGTGATAGCATCGAGCTTGGCTTCATCATCGGGATAAAGGCCTAAGTGCTTCTTCTCTCTGGTAAGTCCTCTCTTCTTTGTCATACGCATTACGGTTTTCTCACCATAAACTGTAGGAAGGATTGAAACACGGACATCGTATTCTTCTCCGTCTACAAATCTGGTAAGACGACCATCCTGAGGTTTTCTTTTCTCGGAAATATCAAGTCCGGAAACGATTTTAATACGGGCAACCATAGCTGCAAGTACGTTTCTTGGATATGTAAATACTTCCTGGAGTACACCATCAATTCTGTATCGAACCCTAACTCTGTCTTCCATGGGCTCAATATGAATATCGGATGAATCCATACGAACAGACTCGTCAAGAACGGTATTAACAATCTTTACGATAGGAGCATCGTTTACTGATTCGTCTTCTTCTTCTTCATCGATGTTTCCGAATTCATCGGCATGCTGTTCCTGGAACTCTTCAGCAGCAGCCATAGCCTGTCTCTTACCGTAAACCTTATCAATAAACATATTGACGGTTGTGGCGGATGCGTATACCGGAGTAACTTCCATTCCGGTTACAATCTGAACGTCGTCGATAGCGCCGAGGTTCATCGGGTCGGCCATTGCGACCTTTAACTTATTATAATCGTTCTCATCATATCCTATAGGAATGAGAACATCTTTTCTCAGGATATCTTCGCCAATTGTGTCGAACAATTCCTGATCGGGTTTGAAGCCTTTAAGATCAATAGCTTCAATACCGAGCTGATCACAGATAACTCCGGCAAACTGCTCTTCTGTAACAAGTCCCATACTTATAAGGACTTCACCGAGTTTACCTTTTTGTTCTCTCTGCTGCTCCAGAGCCTGGCTCAGCTGATCATCGGTAATATACCCCTTTTGTACCAGCAAATCGCCGATACGAATTCTGTTACCAAAAATTTTCATACAAAAAACACCCCTGTTTATTTTTTGCGGTCTATAAGTTTTTAGACAAACTTACACACCTATTTATTATCGCATAATCTGGGATAGAAATAAATACCTTTTTGTTTTTTTTATAAATTGTTTATAGTTGTCATAACTTGGCAAAATGACTGTATCGGGACTAGGTCGATTTTTATTTATATTAATAATACTATATGTTAAAATATAAATGTATTTGTTCTTTATAAAGAAAACTTAAAAAAGCGAGGGGTTATATGAAAACAATCGAAGAAATCAGAAAAATCATCTCAACTTTAACATTGGAAGAAAAAGCTTCCCTGTGTTCAGGCGAAACTTTCTGGCTTACCAAGAAAATTCCCGGCAAAGA
>JAEEOJ010000071.1 GCA_016284175.1 Lachnospiraceae bacterium | reverse complement strand
ATAACTGGTGATTTACATGAAGAAATTTTTAAAATATATGTCGCCCTTTGCTCCCGATCAGTCCGGCGCCTGCGGTGTCTTTTATGAGCTGGGCGGATTAATAATAATATGCGATGCCGGCGGATGCGCAGGCAATATCTGCGGTTTCGACGAGCCCAGATGGTTTGATAAAAAAAGTGCTGTTTTTAGTGCTGGTCTTCGTGACATGGATGCTATCATGGGGCGCGATGACAAGCTTATTCAGAAACTTGCTCTCTCCTATGAACAGCTTAGCGGAAAATTTGCGCTTATAGTCTCTACTCCCGTTCCCGCGATTATTGCCACGGATTTACGGTCACTGGAAAGAATGGGTGAGAAAAAGATTAATGTGCCCTGCATTGCTTTAGACTGCACGGGTACAGGATACTACGACAAGGGCGAAGAAAAAGCCTGGTTTCGTCTTTTTGAAACATTTGCAGAAGATACCTTCGAAAAGGTTGAAGGGAAAGTCGGAATCATAGGTGCAACGCCTATCGAAACCGGTTATAAAGATGATGTAAATCTTAAAGATTATCTTTCAAAAGAAGGATATGAAAATGCGGTTGTTTATTCTATGGGAACAACTCTCGAGGATGTAATAAAAGCCGGTGAATGCGAGAAAAACATCGTTATTTCACTCGCAGCTTTGAAAGCCGCAAAATACCTAAAAGATAAATTCGGAATTCCTTACGAAATCGCTTATCCTTTTATACCTGAAAACATCACAAAAGAAGCAAAGAATTACTCCGGCAAAAACATACTGATTATCCACTCTCAGTTTGCCGCTAACGAACTGAGAAGCACAATCGGAAACACCGACAAGATTAAATGCGCCACATGGTTTATGCAGGATAAGGAATTCGCTAAGGAAGGTGATATTCAGTTAAGCGGCGAAGATGATCTTACTGAATTACTTGAAAATGAAAACTTTGATTTGATTATCGCAGACTCTGATGCGTTTGCCTTAATCAAAGCTTCCGGCTATAAAGGCGACTTCATCGACTATCCCGAATTCGCAGTTTCAGGCCGCCTGTTAGGTTAACATAATATTGGAGAATATTTTGAATACTTGTATCATCAGAGTATACGGCATTGTGCAGGGTGTAGGATTTCGCCCGTTTGTGAGCCGTACCTGTCTTGAAAACAACATAAAAGGTACAGTTGCAAACAAAGGCTCGTATGTTGAAATACATGCGCAGGGTGAAAATATCGATGCACTTTTTGATGCATTAAACCACCGCCCGCCCAAACGTTCCGTTATACTTGAAATCATAAAAAAATATGAAGATGAAGAACCTTTTGATGCATTCACAATCATCGAGAGCGAAAAAGATCCCGGCGAGATTTTTGTATCACCCGATATTGCCATTTGTGACGAATGCAAAAAAGAACTCTACACTCCCACCGATAAAAGATTCATGCATCCTTTTATCAACTGTACCAACTGCGGTCCGAGACTTACGATTCTCGACTCAATGCCTTACGACCGCGTACGTACAAGTATGGGTGAATTTGAAATGTGCGATTACTGCCATAACGAATACGTATCACCCTCTTCCAGACGTTATGATGCACAGCCTGTATGCTGCAACGAATGCGGCCCCGAATATTATCTCTTTGATAAAAGCCTGCTTTCAGTTGCTCCTAAAAACAGTGAAGAATCATTCATAAAATATGCCAACATAAAAGGCCGCGATGCAATAACCACAGCCAGAAAAGCAATCATAGAAGGTAAAATCGTAGCGGTAAAAGGTATCGGCGGTTTTCATCTTGCATGTGATGCAACAAACGAGGAAGCCGTTAAAAGACTCCGCGTACTTAAAACAAGACCGGCAAAACCTTTTGCCGTAATGATGCGTTCTTTCGAAACGGTTTTAAAATACTGCGAGGTTAAAAAAGAGCAGGAAGAACTTTTATGCGGTCATCAGAAACCAATCGTTCTTCTAACCAAAAAAGAAGAATGCAAAGAACTCGCAGAATCGCTCGCACCCGGCAATCCGACACTCGGTGTCATGCTTCCGTATGCGCCGATTCAGTTACTTTTATTTGACTATAACGATGACCTTTCTATGCCCGATGCCCTGGTTATGACATCGGGAAATGCATCAGGAGCTCCCATATGCAGAACGGACTCCGACGCATTAAACGAAATATCGTCATTTGCTGATTATATACTTTCAAACAACAGAAAAATAAGATTAAGATGTGATGATACCGTTACAGACTTTTTCGAAGAAAAGCCTTACATGATTCGAAGATCGCGTGGCTTTGCTCCTCTTCCCGTAATGGTTTCATCAAAAGTTAAAGGCCATATACTTGCTATCGGCGGTGAGCTTAAAAACACATTCTGCATCGCAAAGGATTCAATGCTTTATCCTTCTGCTTACATCGGAGACATGGAAGATCTTCGTTCGGTTGAAGCATTAAAAGCATCAATCGCCAGAATGGAAACTCTTTTAGAAGCATCACCCACTCTCGCCGTATGCGACCTGCATCCTTTGTATCACACTACAGAGGTCGCAGAAACGCTTAATTTGCCCCTAATTAAGGTCCAGCATCATTACGCGCATATTTTATCATGTATGGCGGAAAACAATTACCTGGGCGACGTAATCGGTGTTTCCTTTGACGGTACGGGCTATGGAACTGACGGAACTATCTGGGGTGGCGAAATACTTAAGTGCAGCGTCCGTGATTTTGAGAGAATTACAAGCGTTGCTCCTTTTATCCAGTCAGGCGGTGATATTTCCGCAAAAGAAGGCTGGAGAATCGCAGCAAGCATTCTTCGCGATACTTCCGAAAACGGCAAAGATATCGCGCTTAAATTAAACCTTTGCAGCGAAGGCGAATTTAATCTCCTCGCTCAGATGGCTTCAAAAAATATTAACAGCGTAAAATCCACGTCTGCCGGAAGAATCTTCGATGCAGTAAGCGCAATACTTAACATTAAGCGTTCTTCCACTTTCGAAGGCGAGGCATCTACATCGTTAATGTTTGCCGCACAAAAATATGAGAAAGAAAATCCCGGCATATCTTTTATGAGTGATATCGAGCTCATAAAAGACAATGTTTTAAACACAAACGAACTTGTATTAAACATCGCCGAAAAATATTTAAACGGCGAAGACAAAGAAAAACTTGCTTACTATTTCCACGATATACTCTCTTCGATGATTGTTAAGCAGTGCGTTCTGTCTTCTTTAAAAACAGGCATAAAAACCGTCGCACTAAGCGGTGGTGTTTATCAGAATATTTTGTTACTTAAACTCACAAAAGAGAAACTTAAAAAAGAAAACCTTAATGTCATCCATCACAGCATTATCCCGCCAAACGACGGCGGCATAGCTTTGGGACAGGCATTATACGGACTTTATCATTTAAACAATTAACGGAGGATAAAAAAATGTGTGTAGGTTTACCTGCAAGAGTAGTCAGTGTTAACGACGGTACCGCCATCATCGATGCCAACGGTGCCAAAAGAGATGTTCGCGCAGAGCTTCTCGACGATCTTGAACCCGGCGATTATGTAATGGTTCACGCCGGCGTTGCAATAGCCAAAATCAATTCGGACGACGAAGCCGAAGGAAGCGAAGTTTTAGGACTTCTCAATATCTCATAAAAGAAGGAAATACCATGAACGAAATAATCGAAAAAGCCCGCGAAATAATAACTTCATACGACGGACCCAAAGTCCGCATCATGGAAGTTTGCGGAACTCATACTCATGAAATATTCAGACTCGGAATACGTTCTCTTTTACCTGAGAACATCGATCTTATCTCCGGCCCCGGATGCCCCGTCTGCGTTACACCCGTAGGCTTTATCGATGAGGCATTATTCCTCGCACTCGAAAAAAACTGCCTTATCACAACATTCGGAGATCTAATAAAAGTACCGGGCACCGAAATGAACTTGGCAGGTGCAAGAGCAAAAGGCGGAAACATAAGACCGGTATACTCTCCCGATGATGCAGTGGAGATTGCAAGAGAAAATCCCGATGAACAGGTAGTATTCTTATCGGTCGGATTTGAGACCACTACTCCCTCCTCATGTCTTGCTGTAAAAAAAGCAAAAGAACTCGGACTTAACAACTTTTCAATACTGACTGCAAATAAATCAATGCCCAACGCTTATCTTAAATTAAAAGGAAGCGCAGATGCATTTATTTATCCCGGTCATGTAAATGCCATTACAGGAAATTCCGTATGTAAAAAACTTAAAGATGACGGCGTATCGGGTGTAGTTGCAGGATTTACCGCAACAGAACTTATGACCGCTTTGGCAGTTACTATCGAAATGTTAAAGAAAGGCGAACCGTTCTTCGTAAACTGCTACCCAAGAGTCGTAAAAGACGAAGGAAGCATCTCTGCTCAGAAGCTTATGGATGAAGTAATGGAGCTTTGTGATACTGAATGGCGCGGCCTTGGAATGATTGAAAAATCAGGAATGAAATTAAGAAGTGAATATTCCGATTTTGATGCAAGAATAAAATTCAATATGCCACACATTGAAGGAAAACCCAATCCGGGCTGCAGATGCGGTGAAGTTTTACAGGGTCACTGTAAACCTTCCGACTGTCCTTTATTCGGAAAAATCTGCACTCCTCTTCATGCTGTAGGAGCATGCATGGTATCCGATGAAGGAGCCTGCTCTGCTTACTATCAGTACAATCAGTTTTAAGAAATTGATTAACATAATCTGTTAACATATTTAGTTTACATAATTTTGAAAGGTGCAAAGAAAATGGAAAACGTTATTACACTTGCCCACGGTTCGGGAAGTATTCAGACAAACGAACTGATCAACGGAATTTTTAAATCAAATTTTGACAATCCCAATCTTACCTCAGACGATGCAGCAGTACTCTCTCTTGATGACGGCAAGATTGCAATGTCCACAGACGGGTTTATTGTTTCCCCCTATGAATTTCCCGGCGGAAACATCGGTAAACTCGCAATCTGCGGAACGGTTAATGATATAGCATGTATGGGTGCAAAGCCCAAATACCTTACATGTTCCTATATTATTGAAGAAGGCTTTCCTGTTGAAGAACTCGAAAAAATCGCCAAATCCATGGGCGAAACCGCAAGAAAAGCCGGTGTAGAAATTGTTGCAGGCGATACAAAGGTTGCAGGTAAAGGTCAGGTGGATAAAATCTTTATTACAACAACAGGTGTGGGCAACATTGTTGAAGGCGTAAATACATCTGGTGCATTTGCAAAACCCGGCGATAAGATTATCGTAACAGGCGATATCGGGAGACATGGCTGCACTATTCTTCTTGCAAGAAACGAATTTAATATCGATGCAGATATTACCAGCGACTGCGCACCTTTGTGGAGTAATATAGAAGCTGTATTAAACGAAACAAAGGATATCCATGTAATAAGAGATGCTACAAGAGGCGGTGTGGGAACAGTTCTATATGAAATCGCTCACCAGAGTAACGTCGGAATATCTCTTGAAAGTGAAAAGATTCCTGTAGATCCAGGCGTTCGCGGTGTATGTGCAATGCTTGGTCTTGAGCCTTTATATCTTGCATGTGAAGGAAGACTTGTATTCTTCGTTCCCGCATCCGAAGCAGACAAAGTACTGAATGCATTACAGGCTTGCGAAAACTCAGAAAAAGCCGCAATCATCGGCGAAGTCACAGAAGAAAATGTCGGCAAAGTAATATTAAACACCGCAGTCGGTGCCAAGACTTTACTCTCCCGTCCCAGCGGCGAGCTTCTTCCGAGAATCTGTTAATAAATTCAAATCTAATATTTCGATTATGATAACAAAGAACAGTTATAACAAATTAGAGCCCGGCAAATTCGCCGGGCTCATTTGTTCTTTTACTCTTTTGATCTTTTACACTTTTGATCTTCTACTCTTTTGCTCTTTTAGAAATATAGTCTATCTAAGTATCGGCCGCTTCTTTTGAAGTAACAAAAATACTGTCAGAACGATTGCAACGCAGCCTATCACAATTCTTATAATTGATCCTTCGGCCGCCTCGAATACAATCAACCCGAGATCTACAACTATCATGGTTACAAAGAAGAATTTGCCAAATCCGGTAGTAAACATACTTCCGCGGAGTGCCTTGCGGCAAAGCAAGAAAGCAGTAACGAAAAGTATCGCTGCCAGAGATAATGCAATTAATGCGAACATTATATAAGGTGCATTATTAAGACATTCCGTAAAAGAAAAGGAAGGCGGATCAGGAATCCAGTAACTTTTTGTATGATCATATACATAATGCCAATAGTAATATTTAATGCCAGACAAACTTTCTGAATATGACAAAAGTATCATTCCGAAAATCATTGTCAAAAGCTTAATAAAGGGCGCGCTTACAGATACATCGATTAAGGCATAGAACATTTCAACCGCAAGGAATGCACAGACCGTATATAGTGCAAATCCAAACAGTAATTTGGCAACTATGCCTTCATACGGAGCAAAGAAAACTCTGTCCAGTGCACGGAATCTGTATACAATGATAATCTGCGTTACGAAAGTTATGCATATCGGTATTATTATCATCAATGAATCCAACAGTATTTTAAAGAAGAACAGTTTTCTTCTCTTAACCGGCAGCCTTTCCATATATTCCGTAAGATATCTTCCGTCGTTTAATAAGAATTGAAGCACTTTTACCACGCTTAGAATCAATACCGAAAATAACAGGATATTAGCCAGGTATTCCAGCATCGTTAGTGGATATGCAGTCTGGAAATGAAACCACAGTTCCTCAAATACCTCTGTCGACATCTGTGGAATATTGCTGAAATCATATTCTTTTATGAGTTTAATCGTGTCACCTGTTTTGATAATACCGAATACCGTGCATAAAATAATCGGTATTAAATACATGCGTGCCATGCCTGCAATTACACTTATTTTTCTTACTTTACCCAAAGAAAAAGCCGCACTTTCCTTCTTCTTTGATTTAAGGATTATAAAGAAAACAGCTAATCCTATTGCAAACAAATCTATCCAGAACGTCAATTCAAAAAATATTCCGCGCACATTTCCTATGCCGCTGATTACTGCATTATAGTAGTAATCCCGAATCATATTATAATTTGCCATGATAAGCAGAAACGCCAAAACTGATATTATAAGTTTAATAAGTGAAGGATAAACCATAAAACGATTCTTCGTAAACTCTCTCTTTGAGAGGGTATTGCGAATCAATACGCCGGTTATTGTGAATACCATAAAACTTATAAATATATATGTATACAGTTTTGGTCTGTCAAATCCAAATGCTCCTAAAAGAATATTATTGAAAGAATCGGTTACAAACAATTCATATGCGAAACACAGGGATATACCACCGAAGACATATCCGATCATTTCTTCTTTTATGATTGATCCGAGTAAGAACATAAGAGCAAAAGCAACACATAAAAGAAGCGATAAATATGCGTATGACAAAATTCCCGATACTAAAACATCATCTTTGATAAGAGCAAAATAATACTTATCCTGATGTAAATTAAGCACGGAAAAAATGTAATCGTGTCCCTCAGAAAGAGTTTTCCCAAGAAGAATCCTGCATCTTAAGTATGATATAAAGAAAGATATCGTCATACATATAACTATCGAGATATTGCCTGTCACAAACGAGAACCATTCGAAATCTCCGTTATTAAGCGGAAGTCTTGTATAGATATTCTTTTCACCCAAACCTTTATACAAAAGCTTATAGAAAATCATAAATATCATAATGAAAAGAATCATTATAATAAGACTTCCTATAGCATTTGTTGCATCAAGATGAAGCATGGTATTCGTGGCAGGTAAAAAAGCGCTCCTCAAGAATTTCGCCAGATCATTTGCGTTGGTAAAATTATCCGAGAGGTATTTCGCGGGATTATCCGCAAGTCCCTCGGGAAATCCGAGCGATAAATTGTAATTGGTCGCAAACACCGTATAGGAAAATGCAGTAACAAGCGTGATTATCCAAAATCCTATTGTTTCGCGAATATATTTACCATAGTTTTTCATAGGCTTCTCCTGTTATTGTTAATTTTTATCACCAAGAGCAACGAAATACTCTTCCAGTGACAGATCCGTAACTTCGATAAAAGATGCACCAAGACTCTTAAGTTTTTCTTTGATGCTTTCATCTTCTTCCTTTGAATTCATGGTATATATGCTGCCTGTATGCGATACATGTTCAAATCCGGCGTTTACAAGATCCTCATCCGATACGCCTTTTTCAAACACAGCCTGTACGCGTTTAATCTTGCTCTTAAGTTCATTGACCGCCACATTGCTTTCAATCTCTCCCTGATGCATGACTGTTACAACATCGCAAATTTTCTCTAGACTTTGTAAATTGTGTGAACTGATAAAAATACCGGTGCCGTTTTCCTCGACCTCGCGAATAAGCATATCGAAAAACTGCGTTTTTGCAATAGGATCAAGTCCTGATGCCGGTTCGTCCATAATGATGTACTCCGCCCCTTTAGACATTTCAAGCATTATATTAAGTCTCATTTTCTGACCCTTGGAGAGGTTGTTAGCAACGGATTTAAGGGGTATCTTATAAATCTCGTTATACTTATTAAACTTATCGATACTGAAAGTATCATAAAATCTCGCATACATCTTAAGCACAGCCGACACCGTGTAAAATGGCACGAATTGAGCATAGTCTCCGACATAGGCTATTCGTTTCTTGGCATCCAAATTGTCGTATACATCGTTACCGTCTAAAGTGATACTTCCTTCATCGGGCGTATATATTCCCACAATACATTTAATAA